>JBPCMT010000209.1:0-3871 GCA_051001995.1 Thermoleophilaceae bacterium
GGTGCGCCTTGATCGCGTCCTCCACCGCCAGCTCGTGCAGGTCAAACTCGCGCCTGACCGAGTCGAACTCCTCCTCGGTCGGCTCGTGGAGCCCGACCCAGACGAAAGCGCCGTCCTCGCGTGACGCGATCTGCGCGTCGCTCAGATCCACCCGGCCGTCACGGCGCCGACCGTCGCGGTAGACGCCGCAGTCGACGATCATGGGCGGCATTGTCGCGCAGCCGGCGGAGGGCGACGCGATCGGTCCTCTAGGGTCGCGCCCCGTGCCGTCGACCGCGCGTGTCGCGCTGGACCTGCTCGCGCGCCCCGAGCGCCACCGCTACGGCCCGCACTCCTCCCAGCAGGCCGACCTCTACGCGCCGCCCGGCCCGGGGCCGCACCCGGTCGTGGTCCTGATCCACGGCGGCTACTGGCGCGCTCGCTACGGCAAGCGGCTGATGAAGGCCGTCGCGGCCGACCTGGTCCGCCGCGGCCATGCGGCGTGGAACATCGAGTACCGCCGCCTCGGACGCGGGCAGGGAGGTGGCTGGCCGGCCACGTTCGACGACGTGGGCGCCGCGATCGACCGCCTCGCGGCGCTCGGCGACGGGCGCCTCGACCTCGGCTCGGTGGCGGCCGTCGGCCACTCCGCGGGCGGCCAGCTCGCGCTGTGGGCGGCCGGTCGTGAGGCGCCGGCCGTGCCGGTCCGCCGGGTCGTGGCGCAATCCGCGGTCTGCGACCTCACCGCCGCGGGCGAGCCCGCGCACGCGCTGCTCGGAGGGAGCCCGGACGAGGTCCCGGAGCGCTACGCGGTCGCCGACCCGATGCGCCGGCTTCCGCTCGGCGTCCCGGTGTTGCTCGTGCACGGAGCCGGCGACGAGACGGTGTCGCTGCTTCGAAGCCGCCGCTACGCCGAGGCCGCGAGGGCGGCCGGCGACGCGGTGGAGCTCGTCGAGCCCACTCCGGGCGGGCACCGCGTGCACATCGACCCCCGCACCGCCGCGTGGCGAGCGGCGGCGGACTGGGTGAGCGGCAGCGCGCTCGCGACTAGCGGGCCGACCGATCGGTAGCGGCGGCCCGATCGGCGGCCGCCGCCCGCGGGCCCAGCGCTGCAGACACCGCCGCGCCGGCGCTCGACTCGGCGGGCCGAAGGATCCGCTCGGCAACGCCCTCGACCGTCTGGACCCCGTAGTCGAACGACGGGCTGCCGTCGGTGAGCACCGCGACCGAGAGACGCCGCCCCCCGCGCTCGAGAAGCGCGGCCTGATGGACCAGCTGCCCGCCAGCCGTCGGCAGCCATCCGCCCTTGAAGTACGGCTCGAACCGGTCCCCCGCCGCCTGCGCGATGCCCCAGCTCTGCTCCGGCGCGATGCTCGACAGCAGGCGGAGCGCGTAGTCCCGGTGGGCGCGCGGCACGAGTCGGTCGATCCGTGCGAAGAAGCGCGCCTGGTCCGCCGCGGTGATGCTCGACTCGCCCCAGGCCGGCGACGCCGCGAAGTCGTCCATCCCCGCGCTCTCGGCCACGCCCTCCAGGGCGGGCGCGCCGCCGACCGCCGCGTAGACCTGGGTCGCCGCCGCATTGTCGGAGACGCGGATCATCGAGTCGAGCAGGGCTCGGCCCTCGGTGCCGATCGGGAGGCCGTCGTCCTCGAGCTGGTCGAGGTAGGCGACCAGCAGCATCGCCTTCACGAGGCTGGCCGACGCGAAGCTCCGATCGGCATCCGCACCGCGAAGGTCGCCGCGGCTGTCGACGACGGCGAACGAGACCTCGCCGTCTCGCTCCTGCGCGTAGCGACGCGCCGCTTCGAGGGCCGGGTCGGCTGGAAAGCGCGCGGCGGGCGGGACATCGGCGACCGCGACGCTTCGCTCGCGAGACGCGACCCGATCGACGCTCGGACCGGCTTCCGGCTCTCCGAGCTCCGGGGCGGTAAGCGCCGCCGCCGCGACGAGCAGTGCGACCGCCAGCCCGCCGGTCAGCGCGAGGCGGCGAGCGCGACGGCGGCGGCGCGAGTCGGCCGCGCCCATGGTGAAGATCGGAGTTTGCGGCGTGCGCCGGCGACGGAACATGCTCGCCGGAAGCCTACGCCGCCCCCGGGGGGCTGCGTTACCGAGGTGTGACTCCGGGGTTGATCTTCTGCAACGGAGGCGTGACGGGATGCAGACGGCGGCGTGACGGGACGGAGTCGCCGGGCCGAGCGCACCCGCCGCTCAGCGCGCCGCCGGCGGCCCGAACGCCAGCCGCATCAGCGCGCGCAGCGACTCGTCGGGGCCCGGCCAGAGCTCCTCGAGCAATGCCGGGCCACCCCCGCGGAGCAGATAGCGGAGGAGGATCGCGACCACGAGCGCGTCGTCGATCTGCCCGACAACCGGGATCAGGTCTGGCACGAGGTCGATCGGCATGGCGAGGTATGCGACGCCAAGTGCGAGGGCGACCTTTCGCCGCCGCGGCACGCGCTCGTCGGCAAGCAGCCTGCGAAACAGCACGAGCGCGTCGGGGATGAACCTGGCGAGCGCGCGGGCCGACCCGGGGCGGCCGGCGAGCGCCAGCCCGGCGACCAGGCCGCCGTAGATGACCGCGAGCGATGCCACGGCCAGCGCCGCCCACTCCCAGCTCGTCGTCGCTGCCGGTGTCAAGGGTGCCTCCGGGTCAGTCGCTGGCTCGTGGGCCCCGGGTCAGGGCCTCGGCTGTTTAATACCCGCACGATGACGGTCGACCAGCCGAAGGACCTGCGCATCCTCGTCGCCGATGAGCGGCGCGTCTATCTCGCCCCGGTTGCGAGGGCGCTGAGCGACCTCGGGCACGAGGTGATCGCGACCGAGGTGGATGCCCCGGGCGTCGCGAAGGCCACGGCCGCCCACAGGCCGGACGCTGCGATCGTCGCGCTTCACGACGACACCGACCACGCGCTCGAGCTGATCACCGAGATCATGCAGGACACCGACTGCCCGGTGATGGCGCTCGTCGAGAACGCGAACCCGGACTTCATCGCCGAGGCCGCGAACCGCGGGATCTTCGCCCATCTCAATTCCTCCGATCACGACGAGCTCCGCGGCGCGATCAACGTGGCACTCAACCGGTTCCAGGAGTACGAGCGGCTGCGCCAGGCCTTCGGCCGCCGGGCGCGGATCGAGCGGGCAAAGGGCATTCTCATGGAGCGCGACGGACTCGACGAGCAGCAGGCGTTCGAGCGCCTGCGCGGCGAGGCGCGCAGCTCGCGCCGGCGGCTGAACGACGTGGTGGAGGAGTACCTGGGCGACGCGCGCCCGGCTCCCTCGAAGCGCGTCGAGCAGGGTTAACCCGGGGGGAGCTAATTTCACCCCCCGGGGTGAGGTTTCAGATCACCCGGCCCGGGTACAACGAGGCAACATAAGCGAGCTGCGCGCTCGCGCTTTCCAGGTGACCGGCCCAAGCCCTGCCGTCCGCAAACGGCGGGGCGCGCTTTTTGAAGGAGGGATGCGGTCGTGTCCACTCAAGTGGCTTCTGCCCAAAAGCGGCAGGTCGTACGCAGCACACCCGCCGACCGGGAGCGGGAGCACCGCCTCGTGATCCGCTGGCAGCGATTCGGCGACGAAGCGGCCCGAAGCCGGCTGATCGAGCGCTACATGCCGCTTGCGCGCGGCCTGGCGCGGCGATTCGGCGGCGCACGGGACGCGTCCGACGACCTCGCGCAGGTCGCGAGCATCGGTCTGCTCAAGGCGATCGACGGCTTCGACGTGAGTCGCGGGTTCGCGTTCTCGAGCTTCGCGGTGCCCACGATCCTCGGCGAGCTGAAACGCCACGCGCGCGACTTCGGCTGGCCGGTCTACGTGCCGCGCCGGATGCGCGACCGGGCCGTGCGAGTCAGGAGGACGTCGCGGCGGCTCGAGGCCGAGCTCGGCCGGATGCCGACGG
>JBPCMT010000210.1:0-23935 GCA_051001995.1 Thermoleophilaceae bacterium
CCGAGTCCGAAGCGCAGCATCATCGCCACCGAGACGAGCATCGCCAGAGGGTTCGCCGCGCCCGTGCCGGCGATGTCCGGCGCGGAGCCGTGCACCGGCTCGAACAGGCCCGGCCCCGCGGCGCCGACCGAGGCGCTCGGGAGCATCCCGATCGAGCCGGTGAGCATCGCCGCCTCGTCGGAGAGGATGTCGCCGAACATGTTCTCGGTCAGGAGAACGTCGAAGTGCGTCGGCCGCGATACGAGCTGCATCGCGGCGTTGTCCACCAGCATGTGCTCGAGCTCGACGTCGGAGTGCTCGCGGGCGACGCGCTCCACCGTCTCGCGCCAGAGACGAGAGGTCTCGAGGACGTTCGCCTTGTCCACGCTCGTGACCCTGCGGCGCGCGAGCCCGAAGGCCGCACGCGCGATCCGCTCGATCTCCTCGACCGTGTAGGCGCAGGTGTCAAACGCCCGCCCGCCCTCGCGGCCGCGGTCGCCGAAGTAGATGCCGCCGGTCAGCTCGCGCACCACCAGCAGGTCGGTGCCCTCGATCCGCTCGCGCCGCAGCGGGCTCGCGTCCAGCAGCGCCGTGCTCGGGCGGACCGGCCGGAGGTTGGCGAACAGGCCGAGGCCCTTGCGCAGGCCGAGCAGGCCCTGCTCGGGGCGCGGCGCGTGGGGGTCGGTCGTGTCCCACCGCGGGCCGCCGACGGCCGCGAGCAGCACGGCGTCGGATCCTCGGCACGCGTCCAGGACGTCGTCGGTCAGAGCCGTGCCGTGCGCGTCGATCGAGGCGCCGCCGATCGCGTGCTCGGAGAGCTCGAAGTCGCCGATCCGGGCGAGCAGCTCGCGTGCGGCGCCCATTACCTCGGGGCCGATGCCGTCGCCGGGCAAGCAGGCGATCCGCAGCGCCGGGCTCACGGCCGGCGAGCCTCGATGTTGAGCCGCACGTAGTCGATCGCCACCGGCTCCCCCATGCGCTCGAGCACCGCCTCGACGAACGGGTCGCGCAGCTCCTCGGGAAGGCGCTCGAGGTGGAGGCCGAGCGTGACCGTCCGCAGGTACGCGGCGGGCTCCTCGGGCACGAGCGTGCGCGGCTCGAGCCAGCAGCGGACCTCGTGGAAGCCGGCGCCGCGCAGCCGTCCGGCGGCGTCGTCGGTGGAGGGAAAGCGCCACGGGCCCTCCCACCCGCCGAGGTAGGGCGCGAACGGATCGGTGTCGCGCACGCCGCCGACCGCCTGCGTGACTGACGCCACGTTCCCCTCTCCCCCGCACTGGGCGGCCAGCGTCCCGCCGGGGCGCAATGCGGCGTGCAGGTGCGCGAAGAGCCGGTCGTGATCGGGGATCCAGTGGAAGACCGCGGTCGAGAGGATCGCGTCGACCGGCCGGTCGAGCTCGAGCTCGGCGAGATCCATCCTGCGGACCTCGACCGATCCTCGCAGCGTCTCCCTCGCCTTGCGCACCATGTCCTCCGAGGCGTCCACCGCTACCACGTGCCCGCCCGGCAGCCGCTCCACCAGGGTCTGGGTCACCCGGCCGGTGCCGCAGCCGGCGTCGAGCACCGTCTCGTCGCCGCGCAGCGCGAGCCGGTCGAGCACCTCCAGGCCGAGCCCGAATTGGAAGTCGGAGACGCGGTGGTAGAGCTCCGCGTCCCAGTCGCGCGGCCCGCTCGCGGCTGTCTCGCCGGAGGCGCTCACAGGGCCGTCGTGACCGGCCCGACCCGCTCGCGGTCGCGCTCGTAGGCCTCGATCGAGTCCGCCTGGCCGAGCGTGATGCCGATGTCGTCGAGGCCGTTCAGCAGCCGGTGGCGCGTCTGGTCGTCGATCTCGAACGCCACCGCGCGGCCACCGTGCTCCACCGTCCGGCGCTCCAGATCGACGCGAGCCTCGCGGGCCTCCATCAGCGCCCGCACCTCGTCCGCGGGCAGCACGACCGGCAGCAGCCCGATCTTCGTGCAGTTCGAGTGGAAGATGTCGGCGAAGGACGGTGCCACGATCGCCTCGAAGCCGTAGTCCTGGAGCCCCCACGGGGCGTGCTCGCGCGAGGATCCGCAGCCGAAGTTGCGGCCGGTGACGAGGATCGGGTTGCGCTCCAGGCGCCAGCCCGGCTCCTTCGCCCAATCGTGGAAAAGGAACTCCCCGAAGCCCGAGCGCTCGACTCTCTTCAGGAACTGCTTGGGCATGATCTGGTCGGTGTCGACGTCGTCGCGGTCGAGCACCGACACGCCTCCTTGCACGACCCCCACGGGCTTCACCGCGACCACTCCCGGACGTCCACGAAGCGGCCCTCGATCGCCGCCGCGGCCGCCATCTGCGGGCTGACCAGGTGGCTGCGGCCGCCGCGGCCCTGGCGGCCCTCGAAGTTGCGGTTGGAGGTCGAGGCGCAGCGCTCGCCGGGCGCCAGGACGTCGGGGTTCATGCCCAGGCACATCGAGCAGCCGGCCGAGCGCCAGTCGAAGCCGGCCCGGCGGAAGACCTCGTCGAGCCCCTCCGCCTCCGCCTCCGCCTTGACCTGCTGCGAGCCCGGGACGACCATCGCCTCGAGGCTCTCCGCGACCCGGCGACCCTCGACGATCGCCGCCGCCACGCGCAGGTCGCCGACGCGCGCGTTCGTGCAGGAGCCGATGAACACCCGGTCGAGGGCGATCTCCTGAATCGGCGTTCCCGCCTCGAGGTCCATGTAGACGAGCGCGCGCTCCTCCCCCTCGGTCCGCGGATCGGGCACCGTGGCGGTGACCGAGGCGACCATCCCGGGCGTCGTGCCCCACGTCACCTGGGGCGAGAGCGCCGCGGCGTCCACGACCATCTCCCGGTCGAAGCTCGCGCCGGGGTCGGTGCGCAGCCCGCGCCACTCCTCGGGGGTGGGGTCGGGCGCCGCGGGCCGGCCCTCGAGCCACTCGAAGGTCGTGTCGTCGGGCGCCACCATGCCGGCGCGGCCGCCGCCCTCGATCGTCATGTTGCAGACGGTCATCCGCCCCTCCATCGAGAGCGCCTCGATCGCGGGCCCGGCGTACTCGATCACGTGACCTACGCCGCCCTCGACGCCCATCTGCCCGATCGTCCCGAGGATTAGGTCCTTGGCGGTCACGCCGAAGCCGAGCTCACCCTCGTAGCGGATCAGCATCGCCCTCGGCTTTGACTGCTGGAGGGTCTGTGTGGCCAGCACGTGCTCGACCTCGCTCGTGCCGATCCCGAACGCGAGCGCCCCGAGCGCGCCGTGGGTCGCGGTGTGCGAGTCGCCGCAGACGATCGTCATGCCCGGCTGGGTCACGCCGAGCTCGGGGCCGATCACGTGGACGATGCCCTGGCGCTGCGAGCCGACCGAGTAGATCGGGACGGCGAACTCGCGGCAGTTGCGCTCGAGCGCCTCGACCTGCTTGCGCGAGAGGTGGTCGGCGATCTGCGCGGCGGCCGCGGGGGCGTCGGTCGGAACGTTGTGGTCGGCGGTCGCGAGCGTGCGGTCCGGCCGGCGGACGGTGCGACCAGCCAGCCGGAGCGCGTCGAACGCCTGCGGCGAGGTGACCTCGTGGACGAGGTGGAGGTCGATGTAGAGAAGCCCGGGCGCGACCTCGTGGGCGTCCCAGATCTTGTCGAGCAGGGTCTTCGTCATGGTCGGTTTTCAGCTCCTTCGCAGGCCCGCGGCGGTGACCGCGAGGAAGCGCGCGGGCTCTCTTGCGGGGTTCTCGAAATGATGGGCCAGGTCGGCGTCGAAGGTCACGGCGTCGCCGGTGCCGAGCTGGTGCGCTGCGCCGTCGCAGACGAGGCGGACGCGGCCTTGGGTTACCACCGCGGTCTCGCGCGACCCCGGCTCGTGGATCGGCGGATCGCCGGGGCCACCGGTCGCCGCGCCGGGCGCGAGCGTGTGCAGGGAGACCTCGGCGCGCTGCCCGGGGATCGGCGGCGTGAGCACCTCGTAGCCGTGTCCTTCGGCGGCGCCCCTGCCCTCTCGGCGGTCGCCGGCGCGGACGACGGTCACGCCGCCCGACTCGTCGAGGCGAAGCAGCTGGGAGAGGGTGAGATCGAGCCCGGCGGCGATTCGGGTGGCCACCGCCACCGTGGGGCTCGTCTCGGAGCGCTCCACCTGGGAGAGCATCGGCGCCGATACGCCGCTGCGCTCGGCGAGGTCACGCAGCGAGAGGCCCATGCCCTCGCGGAGGGCCTTCAGCCGTGGGCCGAGGGTGGGTGTGTCGGGCCGGGCGCCGTTCACGTCGGCGCGACCGGCGGGCGGTGAAGCGAGCGTCGCCATGAAGGGCGTGTACGCTATCACGTACAGACGTTTTCCTCGCCTTAGCGTCGCGGCTCGTCCCGTGAAGCTCTAGGCACGGGGCCCCCGGCGGTTGCTCGGCCGACCTGGTAACCGAGTGCGTCCTATGTGGGTGAGCTTCGGTGCCCACGTCGGCCGGGGACGTGAACTTCTCGCTGGAAGCCTTTCCGCCACGTAACCCCAGCGCCCGAGCTCGCTCCCTAACCTCGGGGCGGCATGCGCTTCGCCCTTCCGCAAGACGCCAAGCGGCGCCGCCGCCTCTCGGTGCTGGTGGCCGGCTGCCTGGTCGCGCTCGTCACCGGCGTCGAGGTCGGCGCCCGTTCGGGGGACGAGGCCGGCTCGCTCGCGTCCGCGCGTGGAGACGGAGATGGCTCGGAAAAGGCCCCGCCGGTCGACGACCTGAGCCTGCGCCAGCAGGTCGGCCAGCTCGTGATGCTGCGCTTCGACGGCACCGAGCGACCGACCTACGTCCAGGAGGCGCTGCGCGCCGGTGAGGCGGCCGGGGCGATCCTGTTCGGCGACAACGTGCTCTCGGCGCAGCAGCTCCGCGACCTGACCGGGTCGCTCCAGCAGGCCGCCGGGCGCAGCGCTCTGCTCGCGGTCGACCAGGAGGGCGGCGACATCCGGATCGTGCCGTTCGCGGCGCCCGAGCCGGCGGCCGGGACGATCGCGCGACCGGCGCTGGCCGAGCAGCTCGCGCGCCAGGCCGGTCGCGACCTCGACCGGCTCGGGATCAACGTGAACCTCGCGCCGGTGGCCGACGTCGCGTCCGTGCCGGGGTCGGTTGTCGCCGGCCGCGCCTACCCGGGCGAGGCCGACGCGGTCGCCTCACTCGTGGCCGCGGCTGTGCGTGGACACCGCCGCGGCGGCGTCGCCTCGACCGCGAAGCACTTCCCCGGCATCGGCGCCGCCAAGCTCAACACCGACGACGCCGCCGTGACGATCAAGCGCCCGCGAGCGGAGATCGAGAAGGTGGACCTCGAGCCGTTCCGGGCGGCGATCGACGCCGAAGTGGAGCTGGTCATGGCCGGCCACGCCCTCTACCCCACGCTCGACGACCGCCGGATCGCCTCGCAATCGGCTCCGATCCTGGAGGGCGTGCTGCGCGAGGAGCTCGGCTACCGCGGCGTGATCGTGACCGACAGCATGGAGGCCGAGGCGGTGCTGAGCCGGTCCTCGACGCCCGAGGCAGCAGTCCGGGCGGTCGCCGCCGGTGCCGACCTAATGCTCACGACCTCGAGCGGCAGCTACATGCCGGTCTTCAAGCGGCTGCTCGGCGAGGCGAAGCGCTCGGAGAAGTTCCGCGCGCGCGTCGAGGAGTCGGCGGCGCGGGTGCTGCGGCTAAAGGAGCGGCTGGGGCTGCGGCCCCCTGCTCCGGCGAAGTGACAGCGGTCGGCGCTCGTCGTCGCTGCGCTCGCCGGCCAACCGTAGGCCGCGGCGACGGTGAGGTCGAGCTGCTCGTGCAGCCGGCGAAGGTCGGCGTAGGCGCCGTCATCGACCTCGTTGTAGAGCTTGGTGCGCCTCGATCAGGTGAGGCTCGGCGCCCGCCTTGCGGAGGGCCGCGGCGCCGCGCTCGGCGCGGGCACGCGCCTCCTCGATGTAGAGCATGGCGGCGTCGATCTCGCTGAAGTGTTCCTCGTCCAAAGGTGCGCTTTCCGTCGGTAGGGACCGAATCTAGGACCCAGCCCGCACAGAGCTCACTGCCCAGCGCGATCAGACTCAGCCCGGCGTGTTGAGCTGCACTCCGCGCCCCGCTACTTGAAGGGCCCCTTCTGGGTCTGCGGGTTCATCGCACCGCTGAAGAAGCGCACGGTCCGGCTTCCGGTGCCCGCCCGTTCGAAGATGCTCACGCCGAGCTGCGAGGCGTGCTCGTTCGTGAAGATCTTGCCGTTGTACCAGTAGCCCGACCACATGTCCGGGAGCGTGCCGCGCACCTCCGGCAGGAAGAACCCGGCCTCCCTGGGCTTCGACGGGTTGCTGAAGTTCACCACGGCCACGCCACCCATGTAGTAGGGAACCGCCGCCAGGTACCGGTCCCGATCCTTCGTGGGCAGGATGTTGTAGTTGTGGGTCGTGCACCGGAAGCGCTCCGACTCCTCCGCCGAGTCGGGGATCGGCACCCGCGGGAGGGAGTGGTGGCCCCTCAGGATCGGGTTGCGCGGATTGCGGATGTCGTAGAACCACATCGCGCCCACCGGGCTCTGGGAGTTCGTGGAGCACCCGCCGCCGCCCGCGGCGCCGGCGTGCTCGTCGCCGATGACCGCGACCTTGCCGTCCCAGCTGAACGCCGCCGAGTGGTCGAGCTCGATCCGCGCGTTGTTGACCATCGAGTAGACCTTCGGGTCGGCGGGTCGCTCGACGTTCAACAGCACCCAGCGTCCGAGCCCAGAGCAGGCCGCGAGGTCGGGCTTGTTCTTCCTCAGCAGGACGCCGGTGTCGTGGCAACCGATCGCGTCGGTCTGCGGCGACTTGATCACGTCGGGAGTCGAGACGACCCTGGCGCGACCCGGACGGTCGCTGTCGAACTTGACCACCGAGAACTCGCCCTCGTCGTGCGACAGCTCCGAGCACTCCTCGAGCACCGGGACGTTCGCAATTGGGTAGGAGTCGACGTACAGGAAAGCCTTACCCCGTCCCTTGGGGATGATCGTGTGGGTGTGCGAGCCGCACTCGGTCTCGACGAAGCCGACCTGGCGCGGGTTCTGCAGGTTGGAGATGTCGAGGATGCGGATGCCCTCCGCCTCGAGCGAGCTCGGGCTCTCGTTGAGCCTTCTGCCGTTGGTCCGGGTGTTGTTGCAGGTGGGGGTCTTCTCCTCGTTGCTGCTCGGCGAGTCGATCGAGACGAAGACGTAGTCGCCCATGATCGAGACGTCGCCCTGGGAGCCGGGGCAGCTATGGAACGAGATCTGCTCGACGTTGGTGCGCGACTTGTTCATGCGGAAGAAGCCGGTTCCCTCGTAGCTTCCGGCGACCATCAACCGGTTGCGAAACGCGAGATCGGTGCCCTCGGCGCGCAGCTCGTTGCGCCGATCGATGATGGGCTCGCGGTCGAGCTTTCTGAAGTTCAGGGAGTGCCTCTGCCCCTTCCCGTTGTGGTTCGTCGGAACGCCGTGTATGGGTGGGTCCTGGAAGGCCGGGTTCTGCTGGACGCCGACGGAGAGGAACGACGCACTGTCGGCGAGCTCTTCGAGCAGGCTTGAGTCGGCGACCGGGTGATCGGCGCTGGCCGCAGGGACCAGGGCTAGCCCGACCAGCGCGAAAGCGAGCGCGATTCGGGCGACGAAGGACTTACCGCTTCTCATCTGGGCCCCTCCCTGTGGTACACGGACTCCTACCCGATCGGGAAGGCTACCGACTTGTCAGGCGTTTGTGGTTGCTCAGCGCTGCTGCCCGGTCGGGCGCACCAGCAGCTCGTTGATGTCGACGTGCTCGGGCTGGGACACGGCGTAGAGGATCGCGTCCGCGATGTCCTCGGCGCGCAGGACCTGGCCGATCTTCTCGCGCATCTGCTTCGTCGCCTCGACCACGGCGGGGTTCTGGTTGTGCCCTTGTAGCTCGGTTTCCACGTAGCCGGGCGCGATCGTCGTCACGCGCACGTTCGCGTGGAGCGCCTCCTGCCGCAGCCCCTCCGAGAAGCCGTGCACGCCGAACTTCGTCAGGTTGTAGACGGCCGAGCCCAAGCCGGCGACGCGCCCCGCCACCGACGAGACGTTCACGATGTGCCCTCCGCCCTGCTCACGCATGATCGGGAGCGCGGCGTGAGTGCAGTAGAGGAGCCCGAGTAGGTTGACCTCGACCATCCGGCGCCACTCGTCGGTGTCCGCCCCTTCCACCGGGCCGAGCAGCATCACGCCGGCGTTGTTGACGAGCACGTCGAGCCGGCCGAGGCGCTCGTGGGCTCCCTCGACGAACGCACGCGCTTCGGCCTCGTCCGTGAGGTCCACGCCCAGCGCGGCGGCCGCGCCTCCGTCGGCCTCGATCCGCTCCGCGGTCGACTCGATGCGATCCGTTCGCCGCGCCCCGAGCGCCACCGCGGCGCCGCTGCGGGCAAGCGCGACCGCGGTCGCTTCGCCGATGCCCGACGAGGCACCGGTGATCGCGGCGACGCGGCCCTCGAGGCTCACCGACGGCATCGGCGCGGCATGCTAGCTAGAGGAGGCACGCGACGAATCGCGCGCCCGCGTCGCCGCCTCAGCCGGAGCCCTGTAGCGCTCCGCTTGGCGGGCGAGGCCCCACTGGAAGACGAACATGCGAATGGCCGCGCCACCCGCGAGAGGGCGGACGGCGGATTCGACCCGCTCGACCCGGCGCCGGAGGATGTGGGTGGAGGGGCGCCGCGCGATCCCATCGACGCGCCGGACCACCGTCGCAAGCAACCCGACGGCAGGGGCCGCGGCGCGCCCGACCAGGTCGAGGACGGCGACCGTGACGAGCCACCGTGCCCCCATGGCCGCGGCCTCGCGGCGAATCCACGGTTGATAGTCGGCGAGCGACTCGGGCCCGAGGAACTCGGGCTCCTTCGTCAGTGACCCGCCGACGCCCGGCTGGTTCTCCCGGCCGAAAAGGTCGCGCGGGACGCCCGCGTCCTCGACGATCCTTCGGGCGACCGGCTTCTGGTAGCGCTTGCCGATGACCCAGGGGCGCATCTCCTCGGAGCGTCCGATCGCGGCGAGCCTGTCGACGCTGAGAGCCGTCCAGAAGGCGGGCGCGCAGTTGATGAACCCGGCGACGAGGCGAAACTCCGCGAAGCCAAGGCCGGAGGAATCCTTGCGGGCGATCCGGGGGCTCGGGTCCTCGGCCCACAGCCGCCACATCGCGCCGCCCTGAAAACCCGTCAGCAGCACCCTTCCCGATAGGTGTTCGCGGGCGGCGGCGAACGGTGCGAGCTCGCCGGTCGGCATGGCCGCCAGGAACGGGACCTCGGGCGTACGATCGAATCTGGCCGCCCGCCGGCGCCAGGTCGCGCGCTCGATCACGAGCGGCTCGATCCCGAGTGCTCGCGCGATCGGCTCGCCGCTGTCAGGCTGGTTCAGCCGACTGCGGTCGAAGCAGATCGCCTGGTCGCAACCCACCTCGGTCCCGAGCGTCGTGGCGGTCGCGGAGTCGTATCCCGACGACAGCGTCCCGAGCCAGCGAAGCGGATGACGCCGCGCGCCGCTCGACATGTTCTCCGTCAGCCTGGCGAGGACGGAGCGAACGAAGTCACGGTACTCGGCGAAGTCGCGGAGGTGCTCGGGCTCGGGCGGCTTGTCGCGTTCCGTGAGCCGGCTGCCGTCCCACACGAGGTTGCGGAAGTAGGTGAGTCGTACCTGCTCGCTGGTGGTGGGGATCGTGCGGTCGTAGTCGTCGATCCCCTTCGTGATGCTGCTCATCTCCCGGAGGTAGCCCCCGTGATCGAGGCGAGCCTGGGCGCCGATGGCGCTCACGAGACAGGCGAGCGAGTTCGAGACGACCGGGCCCTCGGGGCGCTCGACCGAGTGCAGGCGGTCGACGGTGGAGGTCGACGACACGAACACCGCCTCGCCGTCGCGAAGCCGCACGCCGGTTCCCGCCACCACCGCCTGGCGGTCGAATCCTCCGTCGTCGAACTTCTCCGGCCAGACCGCCTCGCACACGAAGCCCTCCCCCACCTCGACCCACGGGCCGTGGCGGAGGACGACAGCTCCGTCACCGCGTGAGCAGGTGGCGAGCCACGCGAGCGGAGGCCACCCTTCGATGACCTGCGCTTCCAGCCTCATGCCCGGCTAGCCTCGCGTATCTCTTGGTTGGTCGGACCGCTCACGACGACGCGTCGCTCGTCGGCCCTACCGAGGTAACCGCCGACGCCTACCTCCACCGGATCTCCGAGCTGCGCGTGTCGATCTGGCGAGAGCGGGGCGGGCTCGCGCCCGACGCCTTCCCGACCGGCCGCTGGCATGACGAGTTCGACCGCCTCGCCCGGCACTGGGTCATGACCCGGAACGGTCGCCTGGTGGCCGCGGCGCGGCTCAGCCTTCACGAGCGGCTCGAGCAGGTTCCCGAGGCTTTCGAGTACCTGGCCGCCGGGCTCGAGCTCGCGGGAACCATCGCCGCGCCCGCCCGACTCGTGGTCTCCACCTCCGCGGCACACCATGGCCTCGCGTCGCGCCTCGTCGCCGTGCGGGAGGAGGCCGCGGCCGCGGCTGGGGCCGCGCATGGCCTTTGCCAGGCTTCGCCGGCCGTGTGCCGGCTGCTCTTGGGCCGGGGCTGGGACCGCTTCGGGCCCGCTCCGCGCGACCCCCGCTTCCCGGAAGTGACCTTCCAGATCATGACCTGCTCGTATCACGCGGGGAGGAACTCCTAGTCGATCGAAGCGCCGGAGCGTAGCGCTCACGAGAGCGCAACTAGACTGGCTCGTCGTCTTGGGCGCTCCGGCTCCTCACCACGACGAGGCGTTGGCCGGTCCGACCGAGGTGAGCGACGCCGCGTCGATCGATGCGATCTGCGAGCTCCGAGCCGCGGTCTGGCGCGAGACCGGCGCCGTCTCGCAAGAAGCGTTTCCGACCGACCGAGTACCTCGAGGCGGGGCTGCGCCTCGAGGGCGCCGTCGCCGCCCCGGCGCGCGTCGTGGTGGCCGCTTCGGCGCAGCGCCACGGGCTCGCGTCACGCTTGCTGGACGTCCAGGACGACGGCGCGCGTGAGGCCGGGGCCACCCACGCCGTACGCCAGGCCTCTCCCGCGATGGCCCGCCTCCTCGAGCGTCGGGGGTGGCGCCACGCGGCGCCGGCGGGCGCCGATCCGCGCTTCCCGGGCGTGGGATTTCGGATCATGACGACGGCATACTGAGTCGCGGCGCCGCTCAGTGCGCTGCGCGCAGCAGCTCAAGCAGCTCGCCCTCGCCGGGCGAGTCCGGCGTCGCGTCGAGCTGCGGCCGCCCCGATGCCTCGGCGGCGATCCGGCCGAACTGACCCTCCTCCACACCGAGCTCGGACAGGCGCGTGGGGCCCGCGCGCGCGGCGAGCCCGGCGACGAGCTCGGCGGCCTTCGCGGCCCGCTCTCGCTCCGCCCCCAGCGCGAGCGCCAGCTCGCCGAGCTCCGACGGCGCCCGACCGGCCATCGCGCGGAGGACGTGCGGGAGCATCACGGCGTTCGTCTGGGCGTGCGGGGTTCCGGCGGCGCGGACGATCGTCTGGCAGATCACGTGGTGGAGGCCGAAGCCTGTGGTGCCGATCGCGTAGCCCGCCAGCAGGGCGCCGAGCGCGAGGTCGGCGCGCGCCGGTGGCTCGGCCCCGAGGCCGGTCGCGATCAGCGCCGCGGCGCGGAGCCCGGCGAGCCGCGCGACCGGGTTCGTCATGCGGACGTACAGCGCCTCCGCCGCGTGGCCGAGCGCGTTCATCGCGCTGGCGGCGAGCTCCGGCATCGCCTGTGAGGCCATCAGCGTGGGCGCGGCGATGACGAGCGCCGGTCGCACGAGCGCGTAGCCCTCGATTCCCGCCGGGAGGCGGTGAAAGGGCGTCACCTCGGCGCCCGAGAGGGTCGTGGGCACCGCGGCGCAGGCCAGCCCGTCCGTGGCAGCGATCGCCTTGGCCGCGTCGATCACGCGCCCGCCCCCGAGCGCGACGAGCGGACGCCGGCCGACGTCGCCGCGAACAGACGCCGCCACGTCGGGGACCGGTCCCGGGGGCACCGCGACGAGCGCCGCGGCCCGCTTGCGCAGGTCGGGCGCCTGCGCGGCGGCGCGCTCGGTGGTCAGGAGGACGTAGCCCTTGAAGCCGCACTCCGAGAGCAGGCGCCCCGCGTCGTCGAGCGCGCCCTCGCCGAAGCGGACGAGGCGCTCGCCGTCGACCCAGGTGAAGTCGGCATCGCTCACGCTCGGCGCAGCGTAGACCGGCGACCTACGGCGTCGACGTTCGCTCGACCTCGGCCTGCTCGAGGTGGTGCTCGGCCTCCGCCACAGCGGAGTCGGCCATCGCGTTCGTGAGTGCCCGCAGGTAGGCCCGCCCCGACGCCTCGAGGATGTCGGTGGACACGCCCTGTCCCGACGCCAGCTTGCCGCCGAGCTCGAGCAGCACCGTGACCTCGCCGAGCGCGTCGCGCCCGCCGGTGACCGCGCTCACGTGGTACTCCTTCAGGCGCGCCTCCCTGGCGGTGGCGGCGTTCAGCGCGCTGAAGAACGCGTCTACCGGGCCATCGCCGGTGAAGCTGCCCTCCACCACCTCGCCGCCGGGCACGCCGACCCTCACGCGCGCGTACGGAGCCCGCGACGACGACGCCTCGACCTCGAAGGACTCGAGGGTGTAGGCCGCGTCGGCCTGGCGCATCTCGTCGGAGACGATCGCCTCGAGGTCGAGCGCGGTGACCTTCTTCTTCTTGTCGGCGATCTCCTTGAAGCGCTGGAACGCGGTATTGAGCGCCGCACCCTCGACGCGAAAGCCGAGCTCCTCCAGCGCGTTTCGAAGCGCGTGGCGTCCGGAGTGCTTGCCGAGCACGATCGAGTTGCGCTCCAGCCCGATCGTCTCGGCGTCCATGATCTCGTAGGTCGTGCGGTCCTTGAGGACGCCGTCCTGGTGAATGCCGGCCTCATGCGCGAACGCGTTGCGCCCCACGATCGCCTTGTTCGGCTGCACCGGGTACCCGGTGAGGCGCGAGACGAGCCTGCTCGTGCGCGCGATCTCGCGCGTGTCCACGCCGGTCCACAGCCCGAGGCTCGAGGCGCGCGTGTGCAGCAGCATCACGACTTCCTCGATCGAGGCGTTGCCAGCGCGCTCGCCGATGCCGTTGATCGCGCCCTCGATCTGGCGGCAACCGGCCGACAGCCCGGCCAGCGAGTTCGACACCGCCAGGCCGAGGTCGTCGTGGCAGTGAACGGAGACGACGACGTCGCGCAGCGCCGGCACGAGCCGGTAGAGCTCCTCGAACATCGCCGCGTACTCGCCCGGCATCGTGTAGCCGACGGTGTCAGGGACGTTGATCGTGGTCGCTCCCTCGTCGATCGCGATCTGGACCACCTCGGCCATGAACTCGATGTCCGAGCGCGAGCCGTCCTCGGGTGAGAACTCGACGTCGTCGGTGTGGCCGCGCGCGTGCGCGACGGCGGCGCGCGCCTGGCCCTTTACGTCCTCGCGCGAGGTCCGGAGCTTGCGCTCGATGTGAATGTCGCTGGTCGCAATGAACGTGTGGATGCGGGGCCGCTGCGAGTCCCTGACGGCGTTCCAGGCGGCGTCGATGTCCTGCGCGCTGGTACGCGCAAGCCCGCAGATCACCGGGCCCTCGACCTGGCGCGCGATCGCACGCACCGACTCGAAGTCCCCCGGGGAGGTGATCGGAAAGCCGGCCTCGATCACGTCGACGCCGAGCCGCGCGAGCTGCTGGGCGATCTCGACCTTCTCCTGCGTGTTGAGCGAGATCCCCGGCGACTGCTCGCCGTCGCGCAGGGTCGTGTCGAAGACCCTGACGCGGTTCGCCCCTTCGCGCTGTGCTCCTGTGTCGGTGTCCGTCATCCCGTTCCTCTCGTTGCCTTCACTGCGTTCTCCTGGTGGTGCGGCTTCGCGGCCGCCGCGCGCTATTCCCCCCGAAGGGGGAGGAGGAGAAGTCGCAGGTCGAGCGGGAACGGCATCCTCGCCAGCTTACACGCCGTCGATCGACCGGGCGCGGACTGGGCGCCCGACGCGAAGCCGGCGAATGCGGCGGCTGCTGGCACCACCTCTCTTCTGAAAGTGGTCAGCAAGGCTGAGCATCCTTGCTGACCAGTTCTCCAAAGAACGTCTCACCACAACGCTCAGCCCCGTGGCACCGACCAGCGCGGGGCTCCACCGGGGCCCGACCGGCAGGACTACAGCGTCAGGACGACCTTGCCGACGTTGCGGCGCTCCGCCATGAAGCGGTGGGCGTCGGGGCCGCGCTCGAGCGGAAAGGCCTCGGCCACGACCGGACGGATCTTGCCCTCGTCCATCCACTCGCGCAAAGGGCTCACGAGCTCGTCGAGGCTGCCCTTCGAGTCCCACAGCGTCAGGACGTTGAGGCCGATGACCGCCTTCGAGGCCGAAGCCAGGCGCAGCGGATTGAACCAGGGCGTCTGGGCGAGGCCCTTCACCGCCGCGGGGATGTTTCGGCGCTCGCCCTGCACGATCGACGACGCCCCGAAGCAGACGATCCGGCCGCCGGCCCGCAGCAGCGAGTACGACTGGCGATAGCTCCTGCCCCCGACGGCGTCCATCACGAGATCGAGCGCATGGCGCTCGCCGGTGGTCCGGCGCACCGCCTTGACGAAGCTCTCGTTGCGATAGTCGATCGCGTGGTCCACGCCGAAGCCGCGGATCGCCTCGTGCTTCGACGCCGACGCGGTGCCGAACACCTCGGCGCCGAGGAGCTTGGCGATCTGGGTCGCGGCGATCCCGACGCCGCCGGCCGCCGCGTGCAGGAGGACCCGCTCGCCGTCGCGCAGCGAGCCGTAGCGGACGAGCCCGGCGTACGCCGTCGCGTAGTTGACCGGCAGCGCCGCGCCCTCCTCGAAGCTCCAGCCTTCGGGCATCGGGACGAGCTGGTCGGCGCGCACCGCGACGAGCTCCGCGTAGCCGCCGAACCGGCAGCCGCTGATCACGCGGTCTCCGACCGCGACGCCCTCCACCCCGTCGCCCACGGTCTCGACCTCGCCGGCGACCTCGTAGCCGAGCACGCACGGCGGCTTGGGCGCGTCGGGGTAGACGCCCATGCGGGCCATCAGCTCGGCGAAGCTGATCCCGGCGGCCCCGACCGCGATCCGGACCTCGCCGGGGCCGGGAGTCGGATCGGGACGCTCCTCGACGCGCAGCACCTCGGGCGCGCCGTGCTCGGTCAGGACGAGCGCCCTCACAGCTAGAGGTTCACCGCGCGGCCGTCGTGGAAGCCGTCGAGGCCGGCGATCTCGGCGATCAGCGCGTCGGGGACGGGCGCTTCGGCCGTGACCGCCATTACCGCGTCGTCCGCCTCCTCCTCCGCGCCCACCGCAGCCGAGGCGATGTTCACGCCGTGCCGGCCGAAGATCGTGCCGACGCGGCCGATCATCCCCGGCTGGTCGCGGTAGCGAAAGACCGCGATGTGGTCGGCGAGCTCGATGTTGAAGCTCTGCCCGTAGACCGAGACGAGGTGCGGCACGTTGCGCGGCCCGAAGCCGGTGCCCGCGACCTCGACCTGGTGCCCGTTCGAGGCGACGCAGACGGCCACCAGCTCGTTGAAGTCCGCCGACGCGGGCTCCTTCTGCTCGGCCACCACGATCCCGCGCTCCTCGGCGAGCGAGGGTGCGTTGACGAGGTTGACCTGCTCCTCGGTGTGCCCCTCGAGCACGCCGTTCAGCACGGCCGTCGTGAGGAGGCGCGTGTCGTACTCGGACAGCCGTCCCTCATAGCGGACGTCGATGCGATCGATCGCGGAGGCTTCGGCGAGCGACATCGCGAGCCGGCCGAGGTTGCGACAGAGCGGCAGGAACGGGCTCAGGACCTCCATCTCCTCGGCGCGGACGGTCGGGATGTTGACCGCGTTCATCACCGGGTCGCCGCTCAGCGCCGCCGCCACCTGCTCCGCCGTGATGATCCCGGCGCGGTCCTGTGCCTCGGCGGTGGACGCCCCGAGGTGCGGCGTCACCACCACCCCCGGCAAGCCGAACAGGGGATGCTCGGTGATCGGCTCCGCGGGGAATACGTCCAGCGCCGCTCCGGCGACCCTCCCGCGCTCCAGCGCCTGCTGGAGCGCCTCGTGGTCCACGAGCTCCCCGCGCGCGCAGTTGACGACGAGCGCCCCCTCGCGCATCTGGGAGAACGCCTCGGCGTTCAGCCAGCCGGTGGTCTCGGGCGTGCGCGGGAGGTGGAGCGTGACGATGTCCGAGCGCGCGTAGAGGTCAGCCGAGCTCTCGGCGCGCTCGACGCCGAGCTCGCGGTAGCGCTCGGCGGAGACGAACGGGTCGAAGGCGAGGACGGTCATCCCGAAGGCCCTCGCCCGCTCCGCGACGAGCTGTCCGATGCGGCCGAAACCGAGCACCCCGAGCGTCTTGCGGTAGACCTCGATCCCCCCGAAGCGCTTTCGCTCCCACCTCCCGGCGGTCAGCGAGGCGTGGGCCTGCGGCACGTTACGACACAGCGCGAGCATCAGCGCCATCGTGTGCTCGGCGGCCGCGATCACGTTCGACTGCGGCGCGTTGGCCACCACGACGCCGCGCTTGGTGGCGGCCTCGACGTCGATGTTGTCGACCCCGATGCCGGCGCGGCCGATGACCTTGAGGCGGTCGGCGCGCCCGATCAGGTCGGCGGTGACCTGGGTGGCCGACCGGACGATCAGCGCGTCGTAGCCGGCGATCCGCTCGGGCAGCTCGCCGTCGGACCAGCCGGTCCCGTCGTCGACCTCGAAGCGCGCGCGCAGCAGGTCGAGCCCCGCGGGCGCGATCTCCTCCTTGACGAGCACGCGCGCGGCGGCGGTCACGAGCAGGTGCGCGCCGTCAGGCGGGCGCGCCGGCCGGGACGCCGGCTTCGGAGAACACCCGCTGCGCGGCGGCCACGCCGGCGCCGGGCTCGAGGTCGTGGCCGAGCTCGCGCAGCGTCATCTCGAGGCCGGCGATGGCGACGATCACGTCGAACGCGCCGAAGTAGCCGCAGTGGGCGATCCGGACGATCCTCCCCTTGAGCTGCCCCTGGCCGCCCGCGATCGTGATCCCGAAGCGGTCGCGCATCCGCTTCGGCACCTGCGCGCCGTCGATGCCGTCCGGGAGCGCGATCGCGGTGACGACGTTGGCGTTGTCGTCCTCCGGCCCGTAGAGCTCGAGGTCGAGCGCGCGCGCCGCCTCGCGCGCCGCGCGGCCGAGCAGGCGATGGCGGTCGTGGACGCGGTCGAGGCCCTCTTCCTCGATCATCCCGAGCGCGACGTCGAGCGCCATGAACAGCCCGACCGCGGGCGTGAACGCGCTGTCGGGAGGGTCCTTTCGCTGTCCGGCAGCGGTCCGCTGCCAGTCGAAGTAGTAGCTGCCGCCCGCCGCCTCGGTCGCTCGCGCGAGCGCCTCCCCCGAGGCGCTCGCAAAGGCGAGGCCGGGAGGGCACATGAGCGCCTTCTGCGATCCCGACACGACGACGTCGAGCCCCCATTCGTCCTGCCTGACGGGCACCGCGCCGAGCGCCGACACCGCGTCGACGACGATCATGGCGTCGTGCGCGTGGGCGGCCGCCGCGAGCGCGCGCACGTCGTTGACGACGCCGGTCGAGGTCTCCGACAGCGTCGTGAAGACCGTTCTCGCGCCGCTGTCTGAGAGCGCGCGATCGAGCGCGTCCGGCTCGACCTTGCTCCCCCAGCCCGCTTCGAGGTGCCGTGTGGCAGCGCCGTGCGCGTCGCAGAGCTCGGCCCAGCGCTCGCCGAACTTGCCGCAGGAGGCCACCAGCGCCGGCTCGCCGGCACGGGTCAAGTTCACCACCGCCGACTCCATCGCGCCGGTGCCGGAGGCCGCGAAGCAGAGCACGTCGTTCGAGGTCTGAAAGACGCGCGGAAGGCGCTCAAGGCAGCGGGCGTAGACCTCGATGAACGCCGGCGCGCGGTGGTAGAGCATCGGCTCGGCCATCACCTGCGACACCTTGGGAGGCACGGGCGTGGGCCCCGCGGTCATCAGGTATTGCTTGATGAAGGCGTCAGTCATCGGCGGCGGCCGAGGATAGCGGAGGCCCCGGTGCTCCCTCCGGCGCGGCGGCGAGCCGCCGGGGCGGCTCGCGCGGGACTCGGCTCAGCCGAAGAGGCCGCGCCCGACGGCCACGGCGAGCTGCGCGAACGGCAGCGCCCGCGAGCTCTGGTCGAAGCCGCGCTGGAACTCCTGATCGAAGTCGGAATCGGACTCGGCGACGATCGCGATGACGACCCAGAAGGCCGTCGCCAGCACCGACAGCGCCGCGCCGACGATGCCCGTCACGTAGCCCGCCTGGGCGAGGCCGCGATGCTTGCGCGTCCGGCCGGACTCCACGTTGCGCTTGCCCCGGCGGCCGAAGATGATCGCGAGCACGGCGCAGATCAGCGAGATGATCGTGGACAGCCCCGCGCTGATGAGGAGGAAGGCGAGCGAGCAGACGCCGAGCACGAGCGCCGCGACCGCCTCCCCGTTGCCCGGCTCGTCGGCCGAGGGCTGAGTTGGGGGTCCGTAGGCGCCCGGGGCGTAGGCCGGCGGCGGATAGCCGGGAGGCGGCGGATGCTGACCGTAAGCGGGCGCCGAGGGAGGGCCGCTCGGGGCCGCGCCGCCGGGCGGCGGGCCGTGCGGCGGCGGCGCCCCGGAAGTGGCCGGGGGCGGCCCGGAGGCGGAGGGCGGCGGCGGCTCGCCCGGCGCGGCCGGCCGATGCTCTGGTCCGGACGCCTCCGGCGGGAGCCAGCCGCTTCCCCTATCGCTCTCGGCCATCTAGAACTCGGTGTCGATCCAGTCCATCATCGAGCGAAGCTCGCGCCCCTCGCGCTCGACCTGGTGATCGCGCTGCTCCTCGCGCATGCGCTGAAAGCTCTCCTGGCCGGCGTTGTTCTCGGCGATCCACTCGCGCGCGAAGTCGCCCGACTGGATCTCGGCCAGGATCTGTCCCATCGCCTCGCGCGCGGGGGCGCCGATCACCCGCTTGCCGCGCGTCAGGTCGCCGTACTCGGCGGTGTTCGAGATCGAGTGGCGCATGCCGGTGATGCCCTTCTCATATATGAGGTCGACGATCAGCTTGAGCTCGTGAAGGCACTCGAAGTAGGCGAGGCGCGGGTCGTAGCCGGCCTCCACCAGCGTCTCGTAGCCGGCCCTGACGAGCTCGGTGACGCCGCCGCAGAGCACCGCCTGCTCGCCGAAGAGGTCGGTCTCGGTCTCGTCCTTGAAGGTCGTCTCGATCGCCCCGGCGCGGGTGCACCCGATCCCCTTCGCGTAGGCGAGGACGAGGTCGCGGGCGTGCCCGCTGGCGTCCTGGTGAACCGCGAGAAGGCCCGGGACCCCGTTGCGCTCGAGGTACTGGCGGCGAACCAGGTGGCCCGGGCCCTTTGGCGCGACCATGCCGACGTCCACCCCGGGCCCCGGCTCGACCTGCCCGTAGTGGATCGAGAACCCGTGCGCGAACATCAGAAGGTCGCCGGGCGCCACGCCGTCGCTGATCTCGGACTCCCAGACAGCGGCCTGCTTCTCGTCCGGCAGCAGCACCATGACGACCGTTCCGCGGCTCGCCGCCTCCGCGACCGGGAGCACCTCGAGCCCGTGCTCCTCGGCGCTCGCGCGCGAGCTCGAGTCCTCGCGCAGGCCGACCACGACGTCCACACCCGAGTCGCGCAGGTTGAGCGCGTGCGCGTGTCCCTGCGACCCGTAGCCCAGGATCGCGACCGTCCGGCCGTCGAGGCGACCGAGGTCGGCGTCGGGGTCGTAGATCACGGGATGACTCTAGCCCTCCGCGTCTTGCGCGCTCGGCCGCCGCGATCTGGTAAGCAGGGGGCGTGCGCCTTCCCGCGTTGATTCGCCGGCCCGCGGTGCTCGTCGCACTGGCGCTCGCGTGCGTCGCCGGCGCGGGGCTGGGTCTTGCGGTGGCCGCCGACGACGGCGACTCCCCGCAACTTAGCAGCGGACAGGGATCTCACGAAGCAGTCGTCGGCGGTCCGCTCGGAGGCTCTTCGCCGAGGCGGGACCGCACCAGCTTGCCCTGCGCGTTGCGCGGCAGCGCCGCCACCAGGCGCACCTCCTTCGGCACCTTGAAGGGGGCGAGCCTCCGCGCGCCGTGCTCGATCAGCTCGCCCGGGCTCGGCGCCGCTCCGGGCGCCGGCACGACGAAGGCGACCACGGCCTCCCCCCACTCGCGGTCGGGAAGGCCGACGACGCCCGCGTCCGCGACGTTCGGGTGAGCGAGCAGGGCCTCCTCCACCTCGACGGCGCTGACGTTCTCCCCGCCGGTGACGATCACGTCGTCGAGGCGCCCCTCGACGTGCAGGAGCCCGCGCCCGTCGAGGCGGCCGCGGTCGCCGGTGCGAAGCCAGCCGCCGGGGTCGAGCGCGCCGGACGCCACCATCGGGCCGCGGAAGAGGATCTCACCGCGACGCCCGATTGGGGGCTGCACGCCGGAGAGCGCAGGGGCGCCGGCCCCCGGCGCGGGCTCGGTGGCCACCTGCGAAGCGGTCTCGGTCATCCCGTAGGTTCGAACGACCGGAAGGGCCTGCTCCTCGGCCCAGCGGAGGAGGTCGGGCGGCGCGCTCGCCCCGCCGAGCAGGATCGCCCTCAGGGCGGGCGCTCGCTCGAGCCCGGCGTCCGCCAGCCGGCGGAGCATCGTGGGGACGAGCGAGGCGAGCGTGATCTCGCCGCGGGCGATGGTGTCGGCCACGGTCGCCGTAGCGAAGCCGTCGTATACGACGGCGGTCGTCCCGTACACGGCCGAGCGGATCGGGATCGCGAGGCCGCCGACGTGAAACAGCGGCAGGACGCAGAGCCAGCGATCGTCGGGAGCCACGCCGAGTCCCCACGCTGACGCGATCGCGCTCGCGACGTGGTTGCGATGGCTCAGGCCGACCGGCTTCGCCTGCCCGGTCGTGCCGGAGGTGAAGAGGATCGTCCAGGGCGCGTCCAGGTCGATCCCCCACCGAGGCGCGAGGTCCGCCTGCTCTCCGGCGAGCGGCTCCTCGACGACGAGACGCGGCGCCGTCTCGTCGATCTGGGCGCGCCGTTCGGAGGCGGTCAGGCGCGCGTCGAGCGGCACCAGCGCGGCGCCGACCCTGGCCACGGCGTGCAGCAGCGTCACGAGCTCGAGGCCAGCCGGAAGCGCAGCGGCCACGCGATCGCCGGCCGTCACGCCGAGCGCGGCGAGGCGCCGAGCCGCCGCGTCCGTCTCGCGGTCGAGCTCCGCGTAGGTCGCGCTGCGCGCGCCCGCGACCACCGCGGGATGGTCCGAGTGCGTGCCGGCGCGCAGGGAGAGCCAGTCGTGCAGGCGAACTATCGTAGGTCCACCCGTGGCGAGCCCGAACGCCATCCGACCCGCGCTCGACTGGGCCGCCGACGGCGAATACGAGGACATCCGCTACGAGACCGCGGACGGGGTCGCGACGCTCACGATCGCCCGCCCCGAGGTCCGCAACGCCTTTCGGCCGCAGACGCTGATCGAGCTGTCCGAAGCGTTCGACCGCGCGCGCGAGGACCTCGACGTGGGCGTCATCGTCCTGACCGGCGAGGGGCCGCTCGCGTTCTGCTCGGGCGGCGACCAGCGGGTGCGCGGCGACGCCGGCTACCTCGCTGAGGACGAGGCCGCCCGCCGCGGCGTCGGGCGCTTCCACGTGACCGACCTTCAGGTCCAGATCCGCCGCACCCCGAAGCCGGTCGTGGCGATGGTTGCCGGCTACGCGATCGGCGGCGGCCACGTGCTGCACGTCGTGTGCGACCTCACGATCGCCGCCGACAACGCCCGCTTCGGTCAGACCGGCCCGCGCGTGGGGAGCTTCGACGGCGGCTTCGGCGCCGGCGTGCTCGCGAGCCTGGTGGGGCCCAAGCGCGCGAAGGAGATCTGGTTCCTCTGCCGTCAGTACGACGCCGCACAGGCGCTCGACATGGGCCTGGTGAACGCGGTGGTGCCGCTCGAGCGCCTCGAGGAGGAAACCGTCGGCTGGTGCCGCGAGATGCTCGCGATGTCGCCGTTCGCGCTGCGCCTGCTCAAGGCGAGCTTCAACGCGACCGAGGACGGGCTCGCCGGCCTTCAGCAGCTGGCCCACGACGCGAACCTGCTCTTCTACGCGACCGAGGAGGCGCAGGAGGGGCGCGACGCCTACACCGAGCGCCGCCGCCCCGACTTCGGGCGCTTTCCAAAGCGGCCTTGAGCGCCCTGCCCGGCGAACGGGACCGGGATTCCCGCGCAGGGCGCGGGGCGCGAGCCGCCAGAGCGCTCCGGCTCTGGATCGTGGCGGCGCGGCCGCGAACGCTCCCCGCCGCAGTCGCCCCGGTGGCCGTAGGCACGGCGCTCGCCGGCTCAGAGGGCACCTTCCGGCCGCTCGCCTTTGCCGCCGCTTTGATCGGAAGCGTGTTCATCCAGGTCGGCACGAACCTGTCGAACGACTACTCGGACGCGCGCCGCGGCGCCGACACCGAGGATCGGCTCGGCCCGGTGCGGGTCACCGCCGGCGGGCTGATGCCGCCGCGCCACGTGCTGGTCGGGACCTACCTCGCCTTCGGAGTCGCGGTCGCCGCCGGCCTCTACCTGGCGGCGGTGGCCGGCGCGGAGCTGCTGCTCGTGGGCGTCGCCTCGATCCTCGCGGGCGTGCTCTACACGGGCGGTCCCCGCCCCTACGGCTACGAGGGCCTCGGCGAGCTGTTCGTGTTCCTGTTCTTCGGCGTCGTCGCGGTCACGGGCTCCTACTTCGTGCAGACCGAGCGGCTCACCCTCGAGGCCGTGGCGCTGTCGGTCCCGGTCGGGCTGCTCGCCGCCGCGATCCTGGTCGTGAACAACGTCCGCGACGTGGACACCGATCGCCGCGCCGGCAAGCGGACGCTGGCGGTCAAGCTCGGCCGTGCCCGGGCGCGCCGGCTGTTCGCGGCGATGGTCGCCGTCGCCTTCGCCTCCCCGGTCGTGATCTGGCTCGCCGGCGGGCTGAGCGCCTGGGTCCTGCTGCCGCTGCTCTGCGTTCCGCTCGCGGTCTCGCTCGCGCACGTCGTCGCCACCCGCAGCGACGGACCGGCCCTGAACGCGGCGCTCGCGCGGACGGGCGCGCTGCTCGCCGCGTTCTCGCTGCTGCTCGCGGCGGGCACGCTCGCGTCGTGATCGCCTGTCAGGACCGCCCTCGCAGCGCTCGCCGGTGCTGAAACGGACGCTCAGGCGCCTGTCGCTTCCTTTCGGGGAGCCCTTCGCGACAGCGCGCGGCGTGGTGGCCGCCCGCGACCTGCTCCTGCTCCGACTCGAGGACGACGACGGCGCCGTCGGCCACGGCGAGGCGGCTCCGTTCGAGCCCTACGACGGGGTGCCGATCGACTCGATCGCCCGCGCGCTCGTCGACGCCGACGTCTCGGCCGACGGTTGCTCGCGTGATCTGCCGCCCCACGCGCGCGCGGCCGTCGAGATGGCGCTGCTCGACCTACGCGCGCGGCGCGACGGGCGTCCGGTCGGCGAGCCCGGCGCGGAGGCGATCGCCGTCAACCGCACGCTCGGCGCCGGCCCGCCCGAGGAGGTCGCCGGTCGTGCGCGAGCCGGCGTGCGCGACGGCTTCTCCTGCTTCAAGCTGAAGGTCGGGCTCCCCGACGACGCGGAGCGCGTGGCGGCGGTGCGCGAGGCGATCGGCCCGTGGCCGGCGCTGCGCCTCGACGCGAACGGCGCCTGGAGCACGGACGAGGCGATCCGGACGATGTCCACGCTCGCCTCCTACGACATCGAGCTGCTCGAGCAGCCGTGCGCGACGCTATCCGAGCTCGCCGAGGTTCGGGCCGCGCTCGCCGTCCGAATCGCGGCCGACGAACCGATCGCCAACGCCGGCGACGTCGAGCAGGCAGCCGACGCGCGCGCGTGCGACGCCATCAACGTGAAGCTGGCCGCCAGCGGCGGCTTCTCGGGCGCCCGCGCCGCGGTCAGAGCCGCGACCGCGTGCGGCCTCGATCCCTACCTGTCCAGCACCTTCGACGGCCCCTGGGGCATCGCCGCCTCGCTCCAGCTCGCGGCGGCCGAGCGCATCTCGCTCGCCTGCGGGCTCGCGACGCTGGAGCTGTTCGACACGCGCCTGGCGCGGGCGCTGCCGCCGCCGAACGCGGGGCTACAGGCGGTGCCGCAGGG
>JBPCMT010000211.1:0-3611 GCA_051001995.1 Thermoleophilaceae bacterium
GTGCTCGACGGCGGCCCGCTCACGCCGGGCGAGGCCGCGGAGCTCGGGCTGGTGGACGAGGTCGTCCCAGCGGATGGGCTGCTCGACCGCGCGCTCGCGCTGGCCGAGCGGCTCGGCCGCCGCACGAAGGCCGCCGTGGCCGCGTGCAAGCGGGCCGTCTACGAGGGCGGGTCGCTGCCGCTGGCGGACGGCCTGCGCGTGGAGCGCGCCGAGTTCCTCGCAGAGCTCGGCAGCGTCGAGTCGGAGGCCGCCATGACCGCCTACCTCGACGCGCTCGAGCGCACCGGCGAACTGCCCGGCTACGACGAGGCCGCTCGTGAGCGGGCGCTCGAGAGCGGGCGGTTCGGCGCGTAGGGGGCTGCGGGTCTCCGCCCCGGGCGTCAGTCAGCCCCGCGCTCTGCGAGTCACCACCCCGGCGGTTCATGCCGAGGCTCGAACGGCGGTTAGGAGTCACAGCGACTTCACGGCCTTCTCGAGGTCGCGTCGATCGATCACCCTCCCCACGAGGAAGCCGGTCTGCTCTTCGGCGTCGAGGTCCCGAAGCTCAGTGACCGTGAGCGGTCGGTAGAGAACGCGGTGTCCGCCGACCCTCAAGCGAAGCCAGGGAGCGCGTCCGGCGAGGGGCTTCACATCGATATTCGTGGGCGGCGGATCGGCCGTGAGTACGTGCTCCAGCGCGTCGAGGATGGCATCGAGCGCGCTTCCCTTGATCCGCTTGAGGTCACGCTTGGCGCGAGAGGCAAGCTCGACGCGGTGCACTACGACGAGGGCGCGGCCTCAGCGTGACGGCCCGGCGGCGCGTCGCGCCTCGGCGCCGTGCTCACGCCTGAAAGCCGCAAGCGAAGTCGTCGCGCCGGCGCGCAGCTCGGCGTCCGCCTCCGCGAGACCCTCGACGAACTCCGGTGCGTTTGCCAGGACGAAGTCTTCGAACTCACGCTCATCGACCGGCAGCATGTACGCGACCGGCCGCCCGTGGCGCGTGATCAACGTGGGCTCACGGCTCTCGGTCAGGTCTTCGATGATGGAGCTCGCCCGGCGAGCGAGGTCACGGATGCCCACAGTGCCCACAGCCGCCCCCTTTCGATAAACGTACGTCTAAATGTATGTACAACTCCTCTGCGCCAGAACGATAGCGCAGGCCGGGGCGGGATCGGTCTTATGCTCCGCGCTCCGCAGCGGTGTCCAATCGAGGAGGAGCAGATGGCGAAGACCGCAGCCGAGATGGTGGCCGAAACAAAGGCCGGGATCGAGAACCTCACGATTGAGCAGGCGGCCGAGGAGATCGAGGCCGGCGAAGCTGTCGTCGTCGACATCCGCGAGCCCGAGGAGCGTGAAAGCAGCGGCTACATCCCCGGCGCGGTGGCGGCTCCGCGGGGGATGCTCGAGTTCTGGGCCGATCCCACCAGCGCCTATCACCGCGAAGAATTCGACCCGGGAAGACGGGTCATCCTCCACTGTGCCTCGGGCGGAAGATCGGCGTTGGCCGCGGCCACGTTGCAGGACCTGGGCTACACGAACGTCGCCCACATGGACGGTGGCGCGAAAGCCTGGAAGGAGAGCGGAAGGCCGCTCGAGGGTGGCGGCTCGTAGTTGCTTTGGGTAGCGGCTAGGCGGAGAAGTCGGGTGAGCTTAGGACTGATTTGGGGCAGGGCGGCGCTGACCGCTCAGTGACGCGGCTGTGAGTCCGCCTCGACGAGCGCCCTGATCTCGGTGGCCGCCACCTCCACCCCTCGGACGGCTGCGCGCTCGTGTATGACCCTGCCGTCCTCCAGCCGCACGAGCCGCAGCCACAGGCCGCCTTCGTCCGGGCGGAGCTCGAGCAGCAGCTCCGCCGTGCCGAGCCTGCGGGCGGCGTCGAAGAGCTCGTCGAAGGTGGGGGTCGCGCGCGGCGCGCGGCTCACAGCTCCCACCCCTCCGGATCGACGAGCTCGTCGTCGAGCGGGTCGGTCGGCAGCGGGACGTTGAAGCGCTGCGGCGTCCAGATCGCCCGCGAGGCCAGCCAGTGAAGCTCGCGACGCTCGGCCTCGCAGCCCGAGGCGTCCTCTCCGAGGGTGCTGAGCCAGTCCACGAAAGAGTCCGGTGAGATGAAGACGAAGGCGGCCATCAGCTTACGCAGTCGTCGCACCGGCCCGGCTCCTGACGCGGGTTAGGACTCGACACGCCCCCGACTAAGCGCGATCCGACACAAGCGCTACGGTCCGCGACCCTGCGACGCGCCGTCAGACGCGCCGCCCAGCGACCGACCGAACGACCATTGGCCAACCCGAACTTCCGAGAGCGCCCCGACCGCGAGCTCGAGCGGCTCTCAGATGAAGATCTCATCGAGTACATCGTCGGCGCCCGCGACGCCGCCCGGCTCGACGCGTGCAACCGCGCCGGGGCGATCCTCGTGCACGGCTACTGGGACATCGTGGTCGCCCGCTGCCGCCTCAAGGTCCCGCCGGCCGACGCCGAGGACGTCGCCGGGCAGGCCGTGGTCAGCGCGATCACCACATTCGCGTTCGCCGGCGGCTCGATCGGCGAGTTCCGCGGCTGGCTGCACACGATCGTCGACCGGCGGATCGCCGACTACCACCGCGCGCGGGAGCGAAAGCCGCCGCCCGAGGCTCTGCCCGAGACGGGTGGGGACGAAGACGCCGCGTGGGGCGTCGAGCCGTGGGAGGAAGGCGAGACCGACGCGATCGATGTCCAGAGCGTCGTCGACCAGGCGTTCGCGGAGCTCAGCGAAACGCACCAGCGGGTCGTCGAACTGTACGGGTTCGAGGACCTCTCGGCCGCCGACGCCGCGGAGCAGATTCCGGACATGACCGAGGCCAACGTGCATCAGATCTACACGCGCTTCCGGGCTCGGCTGCGCGAGCTGCTCGCCGAGGCGGACGAGGGCGATACTCCCCCCTGACGATGACCGTGGCGCCCCGATGACCGACGTCGACAGCCTGCTGAGCGAGTACATCGCGCGACAACGCTCGGGCGGCGAGGCCGACCCCACGGACCTGGTCGAGCGGCTAGAGGGAGTGGATCGCCGCGAGCTCGAGGAGCTGATCGACGGCTACCTGCGGCGCGCGCCGCGACGCGAGTTCGATGCCGCCGCCTACCGCGAGTCGGGCGCGCCGCAGGTCGTCGACGCGCTGAGCCGCTCGCTGACCGGGTCGGCAGGCCTGTGGCCCGCGCTCCTCCCCCGGCTACGCGAGCGCGCGCGGCTGCGGCGCGCCGAGCTCGTTGAGCGCCTGGCTGGCGCGCTCGGCGCCGCGGACAGGCGCGCGAAGGTCGAGGCCTACTACCACGAGATGGAGCAGGGACTATTGCCGGCGGACGGCGTCTCGGACCGGGTGCTCGGGGCGCTGGGTGAGATAGTCGGCGCGAGCGCCGAGACCCTGCGGCGGGCGGGCGCAGCGATCGCCCCCCCGGCATGCGCCGGGCCGGCAGAGCAGCCCGCCTTCGCTCGCACGGCACTCCCCGACCCGGCGTACGAGGGGATGGAGTCCCCGGCTGCGCCGACCGGCCCCGCGGACCACCCGGCCGACGCCTGGGACGAGGTCGACGAGCTGTTCCGCGGCGGCGGTCGCCGCTGACGGCGGCGTCAGCCGGATTCCCCGTCGACCGACCTTCAC
>JBPCMT010000212.1:0-5602 GCA_051001995.1 Thermoleophilaceae bacterium
ACTGCGCCGTCGGGGCCGACCTCGGTACCGGCCCGCGGCCGATCGCGGGCGCTGAGAACCACGACTGCCCCACCCTCCTCTGCTCCCGCCCCGAGCCGCTCGGGCGCGTGATCCGCGGCCACGGCAACAACGGCGGCGACGGCACGGAGGGCGTCCGCCGGCGCAACGTGATCGGCACCTACCTGCACGGACCGCTGCTACCAAAGAACGTCTGGCTGGCGGACCGCCTGATCGAGCTCGCGCTCGGCGTCGAGCTCGAGCCGCTCGACGACGCGATGGAGGACGCCGCGCACGCGAGCGCGCGACGGGCAGCGGGCGTGTAGGGCGGCCCACGCCGTAGCCGGGCCGAACCGCCTACCGCCCGGTGGACCCGAAGCCGCCGCCCCCCCGGCTCGTGGCCTCGAGCGACGGCTCCTCGCGCAGCTCGGGCACCTCCACGCGTACGACCATCAGCTGCGCGATCCGATCCCCGGCCGCGATCGCGAACGGCTCCGAGCGATCGGTGTTGAGCAGCAGCACGCGCAGCTCGCCGCGGTATCCGGAGTCGATCAACCCGGGCGCGTTCACGAGCGCGATCCCGTGGCGAGCCGCCAGACCGGACCGTGCGAGCACGAGGCCGGCGTGGCCCGGCGGGATCGCCACCGCGATGCCCGTCCCCACCGATGCGCGCGCCCCTGGCACGAGCGTTACATCCTCGGCGGCGTGGAGGTCGTAGCCGGCGTCGTCCTCGTGCGCCCGCGACGGCGGGCGAGCGGACTCGCTGAGACGGGAGAAGGCGAGCGTCAACCGGCGTCGGCGCCGTTGCGGGCGAAGCGCTCGAAGCGAGGCGCGACGCCCGCCGGCACCCGCGCCCGAACGCGTACCCCTTCTGGGGTGTCCTCGCGCTCGAGCTCGCCGGCCACGTCGTGGAGCTCGGAGAGGCGCCCGCCCTCCTCGTAGGGCACGAGCAGGTCCATCGGCCGCAGCGCCCGCAGGAAGCGTGCCTCGATCTGCTCGCGCAGCTCGTCCAGACCTTCCCCCGACGCGGCCGATACCTGCACGGCGCGCGGGTGGCGGTGAGCGAGCTCGGCGCGGCGCTCCGCGCTCAGGCGGTCGACCTTGTTGAGCGCGAGGAGGCGTGGCCGCTCCGCCGCGCCGACCTCGGTGAGAACCTCGTCCACCGCCGCGAGCATCGCGGCGAGCTCGTCTTCCTCGACCGCGGCGTCCGCCACGTGGACGATCAGGTCGGCCTCCATCGCCTCCTCGAGGGTGGCGGCGAACGCTTCGACGAGCTGGTGGGGAAGCTTGCGGATGAAGCCGACGGTGTCGGTAGCGAGATAGGTCCGGCCGGCGATCTCGAACGACCGCGTGGCTGGGTCCAGCGTGTGGAACAAGCGATCTGCCACGTCGGCGTCGGCGCCCGTCAGCGCGCCGAGCAGCGTTGACTTGCCGGCGTTCGTGTAGCCGGCGAGCGCGACCGTCGGGAGGCTCGCGCGCTCGCGCTCGCGACGCATCACGCGCCGATTGGCGCTCGTGCGCTCAAGCCGGCGCTTGAGCTGCGCGATGCGGTCACGGGCGAGCCGACGGTCGGTCTCGATCTGCGTCTCGCCCGGACCGCGCGTGCCGATCCCGCCCTCGCCCCGGCCGGCGCCGAGCCGCTCGAGGTGCGTCCACAGCCCGCGCATGCGCGCGAGGTTGTACTCGAGCTGGGCGAGCTCGACCTGGAGCTTGCCCTCGGCGCTGTTGGCATGGTCGGCGAAGATGTCGAGGATGACGGCGGTGCGGTCGATCACCGGCACGCAGACCTCCTGCTCGATGTTGCGCTCCTGGCGCGGCAGCAGCTCGTCGTCGCAGGCGATCAGGTTGGCGCCGGAGGCCTTCACCGCCTCCTTCAGCTCGTCGAGCTTGCCGCGCCCGATGTAGCGGTCGGGATCCGGCCGTGGACGGCGCTGTGAGAGCTCGCCGGCCACGGCGACGCCGGCGGTCCGCAGCAACTCGCGCAGCTCCGCGAGGTCCGCCTCGCCGGGGGTCGCGGCCACGCACAGCGCACGCTGGCGCGCGCGGGGGTTGCGAACCCCCTCGCCGTAGCGGCTCTCATCCGCGCGTCCGTCGCCTCGCTGCATCCCGGTCAAGTCTAGGAGCCGCGCCGAGCGAAGGCGGGACGAGCTCTGCCCCGTTAAGCACACCCCCCTCGTGCGCAGATCGCCAAAGTTCGCCGCGACGACGAGGGACTAGCCCCCGAGGCTCGATCGCAGCCGCTCGACTGCCTCGACCAACCGCTCGTCGGCGATCGTCAGCGAGATCCGGAAAAAGCCCTCGCCGTTGGGCCCGTAGGCACTCCCGGGCGACAGCACGACCCCCGACTCCTCCAGCACGTGCTCGCAGTACGAGGCGGACGTGTGGCCGGCGGGCACGGGCGCCCAGACGTAGATCGTGCCCTTCGGCGGCGTCACCTCCACCCCCACCTCGCGCAGCGCGCCGCAGACCAGGTCGCGCCGGCGCTCATAGACCGCGCTCATCCTCCGCGCGTCCTCGTCGCCGTGGTCCAGCGCCGCCGCCGCGGCGAGCTGCACCGCCTCGAACATCCCCGAGTCGATGTTGGTCTTGAGCCGCCAGTAGGCCTCGACAGCCTCGGCGTTGCCGACGATCGCCGCGGTGCGCCAGCAGGTCCTGTTGTAGCCCTTCGAGAGCGAGAGGACCTCGACGCCGACCTCCTTGGCGCCGGGCGTGGCGAGGAAGCTCGGCGCGACGTACCCGTCGAAGGTCGTCTCCGTGTAGGACGCGTCGTGGACGACCAGCACTTCGTGCCGGCGCGCGAACTCCACGGCGCGCTCGAAGAGGCCGTCCGGGACGACCGCCCCCGTCGGGTTGTTCGGGTAGTTCAGGTACAGCAGCCGGGCGCGCTCGCGGTCGCCGTCCGCCACCGCGTCGAGGTCGGGCGCGAAGCCGCGCTCGGGCACCAGCGGCAGCAGGACCGCCTCGGCGCCGGCCAGCAGCGGGCCGCCCGTGTACACGGGGTACCCGGGGTCCGCGGCCAGCGCCGCGTCGCCGGGGTCGAGGAAGGCCAGGTTGAGGTTGAAGACGCACTCCTTCGCCCCAAGCGCGGGCACGACCTCGCGCTCGGGGTCCAGCTCGACTCCGAAACGGCGCGCGTAGAAGGCGCGCACCGCCTCGCGGAAGTCGGGCCGGCCGCGGTTCGACGGGTACCTGTGGGTGGCCGGATCGCTCGCGGCCTTGGCCAGCGCGTCGATCACCACCTGCGGCGTCGGAGTGTCCGGGTCGCCGATCCCGAGGCTGATGACGTCGACCCCCTGCGCGGTCTTCTCGGCGATCTTTCGCTCGAGCTCGGCGAAGAGGTACGGCGGGATCCGCTCGAGGCGCTGCGAGTGTCTCATCCGGCTCCTCCCTGGTCGCGTAGCTCGGCGACGAGCTCGGGTGCGAGCTCGCCGCTGAAGACCGGCACGGCCCAGCCGGTGAGGCTCACTGCGAGGTCGTCCGCCACCGCCACCTCGAGGTCGCCGCCTTCGAGGTGAACCGTGACCGGGCTGCGCGCACCGCGCAGTACAGCCGCGATCGCCGCGCCGCTGGCACCGGTGCCCGAGGACTGCGTCTCTCCCACTCCCCGCTCGAAGATCCGCGCCGTGACCTCCGCGTCGGTGTCGCGACGCCAGAAGGAGACGTTCGAGCGGTTCGGAAACAGCTCGTGGCGCTCGATCGGGGTGCCGTAGCGCGAAAGATCGAGATCCTCGAGGCCGTCCGCGACCTCGATCGCGCACTGCGGGTTGCCGACCTGTACGTGCTGGAACTCGAACGCGCGATCGTAGGCGGTCAGCTCCCCCTTGCCGTCGTCGGCACCTGAGGGGAAGTCGGGCGAGGCGAGGCGAGCCCTTCCCATGGCGACCGTGCAGGTGCTCTCCCCGGTGATGCACGGCCGCAGCCGCCCGGCGGCGGTCTCGATCTCGAACTCGTCCTCCTGCGTCCAGCCGCGCCGGCGCAGATAGAGCACAGCCTGCCGGGCCCCGTTGCCCGACACCTCGGCCTCCGAGCCATCCGGGTTGAAGATGCGAAGCGCCGCGACGAGCTCCCGGCCGAGTGGCCGCGAGAGCACGAGGACCCCGTCCGACCCGACGCCCGTGTGCGGCGCGCACAGACGCCTGACGCGTGCCGGGCTCAAATCGAAGGGGAGCTCCGCCGCCTCGACGATGACATAGTCGTTGCCCAGCGCCTGCCACTTCTCGAATCGCATGGCGGGAAACTAGCTCGTGGGGTTGGCGCGGGCGAGGCCGGAGGGTCGCGCGAAGTCGTCAAGCGAGGAAGCTTGAGTCGCGATCTCGCGTGCCACCTCGGCGGGCCGCCGGCCCGTCACGTCGATTGCCTGGAGCCCGCCCATCTTGCGCATCCAGGTGAGCTGTCGCTTGGCGTAGTTGCGCGTGCGCCGCTTCATCGCCTCGACGTCGCCGGCGAGGAGCTCGGCGTAGCCCAGCGCCTTGCGGGCGGTGCCCGACGCGCCGAGCGCCTCGGCGCGGCGGACCTCGTCGGCGGCTCCGCCCGCCACGATCGCGTCCACTCGGGCGTCGATCGCCCCGTACAAAGCCGCCCGCTCCATCACGAGGCCCGCCAGCCGCGTCGGGTGGCGCGTCTCGCCGCTCCATAGCTCCGAGCGCTCCCCGGACCCCGCCTCTCCCCCGCCGCCCTCGAGCAGCTCGAGCGCCCGCACGACCCGCTTTCCGTCCGTGGGCGCGATCTGATCCGCTCGCCGCGGCGAGCGCCGCGCGAGCTCGGCGTGCAGCGCGCCGAGGCCATCGGTCGCGAGCCGCGCCTCCAGTCGCTCGCGCACGCCGGGCGCCGGCGGGGGCTCCAGCGCGAGGTCCGTGAGAGCCGCGCGTAGGTAGAGGCCGGTGCCGCCGACCACGATCGGGCGACGTCCGTCCGCGAGCGCCACGTCGATCTCGGCGTGCGCGAGGGGCATGAACGCGCCGACGGAGAAGGAGTCGGTCACCGGCACCACGCCGACCAGCCGATGCTCCAGCCGCTCGCGCTCGGGTGCCGTCGGGGCGCCGGTCAGGCTCTCGAGCCCGGCGTAGACCTGGAGCGCGTCGGCGGAGACGGCGACGGGCCGCTCCCCGCGCGCGCGCAGCAGCTCGGCGAGCTCGATCGCCACCGCGGTCTTGCCGACCCCGGTCGGGCCGAAGATCGCGACCACCGCTGCATCTGTCCCGCCGACCATGCGACCGCCGCGGCCTCCCCGCCGGCTCAGGCCACGCGCGAGATGAGCGCCTCCTCGCCGGCGAGCGTCGTGCTCGTCGCCGAGGTGATCCCCACGTCGGCCAGCTCTCCCGCTCGCGCGGCGCCGGTGAAGTTGACGGTCTTGTTGTGGCGCGTACGGCCGCGCAGGCGTGAGGGGTCGGTGCGCGAGGGGCCCTCGACCAGGACCTCCATGGTCCGCCCGACGAAGCGCTGCGAGCGTTCGGTCGCCCGACGCTGGACGAGGTCCACCAGGCGCTCCATGCGCTCACGCTTGACGGCGTGCGGGACCTGGTCAGAGAGGTCCGCCACGGGGGTGTCCCCCCGCGGCCAGGAGAGGGAAAGGAAAGACAAAGCAGCCCCCACCCTCTCTCCCCCC
>JBPCMT010000213.1:0-2853 GCA_051001995.1 Thermoleophilaceae bacterium
CCGTGCACGGCGCGCCTGTGCGTCGAACGCGCGGCGGGCGCGCGCGAGCGCTCCCGGGAAGTCGCCGCGCGCGCGCAGCCGCGTCGCTTGCTCGAGCACGCCGGCGGCGCCCAGTTGCTCGGCCGCGCCCTCGAGCGCGTGCGATTGCGCCAGCGCCCGCTCGTAGTCCGCGCGAGCGCCGTAGAGCGCCGCCACCCCGAGTACGATCACCGCCAGGAGGGTGAGGGTTAGGCCGAGGAGCGCGAGTCTGAGGCCCCGACCGATGGAAGCCCCGCGCATTGCAGGCGAACTGTAGTGCAGCGAAGGGGGGCTCCATGGCAGGGCCCGACGTGGTTACAGGCGCGTGAGGTCCTCTGCGCGAGTACCATTGAGGAGGCGATGGCACGGGATGGGCCAGCCGTGGCGCGGAGGCGCCGGCGTTCGGGACGCGCAGGTCGCGACCCGCTGACGCTTCTCGCGCCGATCCTCATGATCGCCGCCATCGCGCTGGTCGGAGTCGGCGGCGGCGGCGTCGAGCGGCTGCGATCGCTCTCGCAGGTAGTCACCGGACCGGCGGCGGCTCAGCTCGAGACGCTTTCCGACAGGGCCGACGCGGACAGCGCGTTGATGATCTCCTGGCTCGCCGGCAGCCCGCTTCGCGGCGAGGTCGCCGCGATCAGCGCCGAGCGGTCGGTCTCCGGCGGCGAGAACGCCGACGGAGGCGGTTCGTCCGCCGCCTCGACGGGCGGATCGGATGGCGACGCGAGCCCGACCGGGGACGGCTCCGGCGGTGGGGGCACCGCTCCGGCCACCACGCCGACGTCCGGCTCGGGTGGCGGCGCGGATCCGGGCGCGGGCGGCGATGGCTCGGGTGGCGTCGGAGGCGTGGTCGAGGACGCGGCTGGGCGCGTGAACGACACGGTCGGCAACGCCAGGGACACCGTTGATCGAGCCAAGGACGCAGTATCGGACAAGGTCGATGGCGCCGCCGATCGGGCCGGCTCGGCGATCGACGACGCCCGCGGCGGCATCCGCGAAGGCGTCGAGAAGACGCGCAACGACCTTCCGGTTCCGTAAGCACCGATCCAAGGCCGCGTTGGCCTGGTCAGTGCGGCTGTCGCCTCAGGAGCGCCGCCGGCAGAGCTCGACGGCCACCTCGTCGACCGCGAGAGCGATCGGCGGCTCGGGCTTGGCCGCCCGCACGGTGACGATGTCCGCGCCGTAGCGGTCGACCAGGTGGTCGGCGAGAGCGGCACAAAGCCGCTCGAGGGTCCGGTGCGAGCGCGCCTGAGCGGCGCTCGCCACCTCGCGGCAGACGTCGCCGTAATCGATCGTGTCCTCGAGGCGGTCGGTGGCGGTCGCCTCGCAGCGATCGAGCTCGAGCGTCACGTCGAGCACCAGCCGCTGGCCGACCTCACGCTCGGCCTCGCCGACCCCGTGATGCGTGTAGACCGACAGGCCGACGACCTCGATGCGAACCGGGAGCGGAGCGGCGCCCGGGCCTCCGCCGGCGGGCTCGCGCTCTAGCTGTCCGGGGTCGTCCACGACGGCCGGCCGACCGTAGCAGCGGCCACACCGAGCGCATCGCGCAACTCGGCCACCTCGTGCACGCGGAAGATCGCCGCGCCGCGTTCGAGCGCCAGCACGTTGGCGGCGATCGTCGCGGGTAGGCGATCCTCGACCGCGCGGCCGGTCAACGTGCCGAGGAAGCTCTTGCGCGACGCGCCCACGACCACCGGCCGCCCGATCGCGACGATCTCGTCGAGCCTTCGAAGAAGCTCGAGGTTGTGCTCGACCGTCTTGCCGAAGCCGATCCCCGGGTCCAGCCAGATCCGCTCCTCGGGAACGCCCTCGGCGAGCGCGAAGCGCATGCGCTCCTCGAGGAACGACGCCACGTCGGACACGACGTCGTCGTAGCGGGGGTCTTCCTGCATGGTGCGCGGCTCGCCACGCATGTGCATCAGGCAGCAGTCGGCCGCCGAGCTCGCGACCAGTCCCGCCATCTCGGGGTCGCCGCGGAATGCGGACACGTCGTTCACCACGCCGGCCCCGGCGGCGAGCGCCGCGCGCGCCACGTCGAGCTTCATCGTGTCGATCGAGAGCCGGGCCGGCGTCGCGCGGGCGAGCCGCTCGATCACCGGCACGGCGCGCTCGATCTCCTCGGCCGTCGCCACGGGGGCGGCGCCCGGACGCGTGGACTCGCCGCCGACGTCGAGGATCGACGCACCGTCGGCGGCGAGCCTGACGCCGTGACGCGCCGCCGAGTCCGGATCGAGGAACCGGCCCCCGTCCGAGAACGAGTCGGGCGTCACGTTGACGACGCCCATCAGGAGCGGTCCGCCAGACGCGCCCACCGGTTGATTCGAACCGGGTGACGGGTCGACCGTCAGCCCGGCCACCGCTTCCAGTCGCCGTCCCACGATGGGTCGTCCTCGCCGGCCGAGAAGCACTGCCCCTCCTCCGCGGGGCGGATGAGGACGATTCGCGCCCGCTCCCGCCCCCACGCCACGGCGGACTCCGCGTCCGGCCAGTCAGGGCCATCCTCGTAGTGCCGAGGGGGAGACTCATCGCCCCAGTAACCGGAGAAGTGCGCCGGCACGCCGGCGAACTCTGATATCTCAGCGAGCCAGACGATCCCGTGCCGCTCGTCGCCGCGGCCTGTTCGCGTCCGGCGCAACCTGTGTTCCCCTTCGAGACTGGTCACTTGCTGAGACTCTCTCGGGACCATTTCTCGAAAGAGAGATCGCACCGAGCCGGTCAGGCTTCGGGCCCGCGTTCGCCGCGCCGGCTGCGCGCTAGCTGCCGTCCGCGCCGCCCCCCGCCAACCCCGGCCGCGGCAGCGGCGAGCGCTTGGCGCCGGGGGCGCGCTCGGGC
>JBPCMT010000214.1:0-2717 GCA_051001995.1 Thermoleophilaceae bacterium
GACGCACCGCGCAGCGCTCGTGGGGGGCGTGCCGCCTGTGGCGCGCCGGGCTCGTGCCCGGCGTGCTCTACGGCGGCGGAGACGGCGAGGCCGTCGCCTTCCAGGTGGGCTCGCGCGACCTGCGCCAGGCGCTTCTTGACGGCTCCGCGGTCCTCGACGCGAAGATCGGGACCGGCAAGGCGCGGCCGGTCATCGTCAAGGATCAGCAGTTTCACCCCGTGCGCGGGGAGGTCGTGCACATCGACCTGCTCCAGGTTCGGCTCGACGAGAAGATCGCCTCGACCGTGCACGTCGAGCTCGAGGGAGTCGAGGACGCCCCCGGCGTCAAGGAGGGCGGCGTGCTCGAGCACGTGACCCGCGAGCTCAACATCGAGGCGCTTCCCACCGACATCCCCGAGCGGGTTCTGGTCGACGTCTCGGCCATGGAGATCGCCGGCACGATGCACCTATCGGAGGTCGGGGTGCCCGACGGCGTGGCGCTGCTCGACGACCTCGAGGAGACGATCATCGCAACGATCACGCCGCCGTCCGAGGTGGAGGAGGAGGCCGGGGTCGAGGAGGAGACCGAGCTGGTCGGCGAGCAGGGCGAGGAGGTCGCCGAGGGCGAGTCGCCCGCCGAGCGCGAGGCGCCTGCTGAGGGCGCCGCGTCCGCCGACGAGGGTTCCTGAGCCTCTTCCGCCGTCGCAGCGGCGGGGGCGGCGCTCCGGTCGACTGGCTCGTGGTCGGGCTCGGCAACCCCGGCCCGCGCTACGCGGGCACGCGCCACAACGTCGGCTTTCAGGTCACGGGTCTGGCGGCCGAGCGCTGGGGGCTCTCCAGGGGCCGCAAGCGCTACGCCGGCCTCTACTCGGACGGACGCACGGGGCCGGGAGGGCCGCGGGTCGGCGTTCTCATGCCGCAGACGTTCATGAACGACGCCGGGCGCTCGGCCGGCCCGGCGCGCGGCGCCACGGGGGTGGCGCTCGACCGCGTCGTGGCCGTGCACGACGAGATCGACCTGCCCTTCGGCGAGGTGCGGACACGGCTCGGCGGCGGCCTGGCCGGCCACAACGGGCTGAGGTCGCTCGCCCGCGAGCTCGGTGGCCCCGACTTTCACCGCGTCCGCGTCGGGGTCGGCCGCCCCGACAGCACCGATCCGGAGATCGTCTCGGCCCACGTCCTGGGACGCTTCAGCGAGCCGCAGGGCGAGGTGCGCGCCCTGGTCGAGCGCGCCGCGGACGCGCTCGAGGGGCTGGTGTCGGCTGAGGCTGAGGTTGTGCGCGAATAGCGCGCCTAACCTCAGCCTCACCGTGATTAGGCCGGCTCCGGCCGGGTAGTACTCGCATCGTGAACGCCTCAACACCTGCAGCCGCAGCCGGCGAGCTCACCCTCGGCGGCGACCTCACCGTCCGCCGCATGGGCTTCGGCTCCATGCGCTTGACCGGGGACGGCGTCTGGGGCGACCCGCCCGACCGCGAGGAGGCGAAGGACGTCCTTCGCCGCGCCGTGGAGCTGGGCGTGAACCTGATCGACACGGCCGACTCCTACGGCCCGGAGGTCGCCGAGCGGCTGATCGGCGAGGCACTCGCGCCCTACCCGGACAGCCTGGTCGTCGCGACGAAGGGCGGCCTGGTGCGAGGCGGCCCCGGCGACTGGAGCGCCGACTGCCGCCCCGAGCACCTCAAGGAGGCGTGCGAGGGCAGCCTGCGGCGGCTCCGCGTCGACCGTATCGACCTCTACCAGCTCCACACGGTGGACAGCGAGGTCCCGCTCGCGGAGTCGGTGGGCGCGCTCGCCGAGCTGCGCGAGGAGGGAAAGGTCCGCCACGTCGGGCTGTCGAACGTGAACGTCGAGCAGCTCGCCGAGGCGCGCTCAATCGTCCCCGTGGTCTCGGTCCAGAACCGCTACAGCCTGTCGGACCGCGGCCACGAGGCGGTGCTCGAAGCGTGCGAGCGCGAGGGCCTCGGCTTCGTCCCGTGGTTCCCGCTCGCCGCCGGCGACGCCGCTCGCGGCGAGGGGGCCGTGGAGCGCGTCGCTCGCGAGCACGACGTCTCTCCGGTGCAGCTCGCGCTCGCGTGGCTGCTCGCGCGCTCGCCGGTCATGCTGCCGATCCCCGGGACCTCGTCGGTCGAGCACCTCGAGGAGAACGTCGCCGCGGCAGCGATCGAGCTCGAGGAGTCCGAGCTGCAGGCGCTGGCCGCCTGAAGCAAACGGCGCCGCGGCCGCAGCCGCTTCCGGGAGCCGCTCGTCACATCAACCGATGCGTTTCGTGCGGCCGGCGATCCGTTGCGTTACCCGCGCCGGGAGGTGGTCACCGAAGGTCACCAATGGAGCGTTGTCGGTGACCACGTCCCGTCCAGCGATCGCGGACGACGAGACCGCGGAGCCGCGCCCGAGCCGCCCTAGAATCAAAGACAGCGTCGCCGCGCCCCTGGGGCGCGGCCGTTCGTCGTGTCAGAAGACGGGATTCAGCGACTTGCGCCAGCTCCTTAGATATGCCCACGAGGACGAGTCGGTCGGTCGGCTCGCGGCCGCCACGCTCGCGGCCGACGATCCCCAGCGCGCGTTCGTCTCGGCGAGCCTGCGCCCGTACCTGCTGGCCGCGCTGCTCGACTCGGAGCCCGCGCGGCCGGCCCTGGTCGTCGCCGGCGACGACCGCTCGGCGCGCGAACCCGCGGCCGCACTCAAGGTGTTCCTCGCTCCGCAGCGGGTTCGCTTTTACCCCTCGCGCGGTATGC
>JBPCMT010000215.1:0-5281 GCA_051001995.1 Thermoleophilaceae bacterium
ACCGGCCCACGCCCGCCGCCGAAGCGACTGCGGCAGGAGCCCGAAGCCGGCGCCGCCGGCCGCGCCGTAGCCCCAGTGGGCGAGCTCGACGGCCGCCCGCCGTCGATTACGCGGGACGCGCCGGAGCAGCCCGTGGGCGCGCTTCTTGGCGATCGCCTCCGGGGGCGTCTGCTTGACGATCCCGAGGTCGCGGGTGAAGACGCGCACCCCGGTCATCGCCATCGCGCCCACGGCGCCGCGGGCACCGGCATGGGCGATCTCGCCCTTCCGCTCGTCGGAGCCCGATCCCGGGCCGCCGCTGCCCTCTGGCGCCACGAGATGAGCTTACCCTCGCTGTGGCCGCCGTGGACGCGCCGCGGCGATCAGCCCGCCCCGCGCCCCAGCTCCGTCAGCCCGTCCTCGCGCGAGCGGACCGGCCGGTAGTCGAGCTCGCGGCGCGCCTTCGAGATGTCGATCGTGCACTCCTGCGCCGAGAGCCAGTAGGCCAGGCGCGTAAGCGGCGGCTCGCCCTTGAGCGGCAGCATCCGCCAGGCAAGCTCGCCCGCCGCGGCTGCCGCGCGTGCCACCGGCACCGGCAGCGAGCGCGTCGGCGGCGTCAGTCCCTGGGTCGCGATCAGCTTCGAGACGAACTCCCTGAACACGACCGGGTCGCCGTCCGTGACGAAGTAGGCCTCTCCCGGGCGCCCGCGAGTCGCGCCTAGCACGAGCCCCTCGACGGTGTTGTCGACGTGGGTGGTGGCCGCTCGGGGGCGGCCGCCACCGATCCAGGCGAAGCGCCCCGCCTCGACCGCCGCGACGATGCCGGGAAGCAGCGTCGTGTCGCCCGCTCCCCACACGAAGCGCGGCCGTACGACGACGGTCTCGAGCTCGGGTCCGTTGGTCGCGACCACCGCCCGCTCGGCGCGGGCCTTGGTGGCCGAGTAGAGCGCCTTCGAGTCCGGGCGCAGCGGCGCGGTCTCGTCGACCGCGACCAGGGGATCCCCGGCGAGCAGGGCGGCCTCGGTTCCGCAGTGCACGAAGCGGCGGACCCCGGCGCGCGAGCATGCGGCGAGCGCGTTCTCGGTGCCGGTCACGTTGTCGCGCTCGAAGTCCTCGCGCGCGCCCCACTGGCCCAGGTGGGCGGCGAGGTGGAAGGCCACGTCGCTTGCCTCGGCGCCGGCCGTCATGGCACTCACGTCCGTGAGGTCGCCGCGCACGGCCTCGGCGCCGAGCCCGCGGACGGCGGCGGCCGAGCGATCGGACCGCGCCAGCGCGCGGACGCTCCAGCCGTCGCCGGCCAGGCGACGGATCAGCCGGCCGCCGATGAAGCCGGAGCCGCCGGTGACGAACGCCGTGCCGGGCGTGGTGGCCATGGCCGCCGCTAGCCCGCGCTCTCGACGCGCAGCTCGTGGGAGCGCCCCGCGACCCGCGCGCGCAGGCCACCGCGGCCGCGAGCCCGCTCGCGCTCGCGCCGAAGCGTGCGCAGGTACGGGAAGAAGTCGACCTGGATCGTGTGCCGCTTCGAGGCCACGTAGCGCTTTCTCATGCGGCGGTCCTCGCGCTCGATCACCCTTTGCATCTCCTGTGGCGAAGGCAGCGTCGTACGGCCCTCGAGGACGTCGGCCACCCACTCGGACTGCGCCTCGGCGAGCGGCATGATCGCGCCGAGCGGCTGCAAGAGGCCGATGAAGTAGAGGCCGGGCCGGTCGGGGTGGACCACCCTTCGGTAGAGCGGCACGCGGTTGTCGCGCGTCGAGACGAGCTGCTCGGAGAGGAACGGGAAGGTGATCTTGTAGCCGGTGCAGTAGACGATCCGGTCGATCTCCTCGACCGAGCCGTCGGCGAAGCGCACGCGGTCGCCCTCGAGCCGCTCGATGTTCGGCTTCGGCTTGACGCGGCCGTGCCCGATCCGTGCGAGCAGCTCCGCGGAGACGGTGGGGTGGGCCTCCATGAGCTTGTGGTCGGGTCTTGGGAGCCCGTAGTCCTCCATGTTCCCCTGGACCTGCTTGAGCATGAACGCCGACACCGCCCGCTGGAGCGCGAACGGCAGCCGCGTCGTAAAGTCGGTGGAGAGCTCGTCGGTCGGCTTCCCGCCGATGTACTTCGGGATCACGTACGCCCCGCGGCGCATCGCTAGGAAGGTCATCTTCGAGACGCGCGACGTCTCGCAGGCGATGTCGCAGGCGGAGTTGCCGATCCCGAGCACGAGCACGTTCTTGTCCTCGAACCCGTCCGGGGTCGAGTAGGCGTGCGCGTGGGTCTCCTCGCCCGCGAGCTCGCCTGGGAACTCGGGCCAGCGCGGGTCCCAGTGGTGCCCGTTCGCGACGAGCACCGCGGCGTAGCGGCCAGTGGCGCCGTCGTCGGTCGTCACGTCCCAGCCCTGTCCGGAGCCCGCGGACGCCGGCTCCACGCGCGTCACCTCGGTGCGAAAGCGGATCCGGTCGCGGAAGCCGAAGTGGTCGACGTAGGCATCGAAGTAGCGCGCGATCTGGCTGTGGTGGGGGTAGTCGGGGTAGTCCTCGGGCATCGGGAAGGTCGAGTACTCCATCCGCCGCCGCGAGGTGTTGATGAACAGCGACCGGTAGGCGGCCGACATGCCGTTGTCGTTTCCGTAGCGCCAGTTGCCGCCGACCCCCGAGCCCTTCTCGAAGCAGTCGTACGGGATGCCGCGCGCGCCCAGCACCTGGCAGGCGGCGATGCCCGACGCCCCGGCGCCGATCACGCAGACCCTGGCGCTGTCCGTTCGCGGCCCCGACATTGGCTGGTCGGCGAGCTTAGTAGCGACGCCCCTCCGCCGCGCCTCCGCCACCGCCGCGACCCCGACGTCCGCCCCGACGCTGTAGAGGTGGCCGAGCGGCCCGGTCAAAAGCCAGGCGAGCAGCCGCTCGGCAGGGCGGCGGCGGATGTCCGGGCGGCTTTGCGCCATCGCGTCCAAGGTATCGTCCGCCGCGCGATGGCGACCGCCGTGACGACCAAGCGGACCGAGCTCGGAGACGCCCGCGTGCGGCTGGAGGTCGAGGTCGAGCCGGACGCGGTGGAGCGCGAGCTCCAGACCGCGGCGCGGGAGCTCGGCCGCGACATGAAGCTCGCCGGCTTTCGCAAGGGCAAGGTGCCGCCGCCGGTCGTGATCCAGCGTGTCGGCCGCGCCGCGGTGCTCGACGAGGCGGTGCGGCGCGCGCTGCCGGCCTGGTACGAGCAGGCGGTGTCCGAGGCCGGCGTGGTGGCCGTGGGCGACCCCCAGCTTGCGCTCGAGGAGCTGCCCGAGAAGGGCTCGCCGCTCGGGTTCTCGGTTGAAGTCGGGGTGCGGCCGACGGCGCGGCTCGGCGACCTGGATGCGCTCGAGGTCGGCCGACGCGAGCCCGCGGTGGCCGGCGAGGAGGTGGACGCCGAGGTCGATCGGCTGCGGGAGTCGATGGCTTCACTCGAGACCGTCGACCGTGCCGCCGCAGAGGGCGACTTCACGGTGCTCGACTTCGAGGGGCGGATCGACGGCGAGCCGTTCGAGGGCGGCGAGGCGCGCGGCTTTCTGCTCGAGCTCGGGTCGGGCCGGCTCGTCGAGGGCTTCGAGCAGCAGCTCGTCGGCGCGAGCGCGGGCGACGAGCGCGAGGTGCGCGTCGAGTTTCCCGACGATTACCGCGCCGAGGCGCTGGCCGGCAGGGAGGCCGCCTTTCAGGTGGCGGTGAAGGAGGTCAAGGAGAAGCGGCTGCCCGGCGCCGACGACGAGCTGGCGGCCGAGGCGGGCGGCTTCGACACGCTTGGCGAGCTGCGCTCGCAGATCGAGTCGAGCCTCCGAGAGCGCGACGAGCAGGCGATCGAGCACGAGTTTCGCGAGGCCGTCGTTGACGCGGCGGTGGCGCGGTCCGACGTCGACATCCCCGACGATCTCGCCCACGCGAAGGCTCACGAGATGTGGTCGCAGACCGCCCGGCGCCTCCGCTCTCAGGGCATCGAGCCCGGGCAGTACCTCCAGATCGTCGGGAAGGACGAGGAGGAGCTCGTGCACGAGACCGAGGACGACGCGCGCACCGCCCTCGGGCGCGAGAGCCTCCTTGCCGCAGTCGTCGAGGCCGAGGGGATCGAGACGTCCGACGAGGAGGTCATCGATGCGCTGAGGGCGGCCGCGGCCCCCCAGGGAAGTGACAGCGCCCCGAGCGAGAAGCAGCTGCGAAGGTCGCTCGACCAGGCGCGCAGGGAGCGCCGCGACGAGATGCTGCGCGAGGACATCGCGATGCGCAAGGCGGTGGACGCTCTCGTCGAGCGGGCCAAGCCGATACCGGCCGAGCGCGCGCAGGCGCGCGACAAGCTCTGGACGCCGGAGTCCGAGGCGCCGGCGGGCGAGAAGCAGATCTGGACGCCGGGCTCGTGAGCGCCGCGCCTGCGCGCCGCCCCGACAGCGGTCCGACCGCCTGGCCACCCCCCGCTAGACTGGCCCCGGACTCGGCCCTTGGGGCCTCGGACGCAACGGTTGCCCGCCCCGGTGGTGAAGGAATCGGAGCGAGGAAGGGAAACAAAGCGAGAGCCATGAGCCCACTTGTCCCGATGGTGATCGAGCAGACGTCGCGCGGCGAGCGCTCGTTCGACATCTACTCACGACTTCTCAACGAGCGCATCGTGTTCCTGGGGACGCCGGTGACCGAGGACATCGCCAACCTGCTCGTCGCCCAGCTCCTGCACCTCGAGTCCGAGGACCCCGACAAGGACATCTCGGTCTACGTCAACTCGCCCGGCGGGTCGGTGTACGCGGGCCTCGCCATCTAAGACACGATGCAGTTCATCCGCCCCGACGTGCAGACGATCTGCGTCGGCATCGCGATGTCGATGGGCGCGTTGCTGCTCGCGGGCGGGGCCGCCGGCAAGCGGATGGCGCTCCCGAACGCGAAGATCCTCATCCACCAGGTCTCCTCGGCCTTCCAGGGACAGGCGTCGGACATCGAGATCCACGCGCGCGAGATCATCGACGTGCGCACGCGGCTCGACAAGATCCTCGCCGTCCACACCGGACAGGACCTCGAGAAGGTCGCGAACGACACCGAGCGCGACTACTTCATGAGCGCCGAGGAGGCGAAGGAGTACAACCTGATCGATCGGGTGATCTCCCAGCACTAGCGGGGCGCCCGCTGGTGGGAGAGCCCGGCGCTCTTGGGGAGGAGCTAGATGGCGCGGCCGACCGACTCGAACGAACAGCTTCTCTGCAGCTTCTGCGGCAAGTCGCAACGCCAGGTCAAGAAGCTGATCGCCGGGCCCGGCGTCTACATCTGCGACGAGTGCATCGATCTCTGCAACGAGATCATCGACGAGGAGC
>JBPCMT010000216.1:0-10703 GCA_051001995.1 Thermoleophilaceae bacterium
GGGACTACCAGCTGCGCCACGAGGGGCGGGCGCTCGCCTCCGCCGAGCTCGTCGACTACTGGGCCGACCTGGCCGAGCGCTATCCGATCGTGTCGATCGAGGACGGCATGGACGAGGGGGATTGGCACGGGTGGAAGGTGCTCACCGAGCGCCTCGGCGAGCGCCTGCAGCTCGTGGGCGACGATCTCTTCGTGACCAACACGGAGCGGCTTCGCCGCGGCATCGAGCTCGGGGTGGCGAACTCGATCCTCGTCAAGGTCAACCAGATCGGGACGCTGACCGAGGCGCTCGAGGCGGTGCGGGTGGCGCGGGAGGCCGGCTACACGGCGATCCTCTCCCACCGCTCGGGGGAGACCGAGGACACGACGATCGCCGACCTGGCCGTGGCGACCGGGTGCGGCCAGATCAAGACCGGCGCCCCCTCGCGGTCCGATCGAGTCGCGAAGTACAACCAGCTCCTGAGGATCGAGGAGGCGCTCGGCGCGGACGCGACCTACCCCGGCCGCTCGGCGTTCCGGTAGGGCGGCGGGCGGGCGCTCGCAGTAGGGCTTCGTGGAAGGAGGCGCCGGGCCGGCGGCGAAGGCGGGGAGGTGGCGACCGCCCGAGCCAGCCGCGCCCCCCGGCGGCGGAGCAAGAGCATCCGCTGGGACCGCGTCGGGCGGACGGCCCTGCTGCTGGTCCTCGGCGTGATCGTGCTGCTCTACGTCCCGCCGGCGATGCGCTGGGTCGAGCAGCGACAGACCGCCGCGCGCCAGAGCGCGGAGCTCGAGGAGCTGCGGCGCGAGCACGAGGAGCTGGAGGCTCGCCTCGAGAGCCTGCGCGGGCCGGACGCGGTCGAGCGCGAGGCGCGCCGGCTCGGGATGGTCCGGCTGGGCGAGCGCCCGGTAGTCATTGAGGGCCTGCCCGAGCAGCCCTAGCCGGCCGCTCGGCGGGCGCTGGCGGTCAGCGGGTGACGCGCTCGCAGTTGCGCAGCCGGTCGCCGCGCTCTGCCGAGACGGAGTCGAAGCCCGGGCCGCAATCCACTGCGGTGCGCGAGCCGCTCGCCGAGGAGACGTGGTCGCGGCCGCGGCCGGCACGGACGACGTCGCGGCCCTGGAACGCGACGATGTTGTCGCTTCCGCCGCGACCGACCAGCTTGTCGTCGCCGCCGCGGCCGATCAGCGTGTTGTCCTGCCGGTTGCCCTTCAGCGCGCCGCCGCCGTCTCCTCCGCTGACGCTTCGGATGCTCACGAGCTTGTCGCGGCCGCCGCCGATCGCTATCCCGCGGCGGAGGTCCACCACCAGGCGACTGTCCCTCTCGCCGTAGTCGGCTTGGTCGTGGCGGCGCCCGCCGCGCAGGATGTCACCGCCCGGCCCTCCTACCAGCAGGTCGTTGCCACCCCGTCCGATCAGCCGGTCGTCGCCCTCCAGGCCACGCAGGTCGTCCTGCTTCGGCGTGCCGACGATCCTGTCGTTCTTGCCGCTGCCGACCTTCCTGGCGGCGAAGGCGCTCCCGGCGATCAGCAGGGCGATGCCGAGCACGGTCGCCAGGGCGAACAGGCGCCGGCGCGCGAGCTCGCCCCTGGAGCGGGACGGGTCGAGGACGCGCTGCGGATCGATGCGAGCCGACATGCGAGTCGGTGCAGTCTACGCTCAGCCCCGCCCGCCATGCGCTACCCGGTCGACAATGCCCTCTTTCAGTGGGAGGAGGGAGAGCGCCGCCTCCGCGACGCGCCCGAGCTCGAGCGCATCAGGCTGGAGAGGGCCGCGGCGGCCGTCCTCGAGGAGCTCCGTCGTCGGCTCGGCTCGTCGTTCACCGTCGAGGAGCTGGCGGACCTCTACGGAGGCGACCCCTACTGGGCCGGTGACGTCGCGGCGGCGGCGGGCGCTCCCGGCGACGCGTCCTGGGTGGTCGACGCGTCGTTCGCACGCTACGTGCGCGAGGCCGCAAACTTCGGCGGCGGCCGCCGCCGCGGGGACTCCGAGCGCTTCTGAGGGGTCCGTCGCGGCGGCCTCAGCCGCCGGACGCGTCCTCGCCTGCCGCCGGCTCGCCTCCGTCCTGACGACGGATGACGATCCGGTCGGGCTCCACCGCGACCGTCACTGGGCGGTGACCGGCCCAGTGCTCGGCGTAGACGGCGTCGTCCTGGACGGCGGGGTCGAGCCAGAGTCCGAAGCCCTCGTCGCCGTGGTCGAACGTCCCCTCGAGCGCGGCGCGCGTGCGTCCACGCCGCCGCCGTCCGCCGCGGCGGCCGCGGCGGCGCGGCCTCTCCTCCTCGTCGTCGCCCGGCTCGCTCGTGTCAGTGGGCTCCTCGCCGGTCGCCGGCTCCGCCTCGGGCTCGTCCATGGCGTCGAGCTCCGCGGCCACGAGCGCGTCGTCCTCGGCCCGCATGTCGACGTCCTCGTCGAGGCCGGCGGGGCCGGCGTCGGCGTCACCGTCGGCCGCCTCCGGCGCGAGCCCGTGCTCGCGCTTGAAGGTGTCGATGTCCTTGACGGTGACCTCGAGCTGGTGGGCGATCCACGCATCGGTGCGCCCCTGCCTCACCCAGATTCGGATCTGGTTCAGCTGGGGTTTGAGCGATCGCCTGGCCACGAGCGGCGGCAAGACTAGCAATCCGGCCGCGCGCTCCGGGGCGCTCAGCTCACTCGGATACACTCACCCCGGGAGGCAGGGGCATGCTCGTTCTAACGCGCAAGTCAAACCAGAGCATCATGATCGGTGACGATGTCGAGGTGACGGTCCTCGGGGTCAGCGGCGAGAAGGTACGCGTGGGGATCGACGCGCCGAAGTCCGTGCCCGTCTTTCGCAAGGAGGTCTGGATCGACATGGGCGAGGACCGGAGCGAGAGCGCGGGCGCGGCGGGCTCGCCGCCCAGCGGCTGATCGACACGATCCGCGCCGGCTCGTGGGAGCGAGCGCGATCGTTGTGAGCTGAGCGCCGGCGCCAGATGACTGATTCCACGACCCCCGCCCGTCTGGGACCCACGCGGCCGTGGAATCAGACATCTAGGGCGCGATCAGGAGCGAGAGCGACTCGAACATCACGATCGTGACGATCACGCTCGTGAGCAGAATCGCCACGACCAGGCCCGCGAAGCGAAGGGTGCCCTGCTTCTCGACCCGCTGCGAGCGACGCGCGCGCGAACGCTGTGCGGCCTCGTTGCGGAGCCGCGCGCCGTGCTCGCGCTCCTCGACGGCCTCCTCCTCGAAGGCGCGCTCGATCTGGGCAAGCGACCGTTGCATCCGCATGAGGGGACAGATTATCCGAAGCAGCCGCCGAGATCAGACGTCCGGCGGCGAGACGCGCCGCAGCCCGGCCGCAGCGCGCCGCCGGCCCGCCCGGAGCTATGAGCGCGCGCCCACCTCGCCGCGCTCGTAGACCTCGACGAAGCGCAGGTAGTTGCGGCCGATCCGCTCGGCGGCCTGCGCGCGCTCGAGCGAGCCGTCGAGGTAGCCCTTCAGCGCGTCGCCCCAGATGCTGCGCCCGATCGCGAAGCCGATGAAGCCGTCGACCGGGGCGGCCTGCTCGAGCCAGTGGTCGACCTTGTCGTCGTCGGCGCCGCGCCCCAGCACGACGCACACCACGCCCTCGCGCCCTCCGGTGCGCGTCTGGGCGACGATCGACTCGCAGTCGGCGCGCTCGTCGACGCCCTCGATCTTCCAGATGTCCACCTCGACTCCGGCGTCCTGGATCTCGGCGATCGCGCCTCGCATCAGCTCCGGGCGCAGCTCGGCGTCGTAGCGGTCGGTGTCGCCGCCGACGCTTTCGAGCTGCTCGTCCTCGGCCGGCACCAGCAGCTCGAACAGGAACTTGCGGTCGTGCTCGTGAAGCCACTCGGACAGCCGTCGCAGCCGTTCGAGCTGCCCCCGATTGGTCTCCGCGTCGCCGTCGGGGTTGTAGCGGACCAGCACCTTCGAGAAATCGGGGTCGAAGCGCTCGATGTGCTCTCCGAAGCGCTCGCCGTACTCGAAGTCGAACGTGTCCTGGCCGCTTTTCTCGACCGGCATCGCCAGCTTGAGCCGGCGCTCTCGGGCCGTGGCCGGGACGTCGCCGCCGAACTGCTCGTCCACGAGCGCGCCGACCGCGCCCTCCTCGGCTCCGCGCTCGCTCGCGACCAGCAGCCCCTCGAAGATCAGCTGCTTTGCGTCGGCGATCCGGGCGGTCTCCTCCGCGGTGGGATCTCCCTCGATGCCGAACCACTTCTTCTGAAACGAGCCGCGATGGTCGAACGCGAGCACGTACAGCCTGCCGTCGTAGCCGAGAGCCATTGAGGACGCAACCTCCTGTTCTGGAACGGCTCAAGGATACGATGCGCGCGTGGAGCACCAGTTCACGGGGCCCGCCTACACGCTGGGCGTCGAGGAGGAGCTGATGATCCTCGACGCCGAGACGTTCGAGCTCTCGAACTCGATCGAGACGATGCTCGAATCGGTACCCCAGGACTCCGACGGCGAGGTCAAGCCCGAGCTGATGGAGTCGGTGCTCGAGGTCGCCACCAGGCCGTGCGGGGACACCGCCGAGGTCGCCCGTCAGCTCACCGCGCTTCGGAGCCAGGTGCAGGTCACCGCGGCCGACCACGGGCTGGCGATCGGCTCCGCGGGCACGCACCCGTTCGCGATGTGGGAGGACCAGCGGATCGTCGCGCGCCCGCGCTATCGCGACCTGGTGGCGGCGCTGCGCTTCGTCGCCCGCCAGGAGCTGATCTTCGGGACCCATGTCCACGTCGGCATCGACGACCCGGACAAGGCCGTGCATGTGGCCAACGGGATGCGGGTGCACATCCCGCTGCTGGTGGCGCTGTCGGCCAACTCGCCCTTCTGGCGCGCCGACGCGACGGGGCTGCTGTCGACGCGCATGCCGATTTTCCGCGCGTTCCCGCGCGTGGGGATTCCGCCCCGCTACGACGACTGGGAGGACTACGCGCGCCGGGTCACGTTCATGGTCGACAGCGGCGTGATCGAGGACTACACCTACCTCTGGTACGACGTGCGACCGCACCCCAACTTCGGCACCGTGGAGGTCCGCGCACTCGACGCGCAGACGCGGGTCGAGCACTCGGTCGGCCTGGCGGCCCTGATCCAGGCGCTCGTCAAGGAGCTCTCCGACCACTTCGACGCCGGCACCGAGCTGTCGCGCTACCCGTACGAGATGCTCGACGAGAACAAGTGGCTCGCCGCCCGCCACGGCCTCGACGGCGAGCTCGTGGACCTTCCGAAGGACGAGCGCGTGGAGACCAAGCGCCTGGCGCGCCGCGTGGTCGACCGGATGCGCGAGCACGCGAAGGACCTTGGCTCGACCGACGAGCTCGACCAGGTCGAGGACCTGCTGCACCGCGGCAACGGCGCCACGCGGCAGGTCGTGGTGTACGAGGCGAACCATGACTTCCGCGAGGTCGTCGGGGAGATCGTGGACAAGACGGCGCCGACCGCCGCGCGGTAGGGCGCCCGCGCCCTCGTCGGAAGCGTCCTGACTTTCACCCCTGACGGGGGTAAAAGTCAGGACGGTTGAGCAGACGCCAGCGGGCCGCGAGCGGAGCCTCGTCGGCGTGGCCGTCCCGCCCGCCGCCGCCCACGGCTATCCTCGACTCGAAGTGACCGAGCCCGACCTGTTCGTCGTCTGCAAGAACTGCAGCGCGGAGGTTTCGCCGTATGTGACCGAGTGCCCGTACTGCGGACAGAGGGTCCGCAAGCGGGCGCCGAAGATCGAGCGCGAGGCGCCCGAGCCGGAGACCGATAGACGCGGTCGCGCCCGGCCGACCCGGCTTCCGCGCCTGCGCCGCGGCGAGATCCCCGGGATCGCGCCGGAGGTTCGGCCGGTCGCGACTATCGGGCTGGTGGCGCTCTCGCTCGCGCTCGCGGTGGCGCTGCGCGTGGACCCGGGGCTCACCACGGAGCTGGCCCTGCTGGCGCCGCTCGGCGACGAGTGGTGGCGGGTCCTCGCCACGCCCCTGCTCCACCCCGACAACCTCGGCTACCTCTTCATAGCGATGGTTGCCGTCGGGATCTTCGGGAGCCATGTCGAGCGACGGTTCGGGCGGCTCGCCACGGTGCTCGTGTTCCTCGTCTGTGGCACTGCCGGCGCCGCCCTCTGCGTGGCGCTCGAGACGTTTCCCGCGGTAGGGGCCAACGGCGCCGGCCTCGGCCTCCTCTGCGCGTGGCTCGTGGACGACCGCCGGGCGCTGCGGCGCGGCGACGACCGCGAGACGGACATGCTCGGCGTCTACGTCATCGCGGCGGCGCTCGTCCTGCTCTCGGTCGTCGAGCCCGACGCGAGCATCGTCGCCGCGGCGGGCGGAGCGGCGGCGGGCTCCGCCTGCGGGCTCCTGCTCGGACTCACCCGGCGCTGACGTTGCCCGAGCCGCCTTCCGGCACGCCCACCGACGAGCCCGGCCCGGACCTCGACGCCGCGCTCGAGGCGCTGTCGGAGCCCGGGCGGTTGCGCGCGGCGGAGGACCGCGTCGCCAGCATCGCGCCGCAGCTCCAGCGCATCCTCGCTACGGCGCTCGAGGAGGGCGGGTGGTTCGACGAGGCGCACCGCTCCGAGGTGCTCAGGGCCGCGACCACGCCCGACCCCGATGAGCGGATCGCCGCGGTCCGAGCGCTGCTCGCCGAGGAGACGCGCATCGGCATGATGGTCGGCGTCGCGGTAGGGCTCGAGCTCGCGCGCGAGCTCGACGAGGACGGCTGACGTTGGGGTGGCCGGGCAACCAGCTTCGGTAGCCTGCCCGCCACCATCGTCGAAGAGGAATCGATGTCGGAGAACGCGGGCGCGCGCACCGAGCGCGGCGACTTCCAGGCCACCACGGACCCGGCGCTGCTCGAGTCCGCCGACCGCGGCGAGGCGGCGCTGCTCGGCTACGGCGAGTTGTTCGCGCTGTGGGAGCGCCAGCAGTGGCGCGTCCAGGACATCGACTTCACGCAGGACCGCATCGACTGGCACGAGCGCATCCCGGCGGAGGAGCGCTTCCAGCGGATGTACGGGCTGTCGTCCTTCTTCACCGGCGAGCAGCGCGTTGCCGCGGAGCTCGGCCCGATCATGCGCGCGTGCCCCGACGAGGACATGCGCCTCTTCCTGTGCACGCAGATCGCCGACGAGGCGCGCCATGTCGCGTTCTTCGATCGTTTCTACGCGGAGGTCGGCGTGCTCTCCTCCGACGATCTCGCGGGGCGACTGGCGGAGACGAGCAGTCATCTCAACGAGAGCTTCGGCGTGCTCTTCGACGACATGCTGCGCCGGCGGGTCGACCGCCTTGCCCGCGAGCCCGAGGACCTCGAGACGCTGGTCGAGACGGTGACGCTCTACCACATGGTGATCGAGGGGATGCTGGCGCTCACCGGGCAGCACTTCATCATCGACTACAACGCGTCGGTCGGCACGCTGCCGGGGTTCGTCGAGGGCTTCAACAACATCGCACGCGACGAGCACCGCCACGTCGCGTTCGGCGCGCGCTTCCTGCGCGACATGAGTGCGCGCGACGGGCGCTTTCGCGACGCCATCCAGCGCGTCCTCGTCGAGTCGGGGCCGGTGGCCGACGCCGTGCTCCAGCCGCCCTGGTACGAGGAGGGAATGGAGCTCTTCGGTACCTCGATGGAGGAGACGCGCGCCTTCGCGGTGAAGGCTCTCGAGCGGCGCCTGAAGGTGATCGGGCTGACGCCGGTGGCCTGAGGGTCCGGCCCGGCTCAGGCCGGTGGCTAACCCTCAGCTCGAGGGTTGGACCGCCAACCGGACTACGGCTTCGTCGTGCCCGGGAAGTCGCTGCCCCCGGACCCGCGGGCGGGAGCGGGTGCGCCGGTGGGCTCCCCGCCGGTGTCGTCAGGCGGAGGCTCCGGCTCGCCGGGGGGCTCCACCGCGGGGTCGGTCGGCTCGGTGGTCTCGCCCTCGTACGTCTCGTCGGTCGGCGGCGCCGGCTCGGTCTCGGCCTCGACCGGGACAGGCGCCGGCTCCGCGACCACCGGCTCCTCGACCACCGGCGCCGGCTCGGGGTCCGGCTTGGGCGCCGGCTCTGCCGCCGTGACCGGCTCCGGGGGCTCGGGCGCTGCGGGGACGGGCGACCGATGCTCGACCGGCCGGGTGGCCGGGCTCGGCGCCGCGAGAAGGGGCTCGGGTGGCGGGCGCACGTCGACCGCGGCCTGCGCAGGGGCCGAGGCGGTCGCGTCGCGACCGGCGTCGCCGCGCCTGACCTCGACAGCACCGGCGGTGACGAGCGCCGCCGCAGCGAGCCCGGCGGCCGCCTTGACCGCGATCGACCCCGAGGCGGCCGAGAGGACGCCGGCGCTCCCGCCGCCGAACAGTGCGGCGCCGCCGGTGGCGCCCTCGGTGGCGGCGCCTGCTCCAAGCTTGGCTCCCACCAGCTTCGCCCCCCCGAGCTTCGCTCCGGCCGCCTTTGCCGCGAGCAGCTTCTGCGCCACGGCCAGCGGTCCGACCGGAAGCACCATCGCCAGCGCGTGACTCGTCCTGCGGAGCTCGCGCCGGAAGGTCTTGCAGCGCGAGCAGGAGCGAACGTGACGCCGGGTGGGCGCCGCTGCCTTCGTGAGGCCCTCGGCCGCCTGCGTGAGCTCGAGCCTGACCTCGGCGCAGGTCAGGTGGCGCGCCTCGGAGGCCTCGGCCAGCGAGATCCGCGCCCGCACGAGCAGCGACTTGACGCTCGGAACCGTGGTCTCCATCGCCACCGCGATCTGCTCGTAGGTGAGGGCGTCGATCTCGCGGAGGAGGAGCGCCGTGCGCTGCGTCTCCGGCAGGTCCTGCACGTCGGCCAGGACCTGGCGAAACTCCTCGCGGCGGTGGACGGTGTCGGCCGTGGTCGCGCCCGCCTCGCGCTCGAAGACGTCCATCGACTCCTGACCGGCATCCTGCGGACGGCGAAGGTGATTGAGGCAGCGGTTGCGCGCGATCCGGTAGAGCCAGGGGCGCACGTTGATCTCGCGCTCGTCGGCGCAGATCGCCCGAAACGACGCCGTGAAGACCTCCTGGAGCACGTCCTCGGCGTCCTCGTTCGAGCCGAGCATGTGGCGGCAGAACGCGAGCAGGCGCGAGTGGTAGCGCTTGACGAGCGCCTCGAACGCGCCGTGATGCCCGCGGCGGACGAGCGCGATCAGCCGCTCGTCGCTCTGGAGCCTGAGGTGCGGCGAGAGCCCGGTCAGGACGGGCACCCGAGCGACGTTTCTCAGCGCGGAAGCTTCCAAGGATCTCCGTGACCGTCGGGGCCCGGCGCACGTCCGGTCAGCGGGGAAAGCTAGCAGTCGAGCCCGCACGAACCTACACTTGCGGCGCACGGCCCGGGTGATGGAACGGTAGACAGCGGGGCCTTAAAAGCCCCAGCCCGAGAGGGCGTGTGGGTTCGAATCCCACCCCGGGCATCGACCGGTTCAGGACCAAGGAGCCGCGAACCTGACGCTCGACTCGAGGGTTGCCCTCGGTCGTGGTCACGAAGGCCTTAGCAAGCGCTTAACAAGACTTCCCCTCCAACTGAACAGGAATCGGCGCGGACCGGCCCTTTCTCTTGTAGATTGCCCTCCGCTAGCAAGGGCGTTCGCCCACGGGCGGCGCCGGGCCGGGAAGAGGGAGAGAGCCCGAACGGATGAAGTCGGTCAGCGGTATCGGAAGGATCGCCGCGCTCGGGGCGGTCATCGGGGCCATCGTCCTCGTGGCCGTCGTGCTCTTCGGCGGTGGTGGCGGCGGCTACACCGTCACGGCGCAGTTCGTCAACGCCTCTCAGCTCGTGAAGGGCAACCTCGTCCAGATCGCTGGTACCCAGGTCGGCTCGGTCGAGAACATCGAGCTCACCCCCGATGGTCAGGCCGACGTCACGTTCTCCGTCAGCGAGGAGTACGCCCCGTTGCGCGAGGGCACCACCGCGACGGTTCGCCAGTTCTCGCTGTCGGGGATCGCGAACCGCTACGTGGACCTGACGCTCCCGGCCGGGGCCGACGAGGAGAACCCCGAGATCGCCGAGGGCGGCGAGATCGGCACCGAGGAGACCGAGGAGCCGGTCGACCTCGACCAGGTCTTCAACATCTTCGACCCGGTCGCGCGTGTAGCGGTGCAGGACTTCCTCAAGGGGAGCGCCAGGCAGTTCCAGGGTCGCGGCGAGGAGGCCAACCGCGGCTTCCAGTACCTGAACCCGGCGCTCTCCACGTCGAGCCGGCTGTTCCGCGAGCTCAACCGCGACACCCCCGTGCTCGAGGCCTTCCTCGTCGACAGCGCGCGCCTGGTGGGCACGGTCGCCGACCGCCGCGACGACCTTGCGGCGCTGGTCGGCAACCTGAACGAGACGACGAACGCGCTCGGCGACGAGAAGGTGGCGCTGGCCGACGCGATCTCGCGGCTGCCCGACTTCATGCGCACGGCCAACACCACGTTCGTCAACCTGAGGTCGACGCTCGACACGCTCGACCCGCTGGTCGATGCGTCCGAGCCCGTGGTCAGCCGCAGCGGCGCCGGTAACGACCTCCAGGAGCTGCTGCCCGAGCTGCGCGCCTTCGCCTCCGACGCCGAGCCGGCGCTCGCCGACCTCGACCGCACGCTCGTCAACCCGGGCAAGCGCAACGACCTGCTCAGCCTCCAGGAGTCCTTCCCCGAGCTCGCCAGGATCGCGCTCGACACGCGCTCGCGCACGGTGAACCCCTCGTCGAACCCGTACGCCGGCAACAAGCGCAGCGTCAAGGGCAAGCAGCGCGACGTCGGCCGCGTGCCGGGTGCCTTCCCCGAGCTCTCCGAGGCGCTG
>JBPCMT010000217.1:0-11015 GCA_051001995.1 Thermoleophilaceae bacterium
CCTCGGGTCTGCCCGCCGCGGATCGGCCTGCGGCGAGGAGTTTCGCGCGCGGTCGCAGGCCACTATCGGCTACGAGCCGCGCGGCGGCCGGGTCGTCGCGTTCGACCGCGACGACGCGGAGGAGCTGCGTCGCCTCCACGACTTCCAGCGCTCGCTCGGGCTCGATGTCGAGTGGCTGACGCGCAGCGACTGCCGGCGCCTCGAGCCGGGTCTCGCGCCCGGGATCGCGGGCGGAATCCGGGCGCCACAGGACCACCAGGTCGAGCCGCGGGCGCTGCTCCGCGCCCTGGCCGGCGCGCTCGAGCGCGCCGGCGGCGAGCTGGTGATAGCGGCCGACGTGCTGGAGATCGACGTTCACGGCGGTCGCGCCTCGGCGGTCCTGACCGCCGAAGGCCGCGTCGAGGCCGGACACGTCGTCGTCGCCGCCGGCTGCTGGAGCGGCGCGATCGCCGGGCTTGACCCGGCCGACGTGCCGCCGGTGCGCCCCGTCAAGGGCCAGATCCTGCGGCTCGGCGGAGGCCGGTCGCCGCTGGCGTCGCACGCAGTCCACACGCCGCGCTGCTACGTCGTGCCGCGGGTGAGCGGCGAGGTCGTGGTCGGCGCGACCGTCGAGGAGCGCGGCTTCGACACCGCCGTCACGGCGGGCGGCGTGCACCGCCTGCTCGAGGCGGCGTGGGAGGTGCTGCCGGAGGTCGGCGAGCTCGAGCTGCTCGAGGCCTCGGCGCGGCTGCGTCCCGGCACGCCTGACAACCTGCCGATCGTGGGCTGCGGCGCGGTCGACGGTCTCGTCTGGGCGACCGGTCACTACCGCAACGGCATCCTGCTGGCGCCGCTCACGGCCGGCGCGGTGCTCGCGACGATCACCGACGACCGACCCGCTCCGCTCGGCGAGGGGGTGGCGCCGGGGCGCTTCGTCGCTCCCGCCGCGCCCCGGAATCCCGAGCTGGCCGAGAGCGCGCTGTGAGGGTGGTCCTCAACGGCCACGGCCATGAGCTCGAGGAGCCGGCCACGGTCAGCTCGGCGGTCGCGGCCATCGGCGCCCAGCCTCCGGCTCACGGTCTCGCGGTCGCCGTCGACGGCGAGGTGGTGCCGCGCGGCGACTGGGAGCGCACGCCGCTCGCCGACGGTCAGCGGGTCGAGGTGCTGCGCGCGGTCCAGGGGGGCGCGTGAGCCGTACGACGCCCGCTGACGCGCACGAGGCGACGGCCGGCCCGCTCGAGGTCGCCGGGCGCCGCCTCACGTCGCGCCTGATCATCGGCACCGGCGGGTTCCGTACGCTCGAGTCGATCGAGGCGGCGGTCGAGGCGTCGGGCGCCGAGCTCGCCACCGTCGCGCTGCGCCGCGTGGACCCGAGCGCGCGCGGCTCGATCGTCGACGTGCTGCGCGACGCCGGCTGCGACCTGCTTCCGAACACCGCCGGGTGCTTCACGGCGCGTGACGCCGTGACCACCGCGCGACTCGCCCGCGAGGCGCTCGCGACCGACTGGGTGAAGCTCGAGGTGATCGGCGACGACCGGACGCTCCTGCCGGATCCCGCAGAGACGCTTGTGGCGGCGGAGCAGCTCGTGGCGGACGGTTTCGTCGTGTTTCCCTACACCAACGACGATCCGGTGCTCGCCTCACGCCTCGAGCAGGCGGGTTGCGCCGCGGTCATGCCGCTCGGGTCTCCGATCGGCAGCGGCATGGGTATCCGCAACCCCTACAACCTGCGCATGATCGTCGCTGCGGCGAGCGTGCCGGTGATCCTGGACGCGGGCATCGGCACGGCATCGGACGCGGCGATCGCGATGGAGCTCGGTTGCGACGGCGTGCTGCTCGCGAGCTCGGTCACTCGCGCCGAAAACCCCGCGCGGATGGCGCGCGCCATGCGCCTCGCCGTCGAGGCCGGCCGTCTGGCGCACGAGGCCGGCCGCATCCCGCGGCGCCTCTACGGAGAGGCCTCGACGCCGACCGAGGGCCTCCCGGACCTGGATGGCTGATTTCACGAGCCAGGCCCACGCGGCCGTAGAGTCAGCCATCTGATGGCTGACGCGACAGAGACCTCGCGCTCGCCCGTGCGTCCGCCGCTCGACGCACTGGCGGACTCCTGGGAGGCGGCATGGGTGGGCCGGCGGGCGGCGAGCTTCACCGACTGCTGCACCGGCGACATCCAGTACGAGGACCCCGTCGTGGTCGAGCCGGCGCTCGGAGTCGAGGTGCTCGCCGGGCACGCCAAGCGGCTCTGGCAGGCGTTCCCCGACATCCGGATCGAGCGGACCGGTCAGCGGATCGGGTCCGCCGGCTTTGCCTGCTTGCCGTGGCGCGTGCTCGGGACGCACCGAGGCGACCTGGCCGGGCTTCCCGCCACCGGCCGCTTCCTGACGCTGCACGGCATTCACTACGTCGAGATCGCCGACGGCCGAATCCGGCGCGCGCGCGGCTTCTTCGACCTCTACGACGCCGGCGCCCAGCTCGGGCTGCTGCCCACCCGCGGCGGGCTGGGAGAGACGGCTCTGCTGCTGCTGCGCGGCTTCGGGCTCCGCCCGCGGGCCTAGGCCGCCCCGGCAGAGCGTTCGAAGAAGGCCCGCGCGTTGTCGCGGAGCATGGCGTCGATCTGCTCCTGCGTGACGCCGCGCTCGAGCAGCGCCGGCACCACGTCCCCGACGACGTGCAGAAAATGCCAGTTCGGCGAGACCTGGGCCTCGAGGCCCGGCGGGAACCAGTCGCTGAAGCAGTTCGCGTCCTGGGACAGGATCATTTGCCCGGCGTGGCCGCGTTCGCACATCGCCACGACGGTGTTCACGCGATCCTCGAGCGGCAGCAGGATGTCCAGGCCGAAGCGGTCCATGCCGAGCAATGCACCCGATCCGGCAAGCCGCTCGAGGTAGTCGACGTCGGTCGTGTCGCCGCAGTGCGCGAGCATTACCCGCGCCGGATCGACGCCCTCCTCGGCGAGGATCCCCAATGCGTCGGTGCCGCGCTCACTGGGCGCGTGCGTGTGGACGCAGACCGGCGCGCCGGTCTCCTTGTGGATTCGGCATACCGAGCGCACCACGCGCTCGATGTGCTCGGTCAGCCCCGCGGCGTCGATCGCGCACTTGAGGATCGCCGGCTTGACGCCGCTTGCCTCGATTCCGTCGGTCAGATCGGCGCGCAGCAGCGCGTCGAGCGGCTCGCCGCCGCCGAGCAGCGTTCCGGGCCCGGAGAAGTGCCAGGGTCGCGGCAAGACGTCATAGGTGTAGAGCCCGGTGGCGAGCACCACGTTCAGGCCGCTGCCCTCGCATGCCCGCTGGATGAGATCGAGCGAACGTCCGAGCCCGATCGGACTCAATTCGACGAGCGTGTCGATACCGCCCTCCTTGGCCGCGCGCAACGTCTTCCGGGCCTTGGGCACCTCCACCTCTGGGTCCCAGCCGTTGAAGCCCGGATGGGCGATCTGGATCTCGACGGTGAGATTGAAGACGTGCTCGTGCATGAGCACCGTGCCGAGATCGGCTGTGTCGAGCGGCCCGTTGAGGGTCTCGATCGTCGCGATGCAGCGACCCTACCGCTAGGGGACGGTCCCGGTCAGCAGCAGCTCCAGCAGCGCCTTCTGCGCGTGCAGCCGGTTCTCCGCCTGGTCCCAGACGGCGGAGCGCGGCCCGTAGAGCACCTCGGCGCTGATCTCCTCCCCCGGGTGCGCGGGCAGGCAGTGGAGTGCCACCGCGTCGCCTCTCGCGCGCGCTAGGAGCGCGTCGTCCAGGCGGTATGGCGCGAGCCGCTCCCGCCGCCGAGGGGCCTCTGCCTCGTCGCCCATGCTGACCCAGACGTCCGTGTAGAGGGCGTGAGCGCCGCGAACGGCCTCCTCGGAGTCGCTCAGGATCGACACCGGCGCGTCCTGCGCCCGGTCCTGCGCGAGCCGCACGACGTTCTCGTCGGGGGCCAGCTCGGGTGGGGTCGCGACAGCGACTTCCACTCCGAGCGTGGCGCCGAGCAGCATCAGCGAGCTCGTCACGTTGTTGCCATCGCCGAGGTAGGCGAGCTTCAGGCCGGCGAGCGTCCCGAAGCGCTCGCGCAGCGTGAGCATGTCGGCCAGCGCCTGGCAGGGGTGATGCTCGTCGGTGAGCATGTTCACCACCGGCACGCGCGCGCTCGCGGCGAGCTGTTCGAGCATCGCGTGACTGCCGGTTCGCACCCCGATCGCATGCACGTACCTCGACAGCACGACCGCCGTGTCACGCAACGACTCTCCGCGCGCGAGCTGGAGGTCGCCGCCGCTCAGCACCACGGCGGTGCCGCCGAGCTCGGCGATTCCGACCTCGAACGAGACGCGCGTACGCGTGGAGGGCCGCTCGAAGATCAGCGCCACGCTGCGGCCGTCGAGCGGACGCGACCGGGGGCCCTTATCGTCCGCGCGTATCCGCTTGAGCTCAAGCGCGCGGTCGAGCACGCGCTCGAGCTCGTCGCGCGCGAGCTCCAAGCCGGTGAGGAAGTGCCGCGGCACCGCGGGATCGTAGCCACCCGCCGGGGCGCCTCATGGGCGCGGCTGCGGCTCCGGCGCGCTGTGCCGTGCGCGCCGTCGCGGTAGGCTGGCGCCCCGAAGCGTCGCCAAACGCGTCGGCAAGGAGGAGAGGACGGATGGCCCAGACTCGGAGCAGTTCCCCGCGCAAGAGCGGCGTGCGCGCCGCCAGCAAGTCGCCCTCGAGCGGCCGCGGCACGACGAGCTCGAGGAAGTCGTCCGCGAGCGCGCGCGGGCGGTCGAGCTCGTCGTCGAGCCGCTCAACCAAGGCGTCGGCCACGAAGCGCCGCGCGGCCGCGAAGAAGGGCGGCGAGGCGCGTGGGCGGCAACAGACCGCGCGCAAGCGGGCGTCGCAGACCGCGACCAAGGCAACCCGGCCGGCGCAGCGAACGGCGCGCGCGGCCGGCTCGGACAGCGCCGGCAAGGCCGTGGCGGACTTCCGCGAGGCGCTGGCCGCGGGCATCGTGCGGCCGACGAACCTCGTGATCCTCTCGCGCGACCGCATCGAGGAGGTCATGACCGACGCCGTCAAGCGCGGCCGTATGACCGTGGACGATGCTCAGAAGCTCGCCGACTCGTTGGTCCGCCGCGCACGCAAGGAGACGAGCGACGTGGTCTCAGACCTCGAGCAGCTCCTCGGGCGCGGACGCGACCGGGTCGAGGAGCGCACCGACACGGCGCGCAGGCGCGGGGAGAGCGCCGCCGGGCGTGCGCGCAGGGATCTCGGTGGGGCAACGGCGAAGGTGCGCTCGCGCGCGGTGAAGAGCGCCGGGCCGGCCCTCGCGCCCGTCGATCGCGCCCGCAGGGTGGCCGGCGTGGGCCCGAGCTTTCCGATCACGGACTACGACGACCTGACGGCCGCGGAGGTGCAGGGCCGGCTCACCGACCTGACGCCGGCCGAGCTACGCAAGGTTCGCGATCACGAGAAGCGCAACGCGAACCGCAAGTCGGTCCTCAACAGCATCAACCAGAAGCTCGGTTAGCCGCGCGCCGGAAGGGAGCCGTCGCGGCGCCCGGTCACGGCGGTCACCTCTCGGGCACGAGCTCGGCGAGCAGCGCCGTGAAGTCCGGCTCGCGCCCGAGCAGCTCCCCGGCCGCCGGAGGCTGGCCCTCCGACCACAGCGCGCGCAGGCGGGCGCCGGCCTCCGGCTCGACGAACCATTCGCGACCGAAGCTCTCGCGAAGCTCGCGCGCGAGCTCGGCCTCGAGCGCCCAGGCGCGCAGGTAGCGCGCGGCGTAGAAGAACGGGTCCACGTCCGCCAGCCACATGGCCGCGGGCCAGTCGAGCCGCATCGCGCTCGACAGCGTTCGCGCGTAGGAGCTGCGAAGCGTCGCCGGGTCGCCGGCCCCGTCGTGGAGTTCGATCTCGTAGCCGAGCTTTGCCGCGTAGCGGCGGACCAGCACGGTCTTGGCGGCGCGGGAATGCTCGGCAATCGCGACCGTATCCTCCGCGTCCAGCCGGCGAGCGAGCCAGCTCGGCTCCGCCGCCAGCCGCTGCAACAGGAACGCGTAGGCCTCAGTCACGGAGTTGTCGCCGAGGTGGCGCCGCTCGAAGTCGATCGTGGGCGCCACGTGCGCGAAGTGCGCTGCATGGCCGGCCTCGTGCAGGATCGTCTCGTAGTCGTCGCGTCCCCCGTGCGGCGCGATCACGAGGTAGACCTCCTCGGGGACCCGGACGGCGGCGCAGAAGGCGCGCGGCGACTTGGTCGGACGCACCTCGGCGTCGATCGTGACGCGGTCCTCGGCCAGGGCGCCGAGTCCGGTGAGGGTGGCGGTGAGACTCTCGAGGAGGCGGTCCTGCGGGAAGTGGACGTCGAGCGACGGGGCGCGAAAGAACGCCGGCAGGTCGGAGCGCCGCAGCCGCTCGACGCCCGCCTCGGTCCGGACGATCGGCACGATCGTCAGCTCGTATCCCGGGTCGGTCGCCTCGAGCACGCCTCGTGCCTGGCCCGCGAGCGTGGCGAGGTCGATCCCCGAGAGCTCGCCGCACATCGCGGTCACGCTCGGCCAGCCGAGCTCCCCGGCCAGCCCATGCGTGCGCTCGAGCGCACGCTCGTGCAGCGGATTGAGCTCGCGCTCGACCGCCTCGAGCCGCGCCGTCTCGATCGCAGCGCGGCGGCCGGGGTCGGGCTCGGAGGCCTGGTCGATCGCCGCCCTGCGAAACGGAAGGGCCACGCCATCGACCGACAGCTCGAGCGCGGCCTCGCGCTCGGCGAGGAGCGCGCTCTCGTGCATCGTCGCGCGGCCGATCAGTCCCTCGACGCAGAACTCGACCAGCGAGCGGTTGCCGGAGTCGCGCAGCGACTCGACGGTGCTCGCGGTGAAGAGGCCCGCGTGACGCTCGTAGACGGACTCGATCTCGAGGGTCGGCTTGCGCCCCGAGAAGTGAAGGTAGTGCTCGAGCCCGATCTCCGAGACGAACGCCTCGGCCTCCCGGCGGTAGGCGTCGAGTCGCACTGCCTACGATGGTTCCCGTGGCCGATCGAGCGGAAACGAAGGCGGGAGCACCCGACCGAGGCGCGGCGGCCGCGCGGCCACGTCCGGGCGCAGAGCTGGAGCTCTCGATCGAGTCGCTCGCGTTCGGCGGCAACGGGGTGGCACGCGCCGATGGATACGTCGTCTTCGTTCGCGGCGCCGTCCCGGGCGACCGGGTGCGGGCGCGGATCGAGAAACGCAAGCGCACGTACGCCGAGGCGCGCGTCGTCGAGCTGATCGAGCCGAGCCCGGAGCGCATCGAGCCGCGCGCCGCCCACCCTGGAGCGCCCTGGCAGGTGCTCCGCTACGAGCGCCAGCTCGAAGAGAAGCACGCGCAGGTTCGCGACGCGCTCGAGCGGCTCGGAGGCTTCCACTCCCCGCCGGTCGCCGCGATCCTGCCGGCGGTGGAGGCGTGGGGCTACCGCAACAAGGTCGAGTACTCGTTCGGGCATTCATCCGAGGAAGCCGTCGACGGGGACGGCGGTCCGGCGCTGACGGAGCCGGGCGGCGATCTCGTGCTCGGCTTCCATCGCCCCGGGAGCTGGTCGGAGATAGTGGACGTGACGCACGACGTGCTCGCGTCGGAGCGCGTGGACGAGCTGCGCGAGGACGTCAAGCGCTGGTGCCGGGAGGAGGGCCTATCGGGCTACGATCGCTCGGACCACACCGGCCTGCTTCGCAACCTGGTCGTGCGCGAGGGTCGTCGTACCGGCCAGATCCAGGCGCGCCTCGTCACCTCTCCCGGCGATCTCCGAGCGCAGGAGCTCGCGGGCGCGATCCGCGCGGACGGGGTGCTCTGGACCCGGGCTGCCGGCGTGGGCGAGACGACCCGCGGCGGCGATACCGTCCTGCTCGCGGGCGACGACGCGCTCGAGGAGGAGGTCGACGCCGGCGGGCGGCGGCTGCGCTTTCGCATCTCGCCGGAGGCGTTCTTTCAGACCAACACCGAGATGGCCGAGCGGCTCTACGGCGTGGTCGCCGAGATGGCTGGGCTCACCGGCTCGGAGCGGGTCTTCGACCTCTACTGCGGGATCGGCACGATCTCGCTGGCGCTCGCACCCCGGGCCGGCGAGGTCTGGGGCCTCGAGGTATCGAAGCACGCCGTCGCGGACGCGATCACGAACGCCGAGCGAAACGAGATCGACAACGCGCGCTTCTTCGCCGGCGACGTTCGCACGGCGCTGCGAGCGCTCGTCGCGGAGGCCGGATCGCCGAACGTGCTGGTGGTCGACCCGCCGCGGGCCGGCCTGTCGAGCAAGGTCGTGCGCCGCGTCATCGAAGCCGATGCGGCGCGCATCGTCTACGTCTCGTGCAACCCGACGACGCTGGCCCCGAACGCGCGCCAGCTCGTCGAAGCCGGCTACCGGCTCGAGTCCGTGCTACCGGTGGACATGTTCCCCCAGACGCCGCACATCGAGTGCGTCGCCGTGCTGTCGCGCGTAGATCAGTAGGGCGGCAGGTCCGACCACCACTCGCCGAGCCGGCGAAAGGCCCCCCAGAACGCGCGCTTTGCGCGCTCGTCGTCCAGAGACGCGTCGATGTCGGGAACGAACAGCGCCTCGCACGAGGGCGTCAGGCGCTGGACCTCGCCGGGCAGCGGCTCGAGCTCCCGACCGAGCGGCAGGTCCAGGTCGTTCAGCTCGGACAGCGCGAGCTCGCCCATGCAGACGACCATGCGTGGCTGGACGATCGCGAGCTCGAGCGCCACGCGGCCGCGGCACTCCGGTGACGACAGATCGGTGTCAGCGACCGGGCACTTGACGAAGACGGTCCCGTACACGGCCAGCGGGTCGATTCCGAGCCGCTTGAAGCTCTTCATCAGCGCGCCGCCGGAGCGCCCGTAGAAGGCCACGCCCTCCTCCACCTCGGAGGGCCGCGGCGCGTACTTGACGATGAAGACGTCCGCCTGCGGATGGCCCGAGCCGAGCACCGGCATCAGGTTCCCGCGCGGGCAGAGCTCGCACGTCTGGACCTCGCGCGTCAGCTGGTTCAGCTCCCGGATCGCCCGGTCCAGGTACTTCTCGCGGATCTCGTCGTCGGTCGCGGGCATCCGGGCAGGATGGTTTGACGGGGCCGGCGCCGGTCCTCTCCTGTGCATCACTTGTTGCTTCGCGACGCCCTGGCCGAAGCGGGCACCCGCGCCGGGCGACCGCCGCCCTTGTTCTGGATGAACTTGAGCGCCTGGACGTACAGGAGCCGCTGGCGCTTGTGGATCAGGTCCGCGTCCCGCAGCGACTCGAGGAACTCCTCCGATCCGTCGAAGTCGCGCATGCGGATCCGAACGGATCCGAGCCCCTGGGGAACGTGGCTGTCCGAGCCGGCCCCGGCCACGACCCGGTACTTGGCGGCGAATCGCGCCGCCTCCTCGTTGAAGGCCGAGAAGGCGACGCGGGCGTTGAAGACCTCGATCGCGTCAACGCGGTCCACCACGCGCAGCATGTGCTCGTAGTCGGGCACCGAGTGCATGCGGTCGAAGGGATGCGGCACGTAGGCGAGCCCGCCCTGGCGGCGGATCTCGGCGATCGTCTCCTCGAGGCTCATCCCGCGCTCGATCTTCTCCTCGATGAAGAGCCCGATGACCTCGCCCTGATCGGCGGTCTTGACCTCCTCGGCGACGATCACCTTGACGCGGTGGCCGTCGCCCGCGGCGCGCTCGCGCGCGTCGAGCGCGCCCGAGATCTCGTTGTGGTCGGTCACCGCGATCGCTCCCAGCCCGACGGCGTCGGCGGTCTCGAGCAGCGTCTTCACCGGCGTCGCGCAGTCGTGGGAGTGGTCGGTGTGCATGTGCAGGTCCACGTCGATCAGGTCGCGCTTCGCGACTCGCGTGCGGACGCGCGGTCGCGGGTCGGGGTCGTGGCGCCGGCCGGCGATCTCGCGGTAGAGGTCCTCGAAGCGGACGGCCGCGCGCGACCAGTCGAGCTGCTTGCGCTCGGCCGCCACGCGCTGGTGCAGGCGGGCGCGCAGGCCGGCGTCGGCGATCAGCCGCTCGAGCTGGGCCGCGAGCGTGTCGGCGTCGCGCGGCTCGAAGAGCAGGCCGAGCTCGCCGTCGCGGAGCGTCTCCTCGTACTGCGGGAGCCGAGCCGCGACCGGGATGGCGCCGCCCGCGAGCGAGCGCAGGACCAGGTGCGGGCTCGGGGCCACTCCGCTCGAGGCGGCCACCGCCACGTGCGCCCGCGCAAGGTGCTGCGCCTCGGAGCCGTCGGTCGGGCCCGCGAAGTGCACGCGGTCGCGTACCGACCGCGACAGGGGGACGCTGGGCTGGGCGCCGGGAAGCCGCGACCAGACCGTGGCGCGCCACGGGAGCGCCGCCGGCAGACGGCGCAGCGCGCGCAGGAACAGCCGCAGCGCCCCGCGCTCCTCGTCGGCCGAGTAGACGATGTCCACGACGTCATCGTCGGCGCTGCGCGGGCGCTCGGCGAGGTCGGCCCCCGGCGCGATCACGCGGTAGTCGCCCGGGAAGTAGCGGCGCATGACGTCCGCCGTCGCCCGAAAGCTCGCCGTTCGCCCGTCGAGGCGACCGAAGAAGAGCTCCACCACGCGCCGTGCGACCTGGGTCGAGAGGAGTCGCTCGCTGGCCGAGTGGAAGGTGCCGACGTTGAGCGCGCGCGAGTGCCGCAGCGCGGCCGAGGCCGCGCTCGGCGCGAACGGCTCGTGCACGTGCACGAAGTCGAGCCGGATCGTCCCCATGAGGTGCTCGATCGTGCGCGAGACGTCGACCGGGAGCGCGACCGCGGCGCTGCGGCGCGTGGGTGGGAAGGGCACGCTCTGGCCCACGCCGAGGACCGACGCGCAGCCCTCGTCGGCGAACACGGCCTCCGCGTTGCCGTCGAGCTCCGCGATCCGCGTCCGCGACTCGCGGATCAGTTCGCGCGACTCCGACGGCGCCACCACCACCACCCTGTGACCACGCTGGCAGAGCTCGTCGGAGAGCCGCTCCACGAAGCGGTTGACCCCGTGGTGCTGCTCCCACGGGTAGGGCGTGACCTGGGCGATCGTGAACCGCTCGCGCGCCACGGGCGGAGGATACGCCGAGGCCGCCGTTGGTCCGGCGCGGATCTAGCTC
>JBPCMT010000218.1:0-3623 GCA_051001995.1 Thermoleophilaceae bacterium
GACGATGTCAGTCACCGTCTGCGTAGTCGTCTGCGGGTCGCCGAACAGGCCGAGCAGCGAGACGAGCACGATCAGCATCGGGAACATCGAGAGCACGCCGTAGTAGGTGAGCGCGGCCGCCCGGTCGGTCAGGTCGTCCTCCTGGAACTCGGAAACGGTTCGCTTGAGCGCGGGCCAGAGCGACCGGCGGTCGAGGTCGCGCAGGCGAGTCGCCGCCCGCTGGCTGTCCGTGCTCGATCGTTCGCGCATTGCGGGGCGCGCCGGGTCCCGGGCGCGGCCCGGCCAGCTTAGAGCTGCGTCCGGCAGCGCGCCTACGGTGGCCGCGTGATCGCCAAGGTCGAGCCGCTCACGCCGGCACGCTCGCTGCGTGGGCCGTTCGACTACCGGGTGCCGGGCCACATGGCGGAGGTGGACGTCGGCAGCATGCTGGTGGTGCCGTTCGGCCGCCGGCGCGTGCTCGGCGTGGTCGTGGACCTGGCCGCCCGCAGCGAGCTGCCGGACGACCGGCTCGTCGAGCCGGTCGCCGCGCTGGAGCGCGACCTGCCGCGCGAGCTGCTGCGGCTGGGCCTGTGGGTTGCCGAGGAGTACTGCTCGACGCCCGCGCGCGGCCTCGGGCTCGTCCTCCCGCCCGGCACCGGCACCGGCTCGGCGCCGCGGATCGGCGCTCGTCGCGCGCTGATCGCGACGCTGACCGAGGCCGGCTACGACGCCGTCGCCACGGGCGTGCGCGTGGGCAAGCGACAGCGCGCCGCCCTCGAGGCGCTGGTCGGCGGCGCGATGCCGGCGTCGGTCCTCGCGCGCTCGGCGGGCTGCGCCCACGCGGCTCTCCGCGGCCTCGAGCGCCGCGGTCTCCTCGAGCTCACGGACACCGAGCTCCGGCGTCGTCCGCGGGTCACGAAGGTCGGTGCGTCCGCGGCGGTCGGGGCGCGGCTGACCGACCCCCAGGTCGCCGCGCTGGCGGGAGTGCTGGCGCGGATGGACGCGCCCGACCCGTGCGACCGGCGCCTGCTGCTCCACGGGGTGACCGGGAGCGGGAAGACCGAGGTCTACCTCCAGGCGGTGGCGGGAGCGCTCGAGCGAGGGCGCGCCGCGATCGTGCTCGTGCCGGAGATCGCGCTCACGCCGCAGACCGCGAGCCGCTTCGCGGAGCGCTTCGGCGACACCGTTGCGATCCTCCATTCGAAGCTGTCGGCGGGAGAGCGCCATGACGAGTGGTCGCGCCTGCGACGCGGCGAGGCGCGCGTCTGCGTCGGCCCGCGCTCGGCGGTCTTCGCGCCGGTCGAGGACCTCGGGCTGATCGTGGTCGACGAGGAGCACGACCCGTCCTACAAGCAGGAGGGCGATCCCCGATACGACGCTCGCCACGTCGCCGAGCGGCGCGCGCACGACAGCCGCGCCGTGCTGCTCGCCGGCAGCGCCACGCCACGGCCCGAGAGCTGGCGTGCGCTGCACCGCCTGTCGATCCCGAGGCGCGTGGACGGGCGCTCCCTGCCGCCGGTGGACCTGCTCTGCACCGCCGGCCTGGCAACCGCGCTCCATCCACGAACGCGCGCGGCGCTCGACGAGGTCCGGCGGGCGCGCAGCAAGGCGATCGTCCTGCTCAACCGGCGCGGCTGGTCGAGCTTCTTGTCGTGCCGCGGGTGCGGGCGCGCGTGGGGCTGCGGCGGCTGCGACGTCTCGCTCGTGCTGCACCGCGGCGCGGGCCGGATGTCGTGCCACCACTGCGGGCACGCGGAGGCGGTGCCGGCGCGGTGCCCCGACTGCGGCTCGGTGTCGCTCAGCCGCCACGGGATCGGCACCGAGCGGCTCGAGCGCGAGCTCGCCTCCGCCCTGGACCCGCTTCCGATCTTCCGCCTCGACGCCGACACGGCGGGAGCGCGCGGAGCCATCGACCACGTGCTCGCGGGCTTCGACGCCGCCGAGACGGGCGTCCTGGTCGGCACGCAGATGGTCGCGAAGGGCCACGACTTCCCGGACGTGACCCTGGGCGTGGTGCTCGACGCGGACGCCACGCTCCGCTTCCCCGACTTCAGAGCCGAGGAGAGGACCTTCGCGCTCGTCGCGCAGCTGGCCGGGCGAAGCGGGCGCGGGGCGGCCGGCGGCAGCGTGCTGGTGCAGGCGCTCGACACGCGCGCCCCGTCGCTCAGGCACGCCGCCAGCCACGACGCGGCCGGCTTCGTCGAGGGCGAGCTCGAGCGGCGCGAGGCACTCGGCTACCCGCCGTTCGCGACCCTGATCAGGGTCGTGTGCTCGGCCCGCGACGCCGGGCCGGAGACGGCCGCGGCCGCCGCGGTGAGGGCCGCGCTCGAGCCGCTCGCCGCCGCCGGCGCGAGCGTGCTCGGCCCCGCCGCGCTGTTTCGGCGCAAGGGCCGCGAGCGCGCGCACGTGCTCGTCAAGTCGCCCGATCGCGCCGCCGCGATCGACGCCGTCAGGCACTCCGTGGACGCCGCAGCCGCCGACCGCGCTCACCGCGGGGTCGGCTTCTCCGTGGACGTGGACCCGCAGTAGAATCGGGCTCGATGCCCGGCCCCGCAACGTCCCCCGACGATCGCGAGCTCCAGCCGGCGGGGCCGAGGCCGGGCCCCGAGACCGGCGTCGAGCCGGCCGAGCCGGCCGCCGAGGCGCGTCCCGACCCGGAGGTCGAGGCCCGCCGCGACGCCGCGCTCTCCTTCGTCCGCCGCTTCGGCGACCCCGTGCTGAAGAGCAGGGCGACCGAGGTCGACCGCTTCGACGAGGCGCTGCGAGCGCAGGTCGGCAGGATGGGGGGGCTGATGCGCGACTCGCTCGGAGTCGGCCTCGCGGCGCCGCAGCTCGGGGTCTCGCAGCGCGTGCTCGTCTACCGGCTGGGCGCCGACGCGCCGCTGATCGCGCTCGTCAACCCCGCGGTCGAATGGACCAGCGAGGACACCGAGACGATGGAGGAGGGCTGCCTCTCGATCCCCGCCGTGCAGGTGGACGTCGAGCGGCCGGTGCACGTCCGCGTCAGCGCCGTCGACGAGACCGGGGCGGGGCGAATGGTCGAGGCGTCGGGGCTCGAGGCGCGCGTCATCCAGCACGAGATCGACCACCTCGACGGCGTGCTGATTCTCGATCGCGTCTCCCGCGACCAGCGCAAGGAGGCGATGCGCGCCCTGCGCGAGGCCGAGCGCGAGCGCGAGGCGGCGTAGGCCGGCGACCGTCGACTCGCCGGGCACGACCGTCTACCTGGGCACCTCCGCCTTCGCGGCGGCGGTGCTGAACCGCCTCGCGGCCTCGGCGCACCGCCCGGTGCTGGTGGTGACACGTCCGGATCGACCGCGGGGGCGCGGGAGGCGCCTCGAGTCCCCACCGGTCGTGGCCTCGGCGCGATCGCTCGGGCTCGCCGTGCTCCAGCCGGAGAGCGTGAACTCGCAGGAGGCGCGCGACGCAATCGCCGCGGTCGCCCCCGAGACCGTCGCGATCTGCGCGTTCGGCGGCCTGATCCGCGAGCCGCTGCTCTCGACCCACGAGATGCTGAACGTGCACCCGTCGCTGCTGCCGCGCTGGAGCGGCGCCGCGCCGATCGAGCACGCCCCCGACGCCGACGACCACGAGACCGGCGTCTCGATCATGCGGACCACCGCGGAGCTCGAAGCGGGGCCGGT
>JBPCMT010000219.1:0-5701 GCA_051001995.1 Thermoleophilaceae bacterium
GGGCCCGGGGAGCAGCGAGTCGGTCGGGCTCGACGGGCCGGGCGCGGTCACCGCGGACGGGTTCTCGCGCGAGGGGGAGCCGTCGGGGTTGCGCAGGTCGGGGCCGGTCTTCGCGGCCGGGTCCTTCTGGCCGCCACCGCCACCGCCACCGCCGTTGCCGCCACCCTTACCCCCACGTCCAGGGTTCGATCCGCCGGAGCCGTCGGGGGTCTCCTCCACTCCCGGGAAGCCGCCGCCTCCGCCACCGCCTCCACCGCCGCCGCCGGGCGCGGGGGCCGGCTCGGGCGCGGGCTCGGGGGCCGGCTTGGGGGAGGGGGACGGGCCGGGCGTGGGCACCGGCACGGGGACGCCGCCTCCACCGCCACCTCCACCGCCACCGCCGCCTCCTCCGCCGCCGCCCCCACCGGGCACGACGTTGTCGAGCTCGTCCTGCAGCGCCTGGCACTCGGCTTCGCTCATGAGCTGCCCGTTGACGGGGCAGACGATGTCCGTGACGCGGTTGAGCTGGGCGGATGCGGGAAGCGCCGCGGCCACGACAGCGGCCGCGAGCACTGTCGCGGTCAGCACGGTGTAGAGAAGCTTCTTGCTCATCCCTGTCGCTAGGTCTCCTCCGGGCCCCGGATGGGGCTACAGCGCGGCGGAAGCTATCAGATGCTTTCCAGGATCACGCCGGTTCCGTCGCGCCGTTGGGAACGGTACTCGACCCGCACCAAGTAGCGCAACCGGAACCGTTCGGCGCAGGGATTGCGTGCCCGTTACGCGCGCGCGTAAACGTTGGTTCGGCTCGGAGCGGTATCCGACGCGACGCGGTACTCGCACCCGGTTGGCATGGCGGCTCCGCCAGGGCGCCCCGCGTCCGAGCGCGAGGCGGCGAAGGCGGAAGATCGTGTGATGGAAGGCGAATCGTCGTGACGGATCAGCGGCATTCTTGCTGGTCCGCCCAGACTCAGGCTCCAGTGGAGGTCGAGCCAGGGTGCTCGCGCCGACCGTAGCGTCCGGTGCGGTACGCTCCGGCCGTGGCCGGCGAGACGGACCGTGAGGGCATCAAGGAGCGGCTTTCGCGGCAGGGCGAGGAGGCGCTCGGACGAGTCGCCGAGGAGCTCGCCGCCAATCCCGTCGTGAGCTCGGCGATCGCCGGTGCGTTCGAGGCCCGCGAGCGGGCGGTCGCCGCGCAGGAGGCGGCGATGGGGGCATTGGGGATACCGTCGGCGGCGGACATCGAGCGTCTCACGCGGAGGGTGCGCTCGGTCTCGCAGCGGCTCGAGGGCATAGAGGACGCACTCGATCGGCTGGATGACCGCCTCAGGGGCCTCGATGGCCTTGGGGGCCGGGTCGTGGCGGCCGCCGATGCCCGCGGCGGAGATGGGCTGGACCGCCGCCTCGACGAGTTGAAGGGCGAGGTCTCGGCGCTGAAGGAGACGCTCGCTCCGCCGCCGGCCCAGGTGCCGCGGGCGCAGGAGCGCCTCGCCGTGCCCCGGGCCGAGGCGCCGAGCCCGGGCCGAAGGTCCACGGCCAAGCCCGCCGCCGGCTCGGCCCGCAAGTCGGGCGGCGGCGCCCGTAAGCCCGCCGCCGGCTCGGCCCGCAAGTCGGGCTCCACCCGCAAGGCCGGCGCCGGCTCGGCCCGCAAGTCCGGCGGCGGCGCCCGTAAGCCCGCCGCCGGCGCCGCCAGGAAGCGGACGGCCCGCTAGACGCGCGCCCGGGCGCTGGTCGCAGCGGCCAGTCCCTCGTAGGCGAGCTGCCCGAGGCGGATGCCCGCCGCTTCGATGCCCTCGCGGTCGATCCGGGTCCTCGACTCATCCTGTCCGCCCGCCGCGAGCAGGTCCGTGACGGCGAGGACGCATGCGGCCCGCGCGCCGCGCCGCTGCGCCACGCGCAGGACGGTCGCCGCCTCCATCTCCACGGCCAGCGCGCCGCGCGCGCGCCACTCACCGGCCACGCCGGTGCGGTCGTCGTAGAAGAGGTCCGTCGAGGCGACGACGGCGGGACGGGTCGAGTGGCGCGCCGCTCCCGCCTCGAGGAGGGTCGCCGTCAGGCGCGCGTCGGACGCAACGCTGCCCTCGGCTCCGAGCGCCACGCTCGCTCCGTCGGCGGCGAGCGCATCGGTCACTACGAGGAGGTCGCCGAGGCGCAGGTCTGGGGTCAGCGCGCCGCAGGTTCCGATGCGGATCAGGGTTCGGGCGCCGAGGCCGATCAGCTCCTCGACGACCACCGCCGCGCTCGGCCCGCCCATACCGGTCGACTGCACCGTGAGAGGCCGGCCGTCGGGTGCCTCGCCCGTATAGCCCCACAGCCCGCGATGGTGATTGAACATCCGCGGCGCCGCGAGAAGCGACTGGGCCACCGCCAGGGCGCGGTGAGGGTCGCCCGGCAGCAGGACGCGATCCGCGAGGGCGGTGGCCGGCTTGAGGTGGATCGCCTCGGCCGGCGGCACCCGGCGGACCATATGGGAGACTCACGGCGCGATGGCCAAGCGGCGAGCCAAGCCGAGCGACCTCTCGGACGCGGTGCGCGACGCGGTCGAGCGGACCGTTCAGGCCACCGTCGGATCGGCGCAGCTCACGCGCGAGCGCGCCCAGGACGCGGTGGACGACGTGGTCCGCAACGCCGAGCAAGGCGCCGGCGTCGTGCGCGAGCGCGTGCGCGACGCGGAGCGAGGCGCCGAGTCGGTGCGCGAGCGCGTGCTGGGGGCGCTCGACGAGCGGCGGCCGGCGACCCACGAGGACCTGCGGCAGCTGCGCGACGAGCTGCGCGCACTGGTCCGGCGGCTCGACTCGATCGAGGAGCGGCTGCCGGCGCGCCCCGCGTCCAAGGCCCGCTCGTCCAAGGCCGGCTCGTCCAGGGCCCGCTCGTCGAAAGCCCGCTCGTCGAAGGCCGGCTCGTCGAAGGCCGGCTCGTCCAAGGCCGGCTCGTCCAAGGGCAGGCGGTCTGGCGCGGGCGGCGGCAAGTCCCGCTCGGGCAGCTCGCGCCCCGGCGGCAGCCGCAGCCGCTCGAGCTGACGCGGCGGTGGGCGGCCACCGCGTCCTGATCACGGGCATCTCCACACCGCTCGGGGGGCAGCTGGCCCGGCGGCTGGAGGCCGATCCGGACGTGGACTACCTGGCGGGAGTGGACAGCGTGCCGCCGTCGGCGTCGCTCGAGCGGACCGAGTTCGTGGAGGCCGACATCCGCGACCCGGAGCTCGCCGAGCTGTTGCCGGGGCTGCGGGTGGACACGGTCGTGCACAACAACATCCTTCGTCGGCCGCGGCGCGGGATGAGCCCCCAGACCGCCCACGACATCAACGTCCTCGGCACGCTTCAGCTGCTCACGGCGTGCGAGCGCCTCGAGACGCTGAGGACGATCGTCGTGCGCGGGTCGGCCGGCATATACGGGTCCGAGCCGGCCGCGCCCCAGTTCTTCACCGAGGAGATGAGCCGCCTCTATCCGCAGCGCACGCGCTTTCAGCGCGACGTGGGCGAGATCGAGAACTACTTCGCCGGTTACGCGCGCCGCCGACCCGCCGTGACATGCACGATGCTGCGCTACCAACCCGCCATCGGACCGTCGCTCGACACCCAGGTCACGCGCTACCTCTCGCCGCCGGTCGTGCCCACCTATCTCGGCTTCGACCCGCGACTTCAGTTCGTCCACGAGACCGACGGGCTCGAGGCCCTCGTCGCGGCCGTCAGGCGGCCGGTGCGAGGGGCCGTGAACGTGGCGAGCGAGGGCACGATCGGCCTCACCAAACTGGTGCGAATGGCGCGCCGCCCGACGCTTCCGCTTCCGGCGCCGCTGTTCGCGCCGACGGTCGAGGCGGGCCGCCGCGCTGGAATGCCGATGCTGTCCCCGGACTTCCGGCGCCTTCTCCGCTACGGACGTGCGGTCGATATCACCCGGCTCACCGGGGAGGTTGGCTTTCGGCCGCGGTTCACGACCGAGGCGGCGGTGACCGACTACCTTCGGTCGCGACGGGCCCCCGCCCGAGCCACGCCTGGCGATCGGACGAGCGAGCCGCCGGCCGCGTGAACGACGCGATCGCCTTCCTCCGCCGTCTGCGCTCCGGCCTCGAGGCCGGCCTGGAGCTTCCGGTCGCGCTGTCCGAAGCCGCCTCCGCGCTCCCGCGCGACGCGCGCCGGGCGGTCGAGCGCGCGGTCGAGCGGCTCGGGGGCGACTACGCCGAGGACGAGTGGGGGTTCGACGAGGAGTTCGCGGAGGTCGTCTTCCCGCTGCTCGAGCTCCTATACGACCGCTGGTGGAGGGTGCGGGCGACCGGCGTCGAGCGCGTCCCGGCCCACGGTCGCGTCCTGCTCGTGGCCAACCACGCCGGCATCCTTCCCTGGGACGCGACGATGATGTCGGTGGCGCTCCTCCGCCACCACCCGCTCCCGCGCTACCCCCGCTTCCTCGTCCTCAACTGGGCGTTCCAGCTGCCCTACGTGTCGGTGCTGATGCGCAAGGTGGGCGGCGTGTCGGCCACACCCCACAACGCGCGGCGGCTGCTGGAGCAGGATCGGCTGGTGGCGGTCTTCCCCGAGGGAGTGAAGGGCGCCGGGAAGGACTTCAAGGACCGCTACCGGCTCCAGCGCTTCGGCCGCGGCGGCTTCGTCGAGCTGGCGCTGCGGACGCGCGCGCCGATCGTTCCGGTGGCGGTCGTCGGCAGCGAGGAGATCTATCCCAAGATCGGCGAGTCGCGGCTGCTCGCGCGGCTCACCGGCGCCCCGTACTTTCCGCTCACCCCGACCTTTCCGCTGCTCGGCCCGCTGGGCATCGTGCCGCTGCCGTCGAAGTGGCGGATCGAGTTCTGCGACCCGATCGACACGAGCCAGCACGGCCCCGAGCGTGCCGGTGACCGCACGCTGGTGCTCGAGATCGCCGAGCAGGTCCGCGAGACGATCCAGCGCACGCTGTACGAGAACCTCGTCCAGCGCGGGCCGACGTTCGTTTGACGGCTATAGGGTTGCGCGCATGAGCTTCGACTCGCCCAAGGAGTTCCGCGAGGTGATGGACAAGGTGTTCGACCTGATGAGCACCGACCCGGAGATGGGTCCGCAGCTCCGCGACGCCGAGACACCCCAGCGCTTCGAGTTCCCGGACGTTGACATGGTCGTGAACATCACCTACGCGCCGCGGGTCGAGGACGGCAAGCACCTGCGGTGGGACTGGTCCGACGACGTGGACTGGGAGCCCGACGTGCAGATGAAGATGGACTCGAAGGTCGCGAACCGCTACTTCCAGGGCAAGGAGAACGTCGCGACGGCGATCGCGAGACGCCGCATCAAGACGTCGGGCAACGTCAAGAAGGCGCTGGCCCTCGTCCCGATCACCAAGGGGGTCTACCCGAAGTACCGGGCAATGCTCGAAGAGCAGTACCCGCACCTGCTCGAGTAGGCCCGCTCTCGGCGGCAGAGGCCACCGGGCCTGCCGGACTCTCGAGCCCCGGGGGCGAGCGGACACGCCTCCTGGCGAGGCTGCGATTTTCGGCTAGAAGTGCACGCCCTTCATCAGGTACGCCATCGCGATCGCCTCGGTGGACATCTCGTCCTCCTTGCCGCCGTCAGCGCCGGCCGGCAGCTCCTTCGGCTGCTCCTCCTTCCCCCCGCGCGAGGCCTTCGACTCCGGGAAGAGGTTGTAGGCGGTGTTCAGGATCACGTCCACCGTCTTCGGCGACATCGCGTAGAGCACCTCGCCGAAGGTTCCGAGCCGCGACGCCTTGCGCTTCGGC
>JBPCMT010000220.1:0-16485 GCA_051001995.1 Thermoleophilaceae bacterium
ATTCTTACTTATGCGGCGGTCGCCGCGGCTTCCGTGTGTTCTATTTCGCCCCCCCCCCCCCCCGGCACCTGACGAGCCTGAGGACGAGCAGGTCGTGGATGGCGAAGACGCGGACGAGGCGCCCGAGACGGCGGATCGGGAGGTGTCCGCCGCGCCGGCCGAGGCTCCGGCCCCGGATGGCGACGGGGGCGAGGCGGCACTCGACGGCGAGACGGTCGACGACGATTCTCTCGCGGCCGCCGAGGTGCAGCGCGACGAGTACCTGGCGCTCGCGCAGCGCGCGCAGGCCGACTTCGACAACTACCGCAGGCGCGCCACGCGCGAGATCGCGGCAGCTGGTGCCCGGGCGAGGGCGGCGCTCGCCACCGAGCTCCTGCCGGTCCTCGACAACCTCGAGCGCGCGCTCGCCGCGGCCGAAGAGGAGGAGGCGAGCCTCGCCGAGGGCGTCCGGCTCGTTCACTCGGAGCTGCTCGGGGCGCTCGACCGCAGCGGCGTGACGGCGATCGAGCCCGCCGGCGAGCCGTTCGACCCGAACGTCCACGAGGCGCTGTCCACGCGGTCGGAGGACGGCGCGGACGCGGGCGTCGTGCTCGACGTGATCCAGAAGGGCTACCGCCTCGAGGCGACCGTGCTGCGCCCGGCGCGCGTCGTGGTGGCGGCGTAGGAGGTCTCGGTGCCGCAGGTCAAGGACCCCTACGACACCCTGCGAGTCGATCGCAAGGCGACCGACGAGGAGATCAAGAAGGCCTACCGCAAGCTGGCCCGCCAGTACCACCCGGATCGCAACCCCGACGACGCCGGCGCGGAGGATCGCTTCAAGGAGGTCCAGGAGGCCTACTCGATCCTGTCGGACCCTGAGAAGCGGCGCCAGTTCGACGCCGGCGGCGGCGTGTTCGGCGCCGGCGGCTTCGATCCGAACTCCTTCCGCGGCGGCTTCGGCGGCTTCGGCGACATCCTGTCGGACCTGTTCGGCGGCGGCACGGGCCGCCCATCGGGCACGCCGCAGCAGGAGCGCGGCCGCGATCTCGAGACCGAGATCCACATCTCCTTCGAGCAGGCGATGGAGGGAGCTCAGGTGGCGGTCACCGTGCCGGTCCAGGCGCCCTGTCGCACATGCGGTGGCACCGGCGCGAAGCCCGGCACCAATCCGACCGTCTGCCGAACCTGCCAGGGTCGCGGCATCGAGTCAGAGGGACAGGGGCTGTTCTCGATCTCCCAGCCGTGCCGGACCTGCGGCGGGACCGGCACGCAGATCGAGGATCCCTGCCGCACCTGCGGCGGCCAGGGCCGGACGCGGCAGGTCAAGCGCTACCGTGCGAACGTCCCCGCCGGCGTCCGCGAGGGCAGCCGCGTCCGCCTGGCCGGCAAGGGCGAGCCCGGCCGTCGCGGCGGTCCGGCCGGCGACCTCTACGTTGTGACCCACGTCCGTTCGTCGCCCGTCTTCCGGCGGCGGGGCGACAACCTGGACGTGGACGTGCCGATCACGATCGTCGAGGCGATCCGCGGCGCGACGCTCGAGGTGCCGACGCTCTCGGGCACCAAGCGCATCCGGGTGCCGGCCGGCACGCAGCACGGAACCGTGCAGCGGCTGCGCGGCGAGGGCCCGCCGCGGCTCTCGGGCCGCGGGCGCGGCGACATTCACTACCGGCTCGTGATCGATGTGCCGCAGTCGCTCAACCGTGAGCAGCGCGAGGCGGTCGAGGGCTTGGCCGAGGTCATGGACGGCAACCCGCGCGAGCGGCTGTTCGGCGGGAGGGCGGCCTGATGGCGGGCGGCGCCGACGGCCGCGCAGGGGCGCGGCGCTCGAGGGCGCTCGCCGTCGAGGTGGACCGCCAGCGCGGGGTCTTCATGATCTCGGTCGCCGCCGAGCTCGCCGGGATGCATCCGCAGACGCTGCGGATCTATGAGGCGCGCGGCCTGATCACGCCGAAGCGCTCGGCGAAGAAGACGCGCCTCTACTCGCAGGCGGACGTGGACCGACTCCGTCGCATCCAGGAGCTCACCTCCGAGCTCGGCATGAACCTGGCCGGCGTGGAGCGCGTGTTCGAGCTCGAGCAGGAGATGGAGCGGATGCGCTCACGGATGCGGACGCTCGAGCGCCAGACCGAGCGCCTGGAGCGCGAGCTGGTCGAGGGCGTCGAGCGTGTCCGGCGCTCCTACCGGCGCGAGCTGGTGCCGTACGAGGAGCCCGGGTCGGCCCTGGTGCCGGCGCGGGCCGGCGACCCGGTTCGGGTACGAATCACACGCTCCCAGCGCTGACGGCCTGCGAGCGGTCGTCCAGCCCGGCGCTAGTACTTCACGCGGAAGTTGCCGATCAGCGTGAGCGCGTTGCCATCAGGGTCGGTGGTCGCCGACAGCTCGACCCCTTTGCTGACGGGTTGGATCTCTGCGGTATCCACGCCGCGCGTCGCGAGCTCGTCCCTGGTGGCCGCTAGATCGTCCACGGCGAGGTTCAGCAGCCCGGACCCGGCCCGGTCCGGATCGACTGTGACCTGCACCCAGCCGGCGCCGGTCACTTGCCACTCCGCCAGACGCGGCATCGGCCGGTTGTCGGCGGGGCGCCCGAAGAGCGCCTCGTACCACGCGTCGGCCCGCTCGAGGTCGGAGACGGGCACCACGGCCAGGACATGTTCGATGGACATCATTCTCACCTTTTGTGCTCGTTGGCGGTGGACGGCTGGAGAATGAGACCTCCAGGCGGTATCAGACTCATCGCTTCCGTTCTAAGCGGCGACGGATTGGGCGTAGGCGCAGCGCTTGGCACGCCGTTTCAGGTCCGCTATAAGGACACTTAGATTTTCTGTGCAAGCTGATCGATTCACCGTCAAGTCGCAGGAGGCGCTCGCAGCGGCGCAGCGGATCGCGAGCGCGCGCCGCAACTCGGAGGTCGCGCCCGCGCACCTCCTCGTTGCCCTGCTCGAGCAGGAGGGCGGCATCGTCGTGCCGGTCCTCCGCAAGGTTGGCGCAGACCCTCAGGCCGTTCGCACGAAGGCGAACCAGGGGCTCGACGAGCTTCCGACCGTCACCGGCGAGGCGGCCCCGGCCCCGTCGATGTCGGCCGCCACGCGCGAGCTGCTGCGCCGCGCCGACGAGGAGGCCCGGTCCTTCGGCGACGAGTACGTCTCGAGTGAGCACCTGCTGCTCGCGCTCGCGAGCGACCCGAGGGTCGACGCCGGCGCCTCGCGCGATCAGCTCGCCGCCGCGGTGTCCGAGGTGCGCGGGCCGCACCGGGTCACCGACCAGAATCCCGAGGACCGCTACCAGGCGCTCGAGAAGTTCGGCCGCGACCTGACCGAGGCCGCCGAGCAGGGCAAGCTCGACCCCGTCATCGGCCGCGACGACGAGATCCGTCGCGTGATCCAGGTCCTCTCCCGCCGGACCAAGAACAACCCGGTCCTGATCGGGGAGCCCGGTGTGGGCAAGACGGCGATCGCCGAGGGGCTCGCGCAGCGGATCGTCTCCGGTGACGTGCCCGACTCGTTGCGCGACCGCCGGGTCGTGGCGCTCGACATCGGCGCGCTGGTGGCCGGCGCCAAGTACCGCGGCGAGTTCGAGGACCGCCTGAAGGCCGTGCTCAAGGAGATCGCCGACGCCGACGGCCGGATCATCCTCTTCATGGACGAGCTTCACACGATCGTCGGCGCGGGCGCCGCCGAGGGTGCCGTGGACGCCGCCAACCTGCTCAAGCCGATGCTCGCGCGCGGCGAGCTGCGCGCGGTCGGCGCGACGACGCTCAACGAGTACCGCAAGCACATCGAGAAGGACGCGGCGCTCGAGCGGCGCTTCCAGCCGGTGCTGGTCGAGGAGCCGTCGGTCGAGGACGCGATCGCGATCCTGCGCGGGCTCAAGGAGCGCTACGAGGTGCACCACGGCGTCCGCATCCAGGATGCGGCGATCGTCGCGGCGGCGCTCCTCTCGCAGCGCTACATCGCCGACCGCTTCCTGCCCGACAAGGCGATCGACCTGATCGACGAGTCGGCCTCGCGGTTGCGAATCGAGATCGACTCGATGCCGCTCGAGATCGACGAGGTCGAGCGCCGGATCCAGCAGCTCGAGATCGAGCGCCAAGCGCTGCGCAAGGAGTCCGACGACGCAAGCGTCGCACGCCGCGACGCGATCGAGCGCGAGCTGGCCGAGCTGCGCGAGCGGTCGTCCGAGATGAAGGCGCACTGGCAGGGCGAGAAGGAGGCGATCGACGCGATCCGCGACGCCAAGGAGCGCCTCGAGCAGGCGCACCGCGACACCGAGCGCGCCGAGCGCGACGCCGACCTCCAGCGCGCCGCCGAGCTGCGCTACGGGGAGATCCCGGAGCTCGAGCGGCTGGTGGCAGAGCAGGAGGCGCGACTCGCGGAGCTGCAGGTCGACCGCACGATGCTCAAGGAGGAAGTCGACGACGAGGACGTCGCCGAGGTGGTGGCCAAGTGGACCGGGATTCCGGTCTCGCGGTTGATGGAGGCTGAGGTCGAGAAGCTCGTCCACATGGAGGATCGCCTCCACGATCGCGTGATCGGTCAGGACGACGCGGTGGACGCCGTGTCGAACGCGCTGCGGCGCTCGCGCGCCGGCCTGCAGGACCCGAACCGCCCGATCGGCGCCTTCCTGTTCGTCGGCCCGACCGGCGTCGGCAAGACCGAGTTGGCACGGGCACTCGCGGAGTTCATGTTCGACTCCGAGCAGGCGATGGTCCGGATCGACATGTCCGAGTACATGGAGAAGCACTCGGTCGCCCGTCTCGTCGGCGCGCCACCCGGGTACATCGGCTACGAGGAGGGCGGTCAGCTCACCGAGGCCGTGCGCCGCCGCCCCTACTCGGTCGTGCTGCTCGATGAGATCGAGAAGGCGCACGCCGACGTCTTCAACGTGCTGCTCCAGGTGACGGACGACGGCCGGCTGACCGACGGCCAGGGGCGGACCGTGGACTTCAAGAACGCGGTGCTGATCATGACCTCGAACATCCCGGGCGGGATCGAGGGGGTCGAGACCACGTTCAAGCCCGAGTTCGTCAACCGTCTCGACGAGATCGTCCAGTTCCAGCCGCTCGATCGTGGTGAGATCGCGCACATCGTGGGCGTGCAGGTGGACCATCTCGCGCGCCGGGTGCGCGAGCGCGGCGTCGAGATCGAGCTCACCGACGACGCGCGAACGCTGATCAGCAACCTCGGCTACGACCCCACCTACGGCGCGCGCCCGCTCAAGCGGGTGATCCAGAAGCAGCTGGTGGACAAGCTCGCGCTGGCGCTGCTCGATGGGCGCTTCGGCGAGGGCGACTCGGTGCGTGTCGACGCCTCGGGCGGCGAGCTGGTCTTCGAGAAGGCGGGGCCCGACGGCGCCGGCCGGGCCGGCGAGCCGTCCGCCACCGAGCCGCTGGCCGCGGCCGGCTCCTAGGTCGCCGGCACCCTCGCTCGCAACACGCGCGTCCCGCGGGCGCGACCGACGTTGCCGCGCTCCTCCGGACGGCGACGACTGAGCGATTGTGGCGGCTGTAGGGGCACAATCGCTCAACCGTCGTTCTGACCGCATGCCTGCCTATGCAATGCTTAGGCGCACATGAGCGACGACCTGACCTTGGGCGAGGCCGCGCGCGCGATCGGCGTGAGCGTGGACACGCTCCGGCGATGGGACCGAGCCGGCAAGCTGCGAACGGTGCGTGACCCGCGCAACCGACGCAGGGTGCGGGTGGCCGAGGTCGACCGGCTGCGTCCTGGGCCGGAGCGCCACGGCACGGGCGATGCGCTGTCGGCGCGCAACCGCTTTCCCGGAGTCGTGCGCTCGGTCGAGATCGACGGCGTGATGGGCCTCGTCGAGCTGGAGGCCGGGCCGCATCGCGTGACCGCCGCGATCACGCGAGACGCGATCGAGGAGCTCGGCCTCGCCGAGGGAGTCCGGGCGGTTGCCGCGGTCAAGGCCACGTCGGTGATGATCGAGCGCGGGCAGTCGTGAGCACGGACGTGTGAGGCTCGGCGGCTCCTGCGCGGTCGATCGATGAGCGCCACGCGCGAGCGTCCCTCTCGTCACCTTCCCGCCGCCGAGACCCACAGTGCGGATGGCGCCCTCGCGCCGCTCGCCCTCGACCGGGCCGAAGCGGCGGGTGCGGTCGCGGATCTCGGCGTGATGCTTCCGATCGCCGCCGCGCTGATCGTGGTCAATGGCCTATCGGCCACCGCAGTGCTGCTCCCTGCGGGGCTGCTGTACATAACGGTGGGCCTGATCTATCGGCTTCCCGTGCCGGTCCAGCCGCTCAAGGCCTTCGGCGCGATCGCCATCGCCCACGGGCTGGGCCCCGACACGATCGCGGCGGGCGCACTGCTGATGGGCTCCATCTTCCTGGTGCTCGGCCGGACCGGCCTGCTCGACCGAGCGGCGCGCGTGTTCCCGCGCCCCCTGATCCGTGGGGTGCAGCTGACCGTCGGGCTGCTGTTCCTCGAGATCGCCTGGGGACTGGTCACCGACCCACCCGAGGCCTTCGCGGCGCACGCGCTGCCAACCGCTACGGCGCTCCTCGCCGCAGCGGTCGCCGTGGCCGCCCTGCTCGCGCTCCGGCGGCGGCTTCCCATCTCGCTCGTCCTCGTCGGCGCCGGGACGCTGGTCATGCTCGCGACAGCCTCCGGCTCGATCGCCGCCGGGCCATCGGCACTGACGATCCCCGACGTCGATGCCGCCGCGCTGCTCACTGCGCTGACCGTGCTCGTCCTGCCGCAGGTGCCGCTGTCGTTCGCCAACTCTTGCCTAGCCACCGCGGACGCCGCCCGCGTGTACTTCGGGCCGGCCGCCCGGCGTGTGACCCCGGGCCGCCTGGCCACGACGCTCGGCGTCGCCAACCTCGCCGCCGGAGCCGTCGGCGGGATGCCGTGCTGTCATGGCGCCGGCGGCATGACCGCCCACAGGACATTTGGAGCGCGCACCGGGGGGGCCCCGATCATGATCGGGACTGTGCTGGTGGTCGTGGCCTTGGCGCTCGGTGCGGGCCTCGGGGCGCTGCTGACCGCCTTCCCGCTCCCAATCCTGGCCGGCCTGCTGGCCGTGGCCGGCCTGCTGCACATCGGCTTGCTGCGTGACCTCACGGACCCTAAGAGCTGGCTTGTGGCGCTCGTGGTTGGAGCGCTTGGCTTGGCGACGAACCTGACGGTCGGCCTCGCCGCCGGCCTCGTGCTCTGGTGGCTTCCGCGGGTCCTGCCGCGACTCCGCCCCGCGTAGGCTCAGGCGGACGCAGCGACCGCCCGCCCGACGCCGCGGCGCGCCCGGGCACCTTCGACCGCGAGCCAGAGCGCTGCGGCCACCGCGGCGCCGACGCTCGCCCAGGACAGCGCATCGGCGCCGATCTCCGCGTACGGGAGGCTCAGCGAGGCGCTCCACTCCGGGAGCACGTGCCCGGCCACGAACCCGAGCGCGGTGCCGGCGCCGAGCGCCACGGCGGCCGCGGGCGCCAATCGATGCCGCGCGAGGGCGAGCGCCAGGACCGCGATCGCGAGCGCCGTGCCGGCGAGCCCGAAGGCGCCGAGCGCGCCCGGCACGGCCGTGTCCTGGCGCAATGCGTGGTCCGCGACGTGCGCCAGCAGCAGCGCGACGAGCGCGGCGGATGCGATCGACAGCCGGGTCATGTCACGAGCTTAGGGACGCGCCCGCGCCCGCTCTCCGCCATCGGGTTGCATCGGCACGGCAAAGATGCGAGAACCCGAGCTGCAACGCCGCCAGCGACGAAAGGGAGAGATGCCGACCTACGTGATGCTCAGCACGCTGACCCCGGAGGGCGTTCAGACGATCAAGAACAACCCGTCCCGCATCAAGGAGGTCAACAAGGAGATCGAGCAGCTCGGCGCGACCGTCAAGGCGCAGTGGGCCGTGCTCGGCAGGTTCGACTTCGTCAACGTGATCGAGGCGCCCGACGAGCTGACGATGGCGCGTATCTCCCTCGAGCTCGGCTCCCGCGGCACCGCCAGGTACGAATCGCTCGCCGCGATCCCGATGGACGACTTCATCTCCGCGCTCTAGATGTCCCGCAGCTCCACGCTGTCGAGGGGGAGCGCCCCGCGAGGACGGCCGTGACCAGGGTGCTGGTCGTCGGTGGCGGCGGGCGTGAGCACGCGCTGGTGCGCTCGCTGCTGCGGAGCCCGCGGGCGCCCGAGCTGTTGTGCGCGCCCGGCAACGCCGGCATAGCGCGTGACCGGGTGCCGTGCCTCGACATCGCCGCCGACGACGTGGACGGGCTCGTCCGCGCCGCCCGCGACGAACGCTGCGACCTTGCGGTGGTGGGTCCCGAGGCTCCGCTGGTCGCGGGCCTGGTGGATCGGCTCGCGGACGCCGGGGTGCGCGCGTTCGGGCCGAGCGCCGAGGCCGCGCGCGTGGAGGGCTCGAAGGCGTACGCGAAGGAGCTGATGCGGGCTGTGGGCGTGCCCACGGCTTCGCACGTCCTGCTGCGAAGCGCCGCCGAGGCGCGCGAGCACCTGGCGTGCGCGTCGTACCCGGCGGTGCTCAAGGCCGACGTCCTCGCGGCGGGGAAGGGCGTCCTGATCTGCGAATCCGAGGCCGAGGCGCGCGAGGCGCTCGACGAGCTGTTCGTGGAGCGCCGCTTTGGCGAGACCGACGTCCTGCTCGAGGAGCACCTCGAGGGGGAGGAGCTCTCCCTGCTGGCGCTGTGCGACGGCGAGCGCGCCGTCCCGATGGCCCCCGCGCGCGACTACAAGCGGATCGGCGACGGCGACGCGGGCCCCAACACGGGCGGCATGGGAAGCTTCTCGCCGGTGCCAGGTATCGAGCAGGGTCACGCGGAGGTGCTCGCCCGCGCCGTCCATCAGCCGGTCGTGGACGAGCTGCGCCGCCGCGGCACCCCCTACCACGGCGTGCTCTACGCCGGCCTGATGACGACGGCGGCCGGGCCGCGCATGCTCGAGTACAACTGCCGCTTCGGCGACCCCGAGACGCAGGCGGTGCTGCCGCGGCTGCGCTCCGACCTGCTTGATCTGATGAGTCGGGCGACCCAGCCGGGCGGGCTCGAGGACGTGAGGCTCGCGTGGTCCTCGTCCTGGGCGGTCACGGTCGTGCTCGCCTCGCGCGGCTACCCGCAGTCGTCGTCGGCGGGCGACCCGATCGACGGCCTGGCCGCGGTCGACTCCCTCCACACCGAGGTGCTCCACGCCGGCACCGCCGAGCGCGACGGCGCCGTGGTCACGGCCGGCGGGCGCGTGCTGAGCGTCACCGGGATCGGCGACGGCCCGGCCGAGGCACGCAGGCGGGCGTACGAGGCGGCGGACCGGATCGAGTTCGACGGCAAGCAGTTCCGGCACGACATCGGCGCGCACGCCGAAGAGACGATGGCGGCGAGGGCGTGATGCGCGAGCCCCGCGAAACCCCGGCCGGCGAGCGCCCCGCGCCGGCCACCGAGGCGGCGGTCCCACCGCCGGAGCCGCTCCCGCCCGACCCGCAGACGGAGGCCGAGGTCGAGGAGGCCTTCGAGGAGCTCGACGCCGACGCTCCGCGCGTCGGAATCGTGATGGGGTCAAAGAGCGACATGGCGGCGATGGAGCCCGCCGGCCGCGAGCTCGAGGAGCGCGGCATCCGGCACGAGGTGCGCGTCATGAGCGCCCACCGCGACCCGGATACGGTGGCCGACTACGCGCGAAACGCCGCCATGCGGGGCCTGCGCGTGATCGTCGCGGGGGCGGGCCTGTCGGCGGCGCTGCCCGGCGTCGTGGCGGCGCACACAGAGCTGCCGGTGATCGGCGTCCCGCTGACGAGCGGTAACTCGGTCGCCGGCGGGCTGGACGCGCTGCTCGCGATTGCGCAGATGCCGCCGGGCGTACCGGTGGCCTGCGTCGGCGTCAACGCCGCCCGCAATGCGGCCGTGCTCGCCGCCCGCATCATCGAGGGCTGAGCCGGCCGCCAGCGCGAGCGCGGCGCCCGCGAGGAAGACCACGGCGGGAGCAGTGTCGCTCCGCCGTGGTTCCCGATCCGTTCCCCGCGGCCCGGCTAGCGGACGCGTCCGAGCGTCGCGAGCGTCTGGATCCGCTCCGGGCCGCCGATGCGGCCGACCTTGCGGACCTTGCCCCGGTCCAGGTTCACCCGGTAGAGCAGCGAGCGATTGCCGCCCGCCCGCCGGATCGCCGCCCACGCGCGGCCGTCGCGCGCGACGTCGAAGCCGAGGGCGCGAGTCGCGTCCACGCCAAGCTCGCCGACCGTGTTGAGGGTGCCGTTGTTCGGCGGGTCCTGCTCGACGAGCACGTCGAGGCCGGCGTCGATCCCGTACAGCTCGGTCTCGGTCGCCCCGGCGCGGTTGTTCGTGTACCCGGAGCCCACGACCGTCGGGTTCTCGAGCACGTTCTCGTCGGTCAGCGCGTACTGGAGCGGCAGGTCCTCGGTCACGGTGCCGGCTCGCGGGGTCTCCTCCTCAGGGCACCGCGTGCCGCCTTCGCCCGGGCTCACGCGCTTGTTCTCGTCAGCCTCGCTGACGACGCGGATCCGGTCCACTGTCGGGTTGAAGTCGAACCCGAAGAACCTGCCGTCGGTCATGTAGCGCATCCCGAGCGGCCTCGCCCTCACCTCGCCCCTGATCTGCACCCGGCCCTCGCGAACCCGCAGCCGCAGCTGGTAGAGCCGGCTCGTGTCTTCGGCCGTGCCCTGCGCGTAGACGCGCCGGGTGCAGGGCCGGACGTCGAGCCCGGTGATCCGGTCGCCGGCGGCGAGGCCCCTCACTTTGGCCCCGTCGACATCGCCGGGGTTCTTGCTCGAGAAGACGACGAGCCTCTCCTTGCCGGCGGTGCCGGCGAAGAGCTCCGTCGCCGACGCGCCGGGGGCCGCCACCGCGAGCGCGGCGACCGCCGCGGTGCTCGCGCCGATCAGCTTGTTCCTGGTTCCCATGGTTCCTCCCTTTCGCGGCCCACGCCTGCGGGCCGGCTCGATCGTTCGTACCTGGATTCGGCGCGGACGCCGCAAAAGGTTCAGGGGCGCGCCCGGATACGCTCGTCAAGTGATCGCCCGCTACACGCGTCCCGAGCTCGCGGAGATCTGGAGCGACGAGGCGCGGATGGAGGCCTGGCACAGGGTCGAGGTCGCCGCGTGCGAGGAGATGGAGGGTCCCGCGCCCGAGGAGCTGGCCGCGATCCGCGACGCCGCCTTCACGGTGTCGGCGGTGGCCGAGCGCGAACGCATCACCAACCACGACGTGGCGGCCTTCGTGGACGTTCTGTCCGAGTCGGCGGGACCGGCGGGACGATGGATTCACTTCGGCCTCACGAGCTCCGACGTGCTCGATACGGCACTGGCGCTCCAGCTGCGGGCGGCCGCGGAGGTCATCGTGGCGGGCGCCCGTCGCCTCCGAGACACGCTCGCCGAGCGCGCCCGCGAGCATCGCGCGACGCTGTGCGTGGGTCGGACCCACGGCATCCACGCCGAGCCCACCACCTTCGGGCTCAAGCTCGCCGGCTTCGCGCTCGAGGCGGACCGCAACCTGAGCCGGCTCGAGCGAGCCTTTCAGGCGGTTCGCTTCGGTGCGCTCTCCGGGGCGGTCGGGACCTACGCGGCCACGAGCCCCGACTTCGAGCGCCGCGTGCTCGCGCGGCTCGGCCTCGAGCCCGAGCCGGTCTCCACTCAGGTGGTCCCGCGCGACCGCCACGCGGAGCTGCTCTCGGCGCTCGCGCTCGCCGGCGCCGGGCTCGAGCGCCTCGCCACCGAGGTGCGCCACCTCCAGCGCACGGAGGTGCTGGAGGTCTCAGAGCCGTTTCGCGCCGGCCAGAAGGGATCGTCGGCGATGCCGCACAAGCGCAACCCGATCGTCTGCGAGCGGATCACCGGCGTCGCCCGGCTGCTGCGCGGGTATGCGCAGGCCGGCCTCGAGGACGTGGCGCTCTGGCACGAGCGCGACATCTCCCACTCGTCGGTCGAGCGGGTGGCGCTGCCCGACGCCACCACGCTGCTCGACTACACGCAGCATCTGGCGCTCGGAGTCGTCGAGGGCATGACCGTGGATGCCGAGCGGATGCGAGCCAACCTCGACGCCACCCACGGGGCGCTCTACTCCCAGCGCGCGCTGCTGGCGCTCGTGGAGGCCGGGAGCACGCGCGAGGAGGCCTATCAGCTGGTGCAGGAGGCGGCGCAGCGCGCGTGGGACGAGGGCGTCTCGTTCCGCGATCTGCTCGCGAAGGCGGCGCCGCAGCTCGACCTCGACGCCGTCTTCGACCCCGGGGCGTTCACCCGCCACGCCGACGAGATCATCGGGCGGCTGGACTCGCTCGACTAGTCGGAGGCGACCACGTCGGTTGGTAGCCTCGATTCGTGAGCGCTGCCGCCACGCTCGAGGGTCACCAGCTGGTCAACAGCGGCAAGGTCCGCGACATCTACGAGGCCGGCGAGCGGCTGCTGCTCGTCGCCTCCGACCGCATCTCGACCTACGACGTCGTGCACCCGACGCCGATCCCCGGCAAGGGCGCGGTGCTCACCGGGCTGTCGGCGTTCTGGTTTGACCGCACCGAGACGATCTGCCCGAACCACGTCGTCTCGCACGACGACGTGCCGGAGGAGGTGCGGGGCCGCGCGGTGCTCGCTCGGAAGCTCGAGATGTTCCCGATCGAGTGCGTCGTCCGTGGCTACATCACCGGCTCGGGCTGGAAGGACTACCGGGCTACGGGCGCCGTCTGCGGGGTGTCGCTGCGGGCGGGCTTGCGCGAGTCCGAGCAGCTGCCCGAGCCGATCTTCACGCCGGCGACCAAGGCCGAGATCGGCGACCACGACGAGAACGTGGACCTCGAGCGGGCCGTCGAGATCGTGGGCGACCGCGGCCTCGTCGAGGAGCTCCAGCGACTGTCGATCGAGATCTACTCCAACGCCGCCGCCCACGCACGCGAGCGCGGGATCATCCTGGCCGACACGAAGCTCGAGTTCGGCCGCGACGAGGGCGGGCGGATCGTGCTCGGCGACGAGCTGGTCACGCCGGACTCATCGCGCTTCTGGCCCGCGGACGGCTACGAGCCGGGGCGGCCGCAGCCTTCGTTCGACAAGCAGTACGTGCGCGACTGGGCGTCGGGGTCGGGCTGGGACAAGACGGCGCCCGCGCCGGCTCTCCCCGACGACGTCGTCGAGGGGACGCGGCGGCGCTACGTGGACGCCTACGAGCGGATCACGGCACAGCCGTTCGCGAGCTGGCTCGATCGCGGCGCGGGCTCGTGAGGCGCCCTTCGCCAGAGGTGGTCGCGTGCGCGCGCGTGTGCTGATCAGGCCGAAGGAGGGCATCCTCGACCCGCAGGGCCAGACCGTGGAGCGGGCGCTCCCGGCGCTCGGCTTCACAGGCGTCTCGGACGTGCGCGTGGGAAGGCTCGTGGAGCTCGACGTCGAGAACCCCGCGCGCATGGAGGAGATGTGCGAGAAGCTGCTGGCAAACCCGCTCGTCGAGGACTACGAAGTCGTGCTGCTCGACACCGAGTCGGCGAGATGAGGTTTGGGGTCATCAGGTTTCCGGGCTCGTGCGACGAGGTCGACGCGCTGCTCGCCTGCCGCCGCCACGGCGAGGCCGAGTTGCTCTGGCACGCCGAGCGCGACCTGCACGACGTGGACGCGATCGTCATCCCCGGCGGCTTCACCTACGGCGACTACCTGCGCGCCGGGGCGATCGCGCGCTTCGCTCCGGTGATGGACTCGGTCGCGGCGTTCGCGCGCGACGGCGGCCCGGTGCTCGGGATCTGCAACGGCTTCCAGGTTCTTTGCGAGGCCGGGCTGCTGCCGGGCGCCCTGCTCCCGAACGCGGCGCTGCGCTTCGTCTGCCGGCAGGTTCGCCTGACCGTCGAGTCCGCCGACACGCCGTTCACGCGCACCCGCGCGCGAGGGGACGTGCTTTCGCTCCCGGTCAAGCACGGCAGCGGGCGCTTCCAGGCGCCGGAGCGCCAGCTCGACGAGCTCGAGTCCGACGGGCTGGTCGCGCTTCGCTACGGGGAGGGACAGAACCCGAACGGCTCGGCTCGCGACATCGCGGGCGTGGTCAACGACGGGCGCAACGTGCTGGGACTGATGCCCCACCCCGAGCACGCCGTTGATCCGCTGACGGGATCGAGCGACGGCAACGCGTTGTTCGCCTCACTGGCGCGGGCGCCGGAGCTCGCCGCGGCGTGACGTCCCAAGCGGCGCCGGCGCGTCACCGCGATCTGGGCCTCACCGACTGGGAGTACGAGCAGGTCGAGGACCGGCTTGGGCGCGAGCCGAACGGGCTCGAGCTCGCGGTCTTCTCGCTGATGTGGTCCGAGCACTGCGCGTACAAGCATTCCCGCAAGCTGCTCCGGCGGCTTCCGACCGAGGGGCCCGCGGTCGTGATGGGGCCGGGCGAGAACGCCGGTGCCGTCGACGTCGGCGACGGCCTGGCGGTGGCGTTCAAGGTCGAGTCGCACAACCACCCGAGCGCGGTCGAGCCGTTCCAGGGCGCTGCCACCGGGGTCGGCGGGATCCTGCGCGACATCTTCGCGGTCGGCGCGCGCCCGATCGCGGTGCTCGACTCGCTGCGCTTCGGCGAGCTCGACTCGTCGCGCTCGCGCTACCTGTTCGACGGCGCGGTGAGGGGGATCGGGCACTACGGCAACTCGATCGGCGTGCCGACGGTCGGCGGCGAGATCTACTTCGAGCGCGCCTACGAGCAGAACTGCCTCGTCAACGCGATGTGCGTGGGCATCGCCCCGCGAGAGCGGCTGATCCGTAGCGCCGCGGCGGGGCCCGGCAACGTCGTGGTCCTGTTCGGGGCGCTGACCGGCCGCGACGGCATCGGCGGCGCCTCCGTGCTCGCGAGCGCGGAACTGTCCGAGGAGGACGAGTCGAAGCGGCCAACCGTCCAGATCGGCGACCCCTTCGAGGAGGAGAAGCTGCTCGAGTGCTCGCTCGAGCTGCTCGAGGCGGAGCTGCTCGTGTCGCTCCAGGATCTGGGCGCGGCCGGGCTCTCGTCGAGCGCGTCCGAGATGGCCTCGAAGGGCGCGGTCGGCGTCGACCTCGACGTGGACCGGGTCCCGCTTCGCGAGCAGGGGATGGAGCCGTTCGAGGTGATGATCTCGGAGTCCCAGGAGCGGATGCTCTGCGTCGTGGAGCCCGAGCGGCTCGACGACATGCTGGCCGTGTGCGCGCGCTGGGAGGTTCGAGCCAGCGCGATCGGCTCGGTGACCGGCAGCGGACGCCTGCGGGTTTTCGGGGGCGGGGAGCTCGCCGGCGACATGCCGGTAACGGCGCTGGTCGACGAGTGCCCGCTCTACGACCTCGAGCCCGCCGCGCCCGCCGACCGGACAGGGCCACCGCAAAACCTTCCCGACCACCGTGACCCGGGGGAGACCCTGCTCGCGTTGCTCGGCGCCCCGAACCTGGCGAGCAAGCGCTGGGCCTTCGAGCAGTACGACGCGCTCGTGGGGTCGCGGACCGTGCGCCGGCCCGACGAAGCGGACGCCGCCGTGCTGCTCCTCGCTCCGGATTCTGAAAGCGGCCCCGCGATCGCCGTCGCGATCGACGGCAACGGCCGTCGCACCGCGTGCGATCCGTACGTCGGGGCCGTCGAGGCGGTTCTCGAGTGCGCGCGCAACCTCGCCTGCGTCGGTGCCGAGCCGCTGGGGCTGACCAACTGCCTCAACTTTGGCAACCCGAAGAAGCCGGCCGTCGCGTGGCAGCTCGAGCGCGCCGTCGAGGGCCTCGCGGACGCCTGCCGCGCGCTCGACGTTCCGGTTGTCGGCGGCAACGTCTCGCTCTACAACGAGGGCGGCGGCGGGCCGATCCACCCGACGCCGGTCGTCGGGATGGTCGGGCGCCTGCCCGACGCGACCCGCGCCGCGGGAATCGCCTTTCGCGAGGACGGCCACGCGATCGCACTGGTCGGCCCGTTCGAGCCGGCGCTCGCGGGCTCGGAGCTCGACAAGCACTGGGGGAGGCTGGCGGACGGATTGCCGCAGATCGACCTCGCGGCGCAGGCCCGCGCGCTCGCGGTGGTCCGCGAGGCGGTTCGCAGCGGGAAGCTGGCCTCCGCGCACGACGTCTCCGACGGCGGGCTCGCCTGCGCGCTCGCCGAGTGCTGCGCGGCAGGCGCGCTCGGGGCGCGCGTGGAGTGGGACGCGACCGGGGTAGAGCCCCTCCCGCTTCCGGCGCCGAGCGACGTTCGGCTGTTCGGCGAGGCACCGGGAGGGGTGGTGGTGTCGGGCCCGCCCGCGGCGATCGCCGAGCTCGCCGAGACGGCCGGCGACACCCCGGTCCTGACCCTCGGCACGGTCGGCGGAAATACGCTGGATATCCAGGTCTTCGCTGCTACGCTGCGGGTACCGGTCGAGGATCTCGCGACCGCCCGGGAAGGTGCCCTTCCCAACCTCCTCTCATGACTCCCTCGAAGCCGATCCCGGCCTCGGAAATGGTCGACCTCCGCGACGGCCCGCGCGACGAGTGCGGGGTGTTCGGCACCTACGCTCCCGAGCGCGAGGTCGCCCGGCTCGCCTACTTCGCGCTCTACGCGCTCCAGCACCGCGGCCAGGAGTCGGCCGGCATCGCGACCGC
>JBPCMT010000221.1:0-3213 GCA_051001995.1 Thermoleophilaceae bacterium
CTCGACGACCGTCTCAGGTAGCTGCGTGGCCTCGAGCTCGGCGCCGAGCTGCGCAACCTCGCCCACGTAGGCGTCCACCGCGGCGCGGTCATAGCCGCACAGCGCAACCGGAAAGTCGGTCCGGCGCACGCGGTCGACAGCCCCGACGGCGCTGCGCGAGCGGCGAGTGCCCGGGCGGGAGGCGGCCGACGATGGGCGGGCGGGCGGCTGCGGCGGCAGCCGGCGCGACGGCGCGGAAGCGGGCGTATCCGGTGCGTCCGCGGGGCGGGAGGGAGGGCCCGGCCCGGCGGGGTCGTTCGGCTGCGCCTGACGCCGCGATGGGTCCATCGGCCGCACCGGGCCGACGCCTTCGGACTCACCGTCGCTGAGCCGCTGCTCGGGTGCGGTGAAGTGGGGTTCGTCAATCCGTTCGTCGTGGGTCATGCCCTCAGTATGTACGAGCGCAACCGCCAGCGGAGTTCTCCGAGGCCCGTGCGCCGTGGAGGACCCCACAACAGATCCGTGCCAGGCTCGGCGGCCTCCGGCCCTAGCCGTGGTCGGGAGCGGCCGCGGCCGGAGGAGTGCGGCGGTCGGCGGGCCGTAGCGCCATCAGGACGCTGACGACGACGATCCACACGAGGGCCGCCAGCAGGGCGAAGAACCCGATTGGGGTGAGTCCGAGGATCGCGATCACGATCGCGACCGCGCCGAGCCAGGTCGGAAATGCGGCTCCCCGGATCATCGCTATCCCGGCGCCGATGAGGAGCGCCTCGGTTCCCGCCGCGGTGGGGAAGAAGAGGTTGGAGTTGAGGGCGCTGATCGCCTGCGCCGCGGAGGGGTCCAGGGTGCCCGCCGCATCCGCCAAGGTGAAGGTCAACCCAGCGAACAGGAGGAGGCCGAGCGCAAGGATGAGCCCACCCGCGAAGGCCGTCGCCGATGCGGCGCCTCCGACACCCTCCTCACGACGCAGCCGCCCGCGAAGCACGGACACGAAGAAGATCAGGAAGAGGGCGCCGTAGGCAGCCAGGATCGACGACGTGGTCTGAGCGCTCTCGTCCTCCAGGTAGAAGGAGACGACCGCATCGGCCGTCTCGTCGGCGCCGGGCGTCTCACCGCCCACGATGGCCGACACCACGAGCAGCGCGACGGCGGCCAGTCCGGTCAGCGAAGCGAGTTGGGCCGAGCGTTCCCTCATCGCCGTGCCTCCTTGATCGAGTTTCCTCAGCGCTCGCGCACGCGATCCAAAACCGTCGGGCCCGCCGCAAGCGAGACCACAATAACCTGGAGCCGCGTGCGTCGCCAGTGACGCTCCGGGGCGCCCCGACGGATCGAGAACCAGCCACGGAGGAGGAACCTGCTCGGGCGGCCCTCGGTTACGAACCGAGCATGCGCGCGACCCAGTCGCGCGTGAGGGCCGAGCCCTCGAAGTGCCCCGACGCCGCGAGGACGCGAAGCCGCGCCCGCGTGAAGCGGTCGACCAGGCGCCGGGACAACCGCGGCAGCGCCGCGTAGGCCACCGTGCCGCGTCGCGTGGTGGCGAGATCGCGCACCGGGGCATCCAGCGAGGCGCGCGCGATCGCGCGGGCGGCATCCTCGAGGCGCTCGGCCGGTATCGCTCCCTCGAGCGCGACCCCCTCAGCCGCGGAGCGCTCGTGAATCGGGGTGCGGATGTAGCCGGGGTAGACCGTCGTGACGGTCACCCGGTCGCCATGCTCGAGGCGCAGGGCGTCGGAGTAGGCAACCAGACCTCGCTTGCTGATGCAGTAGGCGGTCGCGAAGGGGATCGTGAAGACGGCGAGGCCGGAGGCGACGTTGATCACGCGCCCGCCGGACTCGCGCAGCGCCGGCAGCGCGGCGGCGGTGACGCGCCAGGCGCCGAGCAGGTTCACGTCGAGCACAGCCAGCGCGTCCTCGTCGGGTGCCCGGCCGGCGCTCTGCGGGTAGCCGACACGCACGCGCGCGCTCACGCGGTGGCGCCGGCCGGCCGAGGGTCCCTTCGGGCGGGCATGCGCCGCATACTGGCAGCCGCGAGCCCACGGCGGCCGCCGCGCCCGCGTGGGAACAGCCGCCGCGCCTTGACGCTGCCTACGAGGCCGCGGCCGTGGCGCCCTCGTCGTGCACCTGGTGCTCGCCCTCGGCGAACTCCTCGACGATCTTCGCGCAAAACGCCGGCAGCCGGCGTGCGTCTCAGGCGGCCTCGCGCAGGGAGCGCAGCTCCTCATCGCCGGCCAGGCGCTCGAGAGCGCGTTGCTCCAGCTGGCGCACGCGCTCGCCCGAGATCCCGAGCCTGCGGCCGGCCTCCGAGAGGGCGGCGGGCTGCTCACCGCCGAGGCCGAAGCGAAGGCGCACGACCTTGCGCTCGTCGGCCGGCAACCTCACCAGGGCATCCTCGATCCCGCGCTCCTCGACCGTCTCGAGCATCTCGCTCTCAGGGCTCGGGCCCTCGCCCGCGATCAGATCGCCGAGAGCGCCAGAGTCGTCGGAGTCGCCAACCGGCTTGTCGAGGCTCGCGGGAGCCTTATCGACCGACCTGATCAGCTCGACCTCCTCGGCGGACAGCTCGACGGCCGCGGCGATTTCGTCGAGACTCGGATCGCGCCCCAGCCTGGCGGCGAGCTCGCGCTCGGTGCGGGCGATCTTGCGCGACCTCGAGTCGATGTGGACCGGAAGCCGGACGGTGCGACCCGAGTTCGCGAGCCCGCGCTGGAGCGCCTGGCGAATCCACAGCGTCCCGTACGTCGAGAACTTGTAGCCCTTGCGCCAGTCGAACTTCTCGACCGCGCGGATCAGCCCGAGCACGCCCTCCTGGACGAGGTCGGTCAGCGGAAGCCCGTAGCCCTGGTACTTGCGGGCAAGCGAGATCACCAGGCGGAGGTTCGAGTTGATGAGCCGCTCCTTGGCGGCGAGATCGCCCCGCTCGATGGCCTGGGCGAGCTCGATCTCCTCCGCCGCGGTGAGCAGCGGGTATCGCCTCGCGTTCGCCATGAACAGCTCGAGGGAGTCGGTCGTTGCGTCGGGCGCCTGAGCCACGCCCCGGGTGCTGGCGGTCATGCTGAGTTCCTTCTTTCGATGCCCCCGGTGGGGCTGATGGGTGGTACGTAGCCGGCCGTTCGCCGGGTCATTCGCCTCCGCCGCTGCCGTCTCCGGAGGGCGCACGCCGCTCGCAGAGCCGCTGTGGAAAGCGGGCGTCGACGATCAGACCGTCGAAGGCACCTGCCACCGCCAAAGGCTTAC
>JBPCMT010000222.1:0-16461 GCA_051001995.1 Thermoleophilaceae bacterium
GGGCCAGGCGGGCCACGCGGTGGCGGTCGAAGCCCTCCACGGCCTCGAGGTCGTCGACCGCGTGGAAGCGGCCGTGCCGTTCGCGGTGCTCGACGATGCGGTTCGCGGCGCGTACCCCGATTCCGGGGAGGCCCTGGAGCTCCTCTACGGTCGCCGCGTTCAGGTCGATCGCCGGCAGCTCCCTGCGCACGGCGGGGCGTGACGGCGCTCGGTTCGCCGGACGCGCGGAGGTGTCCCACCAGGAGTCGGGCTCGACCCGGGGCCGGCTGGGTGCCTCTCCGGCGGGGCTCGAGGCAACCGGAGTCGCCTGCGCGGTCACTCCGGCGGCGCTGGCGGCCTGCGATCGCCGCGACGTCGTGGTTCCGCTCGGGTCGCCGTTGCGCCCGGTGACGGCCGCGCGCGTCGAGGCTGGGTCGAGCCGCCGTTCTCGCCCCGGCGGGGGCACCGAGAAGACGGAGCCCGTCGGGGCGCGAGCGCCCACCGACCCGGCCGCGGAGATCGGGCGGGCTGGCACTTCCCTGAGGTTCGCGCTGCGGTCGCGCTGAGCCGCCTCGGCCCCGCGCTTGGCGGCGAGGACGACGACCAGCACCGCAATCGCCAAGAGCACGCCGAAGAGGACTTCCATGTCGGCTCGCGAGCGTAGCGCGGGAGGCAGCCGGATTGCAATGGGCTGCCCGCAAACGCGGCGCGCGGCGCACGTGGAGAAATCCGGCTACGCGAGCTGCTCGGCGAGCCCGCTCGCCACGCGCCGCGCGAAGGCCATGATCGTCACCATCGGGTTGACCCTGACGGCGCTCGGGAACAGGCTCGCGTCGGCGACATGCAGGCCCGGCACGTCGTGCGTCTCGCCGGAGGGGGCCACCACCGATGAGTGGCGGTCGGCGCCCATCCGCGCCGTGCCCATCGGGTGGAAGCCCTCGAGCCGGAGCTCGCCCGGGCGGGTGCGTGCGCGCTCGACGAGCCGGCCCTCCTCGCCGGGTCGCAGCGCCGGCACGCGGCCGAGCTGCGGGTAGGCCTCCCGCGCGCCGGCCGCGAAGTGGATCTCGCAGGCGCGCGCGATCCCGAAGCGCAGGGCCGCGGCGTCGTCCTCGCGTAGGCGGTAGCGAATCCGGAGCCGACCGCCGGTCAGCCGCAGCCGTCCCGCGGTGCGCTCGGACAGGTGGACTCCGATCACGCCCATGCGGTCAAAGCGCTCGAGCCGCGCCTTGAAGCCCGCGCCCGCGCCGCGCAGCCAGTGGGCGCCGAACGGGAGCGGCGTGAACGTCGCCTCGAGGAAAAGCCCGCGATCGTTCCACTCGTCCACGTACCAGCTCTGCATCACGCCCTCCCAGCCGCGCACCTCCTCGTCGTAGAGGGCCCCCACCCAGCACGCGGGATGGACGCGCAGGTTGCGGCCGACCTGACCCGACCGGTCCGCCAGGCGCTGGCGCAGCAGGAGCTCCGGGGTTCCGAGGGCCCCACCCGCGAGCACGACCGCCCGCGCACGCACCTCGTAGCGCTCACCGCCGGCGGTCCTGGCGGCCACGCCGACGGCGCGACCGTCCTCGAGGATGACGCGCTCGACGCGGGCGCCGGCCCTGATTCGCGCCCCGGCGGCCGCGGCGCGCGGGAGCTCGGAGACGTGCATCGCCTGCTTGGCGTCGATCGCGCACCCGGTCGGACACGACCCGCAGCAGGTCACGCGGCCGGCGTTGCGCGGGAGCGGGCCGTTGGAGGCCCCCAGCGCGTCGGCGCCGGCGCGGCAGAGCTCGGCGTTGCGCCCGGCCGTGGCGGGATCCACCGGCGCGACGTGCAGAGCGCGCTCGACCTCGCCGAGCTCGCGCTCGAGGTCGGTGGCCCAGCCGATGCCGTGCTCGTCGCGCCAGCGCATCAGCACGTCCGCGGGCGGGCGCAGGCAGGTGCCGGAGTTGACGACTGTGGTGCCGCCCACGCACCGGCCCACCGGCAGCGGGATGCCGGGGCGGCCCTCGCAGAAGGTCAGCCCGCCGTCGCGATAGAGGGTGCGCAGGGCGTCGATCGGGTCCTGCGAGAAGCTCGCGGCGTCGTGGTAGCCGCCCTCCTCGACCACGATCACGTCGAGTCCGCGCTCGGCGAGGACGCGCGCCGCGCTCGCCCCGCCGGCGCCCGACCCGACCACGACCGCGTCGCAGCGCTCGACGTCGGCCGGGGCCACGAGCGCGGCGGGGTCGAGCGGCGGTGCCTGCGCCTCCCAGGAGGGATCCGGACGGGTGCCGCCCACTGCGCAGCGAGGCGCCGTCCCGACCGCTTCCTCCACCGCCGGGTCGCGCCCGTAGGCGAAGCAGGTCAGCCCCTTGAGCAGCAGCGCCAGGTCGCGGATCGGGCTGAACCTGCTGCGCTCAAGCCGGTCGATGTGGCGAGCGCGCCGATCCTCGGGCAGGCGCGAGAAGCGGCGCGGGAAGGTCGTGTGCTCAAAGGCGCGCAGCGCGACAGCCACGACCTGCCGCGTCCGCCGCGGCACGCCCGCGAGCATCCCGGCGACGGGATCGACGACCGGCACGCCGCCGCGCCCCTCGCCCGCGGCCGGCAGCCGGCCGCCGGGCGGGATCAGCGCCTCTGCGAACGCGGCCAGCGTCCTGCGTCCCGGCGCCGCGAGGCCCGGCGCGCCCCTTCAGCCGGGCGCGGTGGGGGCCAGGGCGCGCGGGCGCTCGAGGCGCCCGGCGAGGACCCAGCAGGCAAGCGCGACGCCGACGAGGCTGCCGTCGACGACGAAGTTGAGGAGGTACGCGAATGCGTCCTCGTCGAACAGGAAGAAGGCGCCCGCCGCCAGCGACGAGGCGGCCTTCCCGGCGGCGAGCAGGAGCAGCAGGGGGCGAAAGCGGCCGACGTCGGCCTGCACGATCAGCGCGATGCCCGTGATCACCACCATGTAGGCAAAGGCGAGGCCGAGCCACAGCTTCTGCTCAGCGTCGGCTCCCGGCGCGAAGTCGCCGATGGCGGCCCCGGAGTCGTCGATCGCCGCGATGACGCCGTCCGGCGTCGTGATGAACAGGATCCCGACGACCGCGAACGAGGCCGCCAGGAGGCGCATGGTGATCACCACGACCCGTTCGGCCATGCGTTCGCTCACGTCGCGGCATTCTATTGCCCGCGGCCGCGGTGGGCGGGCGCGCCCCCGCTACGGTTGGCCGGCGATGGCCGACGAGCTCTCCGAGGTGAATCGGATCAGGATCGAGGTGGACCGCGACCTCTGTATCGGCTCGGGGGACTGCGTGGACACTCAACCCGAGGTCTTCGCGCTCGACGACGGGGGCAAGGCAATCGTGCTCGACCCCGACGCCGCGCCCACCGACGGGATCGTCGAGGCGGCGGAGAACTGCCCCGTCACGGCGATCTTCGTGGCGGGGAAGGACGGCGACATCTATCCGTAGGCCCGCCTCACCACGAGAGCGGGCCCGGCTTTAGGCCGGGCCCGCTGACATCGAGGCGGGGCAGGGGAACCAAGGTTGCCGACCGGCCTCGACGGTCTGTACAAGGTTGGTTCCCGGCGTGCGCCGGCGTAAACCCCCCACAGTCGCCTGACCCCCGGGCTTCCTCGGGCTACGCGCTCAGGGCGCCGCGAGACGCGCGAGCACGCGCCCCACGATCGCGTAGACGAGCGCCGCAAGTCCCCAGTTGACGGCCACCTCGAGCTTTTGCTCGTCGAGGGTGAAGAGGTCCTCGAACGGGCCCGCGAGCGCCTCGGCCACGTCGTTTATCACCGACACGATGTCGTTCGACTTGTTCGCCTCGAGCACGAACAGCACGATCCCGGCGATGATGAAGAGCACTACCACGGCCGTCACGATCGAGATCGCCCGCGCGACGCCGGTGCGCGCTCTCGCCCCCTTCGTCATCTGCCGCTCGCCCCGGCGCTCACGGCCGCAACCCTATTACGGTCGCCCTGCGCGAGGAAGTCGAGGATCGCGGCGTGCGTCTCGCGCGGTCGCTCGAGCTGGGGCACGTGGCCGCAGTCGAGCTCCAGGTGCCGCGCGGCCGGCAGCGTCCGCTCGACGTGTCGCGCGAACGCGATCGGGACGAGGCGGTCCTGACGCCCCCAGACGAACAGCGCGTCCGGCGAGAGCCCTGCGAGGCGTGTCCAGAAGCCCCTCGCGCCGCGCGGCTCCTCGAGGTAGATGCTGCGCGCGGCGGCGTAGAACGCCGCGCGGCCGCGCGGCTGCAGGTAGGCGCGAAGGAACTCGTCGACGCCAGCCTCGACCCAGCCGTCCCCGGCGCCGGCGACGAGCCTCCGCGCGACGCGCTCGACGACCGCGCGCGGCGCCGCCTGCACCAGGCCGAGCTCGGGCCGCACCAAGCGCAGGAACGACGCCCACCGACGATCCCTGAGCCAGGCGAGCGATGGGCTGAGAAGCGCGATCCGCGCGGTCCGCTCCGGCGCCCGGAGGCCGAGCTCTATCGCCACCCGACCGCCCATGCTGTTGCCGACGAGGTCGGCGCGGGCGATCCCGAGCGCGTCCAGCAGCGCTATCGCGCTGCGCGCGAAGAAGGCGGCGTCGTACGGCGCTCCCAGCGGCTTAACGGAGTCGCCGAAGCCCGGGAGGTCCATCGCGATCACCCGGTGGTGCGGGGCGAGCGCTTCGATCGTGGGGAGGAACGAGGCCTTGGTGCCTCCGAGCCCGTGCAGCGCGAGCACCGGCGTGCCGCTTCCCGCCTGAAAGGTCGAGATCGCGCCGGCGCGGGTGCGGACGTGGCGCACCTCGAGCCGCTCGGGCTCGGTGGCGCCGCTGGTCGCGGCGAGGAACCCGACGCCGAGGTTGAGGTTATGGCGAATCGACAGGCGGCCCGCGCGGAAGGCGCCCATCCCGCCGCGGAGGTCGCGCGCCACCGAGCTCCAGGTGGCCGCGTCCGCGGTCACGACGGCGTCGGCGCCGGGGCGGTCGCCCGCCCGTTCCAGGCGGGCCCCGGCGTCGCTCACGAGCGCGTCCCACTCACCCCTGCCGGTGACCCCAAGCCGGATCCTCGCCCCGCGCCGGGGAAGGTCGATCGTGCTCGGGTCGAAGCGGGCCGTCAGGGTCTCGAGGGTGGCCGGGGGCGCTTCCCCGCCTCGTCGCTGGCCGTCGCCGGACACCCCCTGAACACTTGCAGGTGCGACCCTTGCGGCGTGGCGCGACGAGGCGGCAGCTTCCTCGAGCGGGCGATCCTGCTCGCTCCCGACCGGGTGGTCAGAGCCGCGGCTCGGCGCGTCGATCGGCCCGAGGAACGCTGGATCCTGGGCCAGCCGCGCGCCGCCCGCGAGAGCTATGCTCGACGCGTCCTCGCGGCCCCCGAGCGCGACCGCGCGGAGCAGGTCTGGATGTTGCGCCAATCGGACGCGGTGCGCGAGAGCTACATTCGCGACGTGCTCGAAGGCTGAACGGCGGCCGGCTCTCTGCCGGCTCCGGCGGCGGTGGAATCAGCGCCCGAGGCGCTCGATCACGGCGTGGGACACCCGGGCCGCGTCGGCAACCGTGCCGTAGTGGACGTTCTCGGGGGTGTCCGTCGGCCAGTGGTAGTTGGTCGGGAACCTGTAGCGATCCACGGAGCCGATCATCGCCGTCGGAAAGCCGAACCGGAGCGCAGTCAACCCGTCGGTGCCGTTGCGAAAGCGCAGGTTCGGCCACAGGAACACGCCCAGCCCGCCGGCGCACTCGCGGACGAGGCGCAGGAAGTCCTTCGGGTACTCGCGGATCCCGAGCATCCCCTCGCCCTCGAGCAGGAGGAGATGCGGCGAGCCGACCGTGTCGAGGCAGATCACATGGGTGCTCTCGCGAGGCAGCGCGTCGAAATGGCGCCGGCCGAAGGCCTCCATCCCCTCCATGAAGGACTCCTCGGAGCCCGTCGGGAGGAGACCCACCCGTACCCCCCCAACGTGCTCTTCGGTCAGCGCGCACCCAACCAACAGGAGCGCCGCCACGCCCGAGAGGTTGTCGTTCGCCCCAGGGACCACGCTGCGCAGTCCGATGTCGAGCAGGGCGAAGGTGTTGGCCGCCGATATACCCGCCCCGACGCGGCGCGCGCGGCGCATGCCGAGCAGCGCCCCGAGGCCCACGAGTAGCGGGCCGCCGAAGGCCGCCCACAGCGTCGGCGGCGTCGTGTTCGTGCGCTCGAGCAGCCGCGGGAACCGACGCGCGATCGAGCGAGGAAGCTCCGGGTGGAAGACCAGCCCGCTATGCGCGGCGTCGTGGTGGCTTGTGAGCAGCACGGTCCGCGGGGCGTCGGGCGCTCCGAGCTCGCCGACGACGTTCGTGGTGGTTCGCTTGGGTAGGACGCGCCGGAGTGCGCGCGGCCCGATGCGCAGGTCGTCCGCGACCGCGGCGGCTGCGGCGAGCCCGAGGACGCCGGCGCGGACCCGAGAGCGGCCGAACCCCGCGAGAGCGGCGACGGCAGTTGCGATCCCGATCGGCCACCAGTACGTCCCGTGAACGCGCTCCTCCTCGATTCGGGCGTCGATCCCGAGCTCACGCAGCTCCGAGGCGATCAGCTCGGCCGCCTGGCGCTCACCCGGCGATGCCGAGGGTCGCTCGATGGCGGCGAGGCGCGTGATGCGCTCGCGCAGCTCGGCCTCGGTCAGAAGCGGCATCGGCAGGGGGAGTTCTGGAAGGCTCGGAAGGCTGGGAGTGCGAGCCGTGGCGTCGGCCGCGGCGCCCGGAAAGCTATCCGGCCGCGGCCTGCTGAGCGCTGACGGCAGCCTGCGCCTTCGCGGCCTGGCGCTCGGGCGGCACGCGCACCACGTCCCAGGCGAGGCCCACCCGCTCGAGCAGCCGGATCAGCAGGCCCGAGGGATCGACCTCGAGTCGCCGCAGCCCATGGAACGCCGACGTCGGAAAGGCGTGGTGGTTGTGGTGCCACGCCTCTCCGAGCGAGGGGATCGCGAGCCAGGCAACGTTGGTCGAGTGGTCGTCGGTGTCAAAGCGCCGCCGGCCGAAGAAGTGGCAGATGGAGTTGATGCTCCACGTCACGTGGTGCACGAAGAAGACGCGCACGAGCCCGCCCCAGAGCAGTGCGGTGAGCCCACCGGCGAGCGTTCCGGTGATGGCGAGACCGAGGGCGAAGGGGATCGCGAGCCCCAGCAGCGCGAGCGCCGGGAACGCGTGGCTCAACCGGCGCATCGCCGGGTCGGCGAGGAGGTCGCGTGCGTACCTGCGCGCACCGGCCTTCGCCTGGGTGTTGAAGAGCCAGCCGACGTGCGCGTGGAGCAGACCGCGGATCGACCCCGCGAAGCCGGTCTCCGGATCGAGGTGGGGGCTGTGGGGGTCGCCCTCCTCGTCGGCAAAGGCGTGGTGCTTGCGGTGGGTCGGCCACCCAGGCGATGACCGGCCCCTGCACCGACATCGAGCCGAGCGCGGCAAGCGTGACACGCAGCGGGCGGACGGTCTCGAACGAGCGGTGCGTTAGCAGGCGGTGAAAGCCCACGGTTACCCCGAGCGCCGTGGCGAGGTACATGCCGGCGAGGATCGCGAGGTCGAGCCAGCCCACCAAGCTGTTCCAGAGCAGGACCACGGCCGCGAGGAAGCCGAGGAAGGGTAGGACGACGGCGATCAGGTTGGTTGCCTTCTGGATTCGGGAGCTGTCTGCCGACTCAGCGGAGGGCCACGCCCAGGAGCAGTCCGCGATCGCGGGCGAGGCGGAGCGCCGGCGCCGGCGGTTGCTGGCGCTACTGGTCCAGTCGCCGCCAGCCGACCCCGCCGTGGTGCGATCGGCGGCGGACGAGGCGGCGTGGCCGCTGCCGCGCACGCTGGCCGTGATCGCGCTGGATGCCCGCAACCCGCGGCGGGTGGCCGCGCGCCTCGGCACGGGCGCGATCGCCGCCCGCGTCCAGGAGCTCGACTGCGCCGTGATGGCCGACCCGGACGCGCCCGGGCGGCGGGCGGAGGTCGAGCGGGCGGCCGCCGGGTCCGAGGGTGCGCTCGCCGCGGTCGGCCCGACCGTCACCTGGCAGGACGCCGCCGAGAGCTTCACCCGCGCGCGCGACGCGCTCGCGCTGGTGCGCGAGGGCGCGCTCGAGGTCGGCGACGGCGAGCGACGCGCGCGGGCCGGGGGCGGCGCGCTGGTCGTGGCGCAGGAACATGTCACCGAGCTCCTGCTGGCGCGCGAGCGGCGGCTGCTTTCCGACCTCGCGAGCGACCTGCTCGCGCCGCTCGCGTCGCTGACGCCCGCCGCGCGGCGCCGGCTGTCAGACACGCTGCTGTCCTGGCTGCGCCACCAGGGGCGACTCGACCCGGTCGCCGCCGACCTCGGGATCCACCCTCAGACGGTGCGCTACCGCCTCGGCAGGGCTCGCGAGCTGCTCGGAACTGCGGTGGACGACCCCGACCGGCGGCTCGAGCTCGAGCTGGCGCTGCGCGCGCGGCGGCTCGAGGCGAGGGTCGTGGAGGAAGCCCGACCGCAACCGGTTGGCTGAGCGGCTAAGGTGCCGCTGATGGCGCGGCTCGAGCCCGGCGACGCGTTCCCTGGGCTCACCGTCCAGTCGGTGGACGGCCCGGTCGAGCTCGTCGAGCGCTGGAGACGCGGCCCGCTGGTCGTGGCCTTCATGCGCCACTTCGGGTGACCGTTCTGTCGCGAGCACCTGGCCCAGTTGGACCAGGCAGGCGAGGAGATCGGCGCAGCCGGCGGCGAGGTCGTCGCGATCTTCCAGTACCGGCCCGAGCCGACGAGGAACTTCTGCCGGCGGCGCGGCGTGGAGCTCGACTGCTTCGGCGACCCGGAGCGCGACGGCTACGCCGCCGTGGGCCTCGAGCCCGGCTCGGCGAAGGAGTACGGCGGCCCGCAGCTGGCGAAGGGGTTCGTCAAGGCGGCGCTCTCGGGACACGTCGCGGGGAGCCCGAAGGGAGGCGACGTCTCCCAGCGGCCGGGCACCTTCGTCGTGGCCCCCGACGGGCGGGTGGCGCTCGCCCACTACAACAGCGATTCGGCGGACAACCCGCCGAACGACGCCGTGATCGCGGCCGTGCGCGACGCGGCCGGGTGAGCCCTCCGCGGGGCGCACATGCACGCGGGCCGGCCGGGCCGCCGCCTCGCGTCGCGATCTCCGGTGGCTAGCGGGCCCGACCGCGTCTTCGTCACCGGCGCGCTCGGCTCGATCGGTCGCGCGGTGGCCGACCGCTACCGGGCGCTCGGGGCGGACGTCTCGGGGGTGGACCTGCGCGCCGACGCGAGCCGCGCGGTCGTGGCCGCCGACGTCGCCGAGCCGGGCCCCTGGCAGCGAAGAGCCGCCCGGGCGGACCTGGTCGTGCACACCGCCGCGACCGTGTCGTTCGGGCGCATCGACCTCTGGCGGCCGAACGTCGTCGCCACCCGTAACGCGCTCGACGCGGCGATCGGTGCGGGGGCGCGACGATTCCTCCACTTCTCGTCGGTAACGGTCTTCTCGTTCGACTTCCCGGACGGCGTCGACGAGACCTACCCGGTGCGGATGAGTGGCGTGCCCTACGCGGACACGAAGATCGCGAGCGAGCAGGTGGTGCTCCAGGCGCACGCTGCCGAGGCGATCGAGTGCACGATCGTCCGGCCGGGGGACGTCTACGGGCCGGGCGTGCGCAGCTGGACGATCTTGCCGGTGGAGGAGATCAGGGCGCGGCGGCTGCTTCTGCCCGCCATGGGCCGCGGGCTGATGAGCCCCCTCTACATCGACAACCTGGTGGACGGGGTAACGCTGGCGTCGGGGCCCGACGGCGCCGGGCGCGTGTTCACCCTCACCGACGGCGCGGGCGTCACGACGCGCGAGTTCTTCGGCCACTATCACGCGATGCTCGGCGCCGGCCGGCCCCGGCTGGCGCCCACGCCGCTCGCCCGTCGCCTGGCCGCGCTGGTGGGCTGGAGCGTGCGCGCCGCCGGCGGGGTCACCGAGGCGAGCCCGACGGCGGTGGACTACCTCTGCCGCCGTGGGAGCTACTCGATCGAGAGCGCCCGGCGGCAGCTCGGCTTCCAGCCGGCCGTGGGGCTCGAGGAGGGCATGCGCCGGACCCATCGCTGGCTGGGGGAGGCGGGCCTGCTCGGCTGATGCGCGCGGCCGTGGTCGGACACGTCGAATGGGTGGAGTTCGCCCGCGTCGAGCGCGTGCCGGCCGCCGGTGAGATCGCGCACGCCACCGAGACCTGGGAGGAGGTCGGCGGCGGCGGCAGCGTGGCCGCCGTGCAACTCGCGAAGCTGGCCGGAACGTGCGACTTCCTGACCGCCCTCGGCGACGACGACCTGGGCGCCCGCGCACGCGCGCGGCTCGAGGAGATGGGCGTGCGCGTCCACGCGCGGGTCGCCCGCGACACGCGGCGGGCGCTGACGTTGCTCGAGTCGAGCGGGGAGCGCACGATCACGACGCTCGGCGAGAAGCTCGTGCCACGCGGTGCCGACCCGCTCCCCTGGGAGTCGCTGGACGGAGTTGACGCGCTCTACTTCGTGGTCGGCGACGTGCCGGCGTTGCGGGCGGCGCGCGGGGCGCGCGTCCTGGTGGCGACCCCGCGCGACCTCGGCACGCTGGTCGAGGCCGGCGTCGGGCTCGACGCGCTCGTGGGAAGCGGCACCGACGCGGGTGAGCGCTATACGGCGGGCGAGATCAGCCCCGAGCCGTGGCTCGTGGCACGGACGGCGGGCGTCGCGGGCGGCGAGTTCGTGGCGGTTGAGGGGCGCACCGGCCGCTGGGACGCGGCGCCGCTGCCCGGCCCGGTGGCGGACGCCTACGGCGCCGGCGACAGCTTCGCCGCTGGGCTGACGTTCGCGCTCGCCGAGGGCAGGGACGCGCAGGAGGCGCTGGCTTTCGCAGCCCGCTGCGGGGCGGCCTGCATGGCCGGCGACGGCCCCTACGAGGGCCAGCTCGCCCGGTCCGGCCGGGGCTGAAGCTCTAGCCCGGGGTCGGCGAGTAGTTGGCGGGCGGGAACGGCTGCTTGCCGCTGCCGCCGGTCAAGTCGAGCCACGTGCCCCGGGCGCCGAGCCCGGGAGAGCGACCGCGAGCGCGGCGAACGCCGCGGCCACGAGGACCGCGAGAATGGAGCGCGGAGAGAAGATCATCGGCGCGACGTTAACCGCCCGACGGGCGCTGGTGAACGCTGCCCAGAGCTTGCACGGCCTATCCGACCGAATCGATCCGTTGGACGGCTCTAGTGGTCGGCCACGCGGCCGCCCTCCGGCGCGATCGGCAGGGCGGCCTCGACCCAGGCCCGAAGGCCGCCGTCGAGGTTGTAGGCGTCGAAGCCGGCCGACCGAAAGGCGCGGGCGGCCATCGCCGAGCGCGATCCGAGGCGGCACGCAAAGACGACGGGGCGGTCGCGCGGGACGGTCTCCGCCTCCGATGCGAGGCGCTCGAGCTCGACGTGGCGGGAGCCCTCGATGTGGCCGGCGTCCCGCTCGTAGCGCTCGCGCACGTCGATCAGCTCCGCGCTGTCGCTCGCAAGGAGGTCGGCGACACGCTCGGGCGACAGGTCGTGCTCGGGCTCGGAGAACGTGCCCACGCGCCGAGGTTAGATGAGTCGACCCTGGGCCGGCGCGCTCGGATAGCCTCCCGTGCGCGTGAGACGAGCAGTCGCGAGATCCGTCGCCGCGGTGGGCGACCGAATCCACGCGGTGCGAGTGCTCGCCGGCGCCGGCCTCGTGCGCCCGGCGCGGCCGGACCGGCTGGTACGGAGCGGGCTGGCACTGCACCGCTGGGGCCCGACGCCGGCGGCGGGTTACGAGGCGTCGGCGGCCCGCTTCTCCGACGAGGCGGCGATCATCGACGAGCTCGGGACGCTTACCTTCGGCGAGGTTCAGCTTCGGACCAACGCGCTCGCCCACGGCCTGTCCGATGCGGGGATCCTGGAGGGCGACGGGGTCGCGGTCATGTGCCGCAACCACCGCGGCTTCATCGAGACGACGATCGCGCTTTCGAAGCTCGGCGCGCACGCGCTGTTTCTCAACACCGCCTTCGCTGCCCCGCAGCTCGCGGACGTCGTGGCGCGCGAGAGGCCGAAGGCAATCGTCTTCGACGAGGAGTTCCGCGAGCTGCTCTCGGAGGCCGCCAGGCGGCGCAAGCGCTTCGTCGCGTGGCACCACGACGCAGCCGACGCCCCAAGCGACCCGACGCTCGAGGAGCTGATCGCTCGCGGCGATCCGGCCAACGTCGTGCCACCGGCCGAGAAGGGCCGTGTCGTGATCCTGACCTCCGGCACCACCGGGACGCCGAAGGGTGCAGCGCGCAGCCAGCCGGAGACCGTGGATCCGGCCGTGACGATGCTCTCGCGGATACCGTTGCGTGCCCGCGAAACGACCGTGATCGCGGCGCCGCTCTTTCACTCCTGGGGCTTCGCGCACTTCACGCTCGGGCTGTTGCTCTCGTCGACCTACGTGTTGCGGCGACGCTTCGACCCGGAGGCGACCCTCGCGCTCGTGGCGCGCCACCGCGCCACCACGCTGCCGGTGGTCCCGGTCATGCTCCAGCGCATTCTCGAGCTGCCCGAGGAGACGCGCCGCGCCCACGACGTCTCCTCGCTCAGGGTGGTGCCGGTCAGCGGGTCCGCGCTTCCGGGCGACCTCGCCCGGCGCTTCATGGACGAGTTCGGCGACGTCCTCTACAACCTCTACGGCTCGACCGAGGTCGCGTGGGCCACGATCGCCACTCCGAGCGAGCTGCGCGAGGCGCCCGGGACCGCCGGCAGCGCGCCGCGCGGCACGGTGCTGAAGATCCTCGACGAGGAGGGACGACCGCTCCCGACCGGCCGCACCGGTCGCATCTTCGTCACCAACGAGATGCTCTTCGAGGGCTACACCGGCGGCGGCGCGAAGGAGGTCGTCGAGGGCCTGATGAGCACCGGCGACGTCGGCCACCTCGACGGACGCGGGCGGCTGTTCGTCGAGGGCCGCGACGACGAGATGATCGTCTCCGGCGGCGAAAACGTGTTCCCGGCCGAGGTTGAGGACCTGCTCGTGCGCCACGACGCGGTCGGCGAGGTCGCTGTCATCGGCGTCGCCGACGAGGACTTCGGCCAGCGCCTCAAGGCGTTCGTCGTGACGCGCGTGGGCGCGACGCTCTCAGACGACGAGGTCAAGCGCCACGTGAAGTCGAACCTCGCCGGCTACAAGGTGCCGCGCGACGTCGAGTTCATCGACGAGCTTCCCCGAAACGCGACGGGCAAGGTGGTCAAGCGCGAGCTCGCCGAGCGGTAGCGTCGGCGACGGTCGCAGCCGGCGTGGGATGAGCATCGACTTCGAGCGGGAGGGCCTGCTCGACGACTGCTCCGGCGAGGAGGCGCGCCTGGCGCGGGCGAAGCTCCTCGAGCGCCTGTCCGATGACGGCGTGCCGCTCGAGGACCTCCGGCGCGCGGTGGAGGAGAGCCGCCTGGCACTGATTCCGGCCGAGCGCGCCCTCACCGGGGACGCCGCCTTCACGGTCTCCGAAGTCGCCGAGCGCGCCGGCGTGGAGGCCGAGCTCCTGCTTGCCGAGCAGCAGGCGCTCGGCATGCCGCGGCCCGGCCCCGATGACAGGGTCCTGACCGAAGACGACCTCACGGCGGCTCGAGTCCTGCGCAAGCTGCTCGACGCAGGGTTACCGCGCGATGGCATCCTCGACGTCGCGCGTGTGGTCGGGCAGGCGATGGAGAACGTCGCGGCGGCGTCGCGCCAGCTCGTGGGCGAGGCGCTCCTGCAGCCGGGAGACAGCGAGCTGGAGGTGGCCCTGCGCTACGCGGACGCGACCACCGAGCTCACCCCGTTGATGGCATCGCTGCTCGACCACCAGTACCGCCTTCGCCTGCGCGAGGGCCTGCGCCAGGCGACGATCGGCCAGCAGGCGCTCGAGTCCGGCGAGCTCACGGGCGCGGTCGAGGTCAGCGTCGGCTTCGCGGACCTCGTGGGCTTCACGCGGCTCGGCGAGCGACTGCCCGCCCCGGACCTCGGCCGGCTGGCCGGACGGCTGGCGACGATGGCGGCTGAGCACGCGGAGCCGCCGGTGCAGCTCGTCAAGACCATCGGCGACGCCGCGATGCTCGCCTCGCCGGACAGCGCGCCGCTGCTCGACGCGCTACTCGGGCTCGTGGCCGACGCGGACGCCGCCGGCGAGGACTTCCCGCAGCTGTGCGCGGGCGCGGCGCGCGGTCCGGCGCTCGCCCGCGGGGGCGACTGGTACGGCAGGCCGGTGAACCTCGCGAGCCGCGTGACCGACGCGGCGCGTCCCGGCAGCGTGCTGGTCACCGGCGACCTGCGCGAGGACGCCCCCGACGACGCCTACCGATGGTCGCGCGCCCCTGCGCGCCGCTTCAAGGGCGTCGAGGGGCGCGTGCCGATCTATCGGGTGAGGGCGCAGAGCCCTGAGGACACCGACGAGAAGTAGCGGGTCTCAGGGCTTGAACCGCCGCAGGCGCGAGGCTCGGGTGGGCGCTTCACCCGCGGCTCGCTCGAGCGAGTCCCCAACCAGCCACAGCGTGGGCGGCCACAGACCGGCGAAGAGCGCCCGCCGTTCGGCGTTCGGCCGTTCTTCCTGGTCGAGGGTCTTGGCGCGGATCCACAGCGCGATGCACAAGCCGATCGCCCCGAGCGAGAGCAGATGGAACTGCCACCCTCGAAAACCGACGTCGCGAAGAGCTCGGGTCAGCATCCGCTCCTCGTACCCCCTTTAGGAGTTTTCAATGCAGGTGTTACCGGATCGCGGGAAGGGTAGGTGCCTGACGTGCCGGACCCGCTGTCTCGCTCACGTCGCCTCGCCACGGCCGCGCGCTGGCCGCTCGGCGTGACTCTCACGTCGTGGCGCTACATGTGGCGAACGACCCCCCTATACAGGAGCGAGGCGGAAGGGTCCCTCGATCTCGACGCTCCGCCAGAGATCCCCGGGGGCGTGGACCGGCGGGAGCTTCAAACGCTCGAGCACGGCGCCGGCCCGCTCTTCCATCGCCGTTATCGAGCTCGGATTCGATCCGCGGCACTCTCGAAGGAAGCGCTCATCGACCGGTTGAGCGGAGATCCGGACCGCGCTGCGCCGTCCGAACTCGCGAGCTTCCAGAAGGTGCGTGGAGAGAAGGGGACGATGCGAGTGGGCGATGAGTTCGTCGTGCGGATGCCCGGACCATGGGACGGCCCGGTTCGCGTGGTGGACGTGACGCCGAGCTCGTTTCGCCTGGCCACGCTGACGGGCCACCTCGAAGCGGGACAGATCGAGTTCCGAGCCGCGGGTGGGGCCGGCAACCTCGTCTTCACGATCGAGTCCTGGGCTCGAAGCGGCGACCGGCTGTGCGAGGTTCTCTACGACCGGCTTCGGATGGCCAAGGAAGTCCAGCTGCACATGTGGACCTCGTTCATCGAACGGGTAGTCGAGATCGCCGGCGGTCGGCGGGCCGGTGGGGTGGAGATCCGCACGCGGCGAATCACCGTCGATGAATGATCGGGGCGTGCTCGCGAGGCCGGCGATGCGCAGGACGCTGGAAGGCCTGCGCGATCGACCGCTGAACTTCGACCTCACCGAGCTCGATTCTCACCCCCGGGGCCCGGGCTGGCACCTGGACGAGCGATCGCAGCCGCTTCCTCCGGAGCCGCCCGGACCGCCTGAGCCGGGCGGAAGCTACGAGGTGGCGCGTCGGCTGATGCTCGACTACGAGTTCGCGGATCCCTCACTGGTTCGCGCGATCTACTTCGCGGACGCCCCGCTAGACGGTCGCGACATGCTCCTTCAGCTGCGTTTCCTCGTCCTTCGCTTTCGCGTCGGCGTTCGAGTCGTGGCGGTCCGCGAGGGGACTCGAACGCGCGCCGGCCGCCCGGTCGCGCTCTTCGGTTGGAGCTACGCGACGCTGGAGGGTCACCTGGAGGTGGGTCGCATGGACTACGACGTGCGCAAGTGGCTCGACTCGGGCGCCGTCGAATTTCGCCTCAGCGCCGTCTCACGGATGGCGAACATCCGCAATCCCGCGATCCGTCTGGGGTTTCGGCTGTTCGGCCGCCGCGAGCAGCTGAAGTTCTACCGGCGTTGCGGCGAGCGCATGGCCCGCTTCACCGAGATGGAGCTCCGGAATCCCAAGGACGCGCGCGGCGCTCATGTCGTCGACGACGTGGCGATCTCGCCTGCGACCGGCGAGCAAGCCGAGGAGCGCCGCTAGCCTCCCAACCTCAGTCGTCGCTCGAGTCCCTCGACTCGCCGGACCCCTCCGACTCGGAACCATCCGAATCCTCGCCCTCGCGCCCCTGCTCGAGGTCACGTTCCCCCGGCTGGTCCGCTGCGTCGGGGTCGGTCGGTCCGCCGGGGATCGGCTCGCCCTTGTATTCGTCGGGGTTGTCCACCTGGTCGCCCTCGATGCTCACATCGCCGCCCTCGTGGTGGCGCAGCGACGACGGGCCGAGCTTCTGCTCCGGTCCCTCGTGGTAGCCGTGGGTTCCCTCGGGGCCTCCGAAGGTCTCGTACTTCGCCTTGCCCTGCGGCCAGTCCTCGAGGTTCTCCGGCGGGTTCTCCTCGATCCGCTTCATCTCCGCTTCGACCTCTTCGTCATCGCCCGCGGCGGAGTCCGCGCGGTCGGCGTC
>JBPCMT010000223.1:0-6910 GCA_051001995.1 Thermoleophilaceae bacterium
GGCGACCCGCAGCGCCGCCGGAAGCCGCTCCGGCTCGACCGTGACGTCGGCGATCGCCACGCGCCCGCCGCCGGAAAGGACGCGCGCGAGCTCGTTCGCCGCCGCGACCTTGTCGGGAAAGGTGCACAGCGAGCACTCGCAGACGATCGCCTCGAACTCCCCGGCCGCGAACGGCAGCGACTCGGCGTCGCCCTCGACGAACTCGATCGCGCCCGAGAGCCCCGCCTCGGCGGTCGCGGCGCGCGCGCCCGCCACGGCGCCGGCGCCGAGCTCGAGTCCCACCACGTTCGCACCGACCTCGCGCGCGAGGAGGCGGGCGGTGTTCCCACGACCGCTCGCCACGTCGAGCACGCGGTCGCCCGCGCCGATCCCCGCGAGCTGCGCCGTCCTCCGCGTCAGCGCCTCGCCGCCAGGGTGAAGCTGGCCGTCGAGCAACCAGCCGACGGGCTCGGACTCGTAGATCGAGGCGCAGCAGGCCTTGATGTCCTCGCCCGCGAGGTCGCCGCCTCCGAGCAGCATGTCGAAGGAGATCGACTCCACCGTCAGCCCGGTTCGCGGTCGGCGTTCGTCGACCGACCGCTTCCGTTGGCGGCCGCATCACCGTTCGTCCCCGCGGCCGACAGCGACGCCCGAACCTGCTCGCGGTAGCCCACCGAGTTGTAGGCGCAGAAGGGGATCAGCCGCCCGTCGGGCACGATCTCGGAGACGCAGCACTTCATCAGCTTCCGCACGTCGAGCGTGTAGGGATCCTGGAAGTCCTGGACCACCACCATGAACCCCTTCGCCGCGACCTCCTGGAGCTCGGGCGGCAGCCCCACACCGCAGGCGACGCATTCGAGCCGCTCGCCGGTTCGCTCGGTGCCGCCGGCGGCCGAGGCCGAGAAGAGCCCCTCGAGTGCCTCCTTGACCTCGAAATCGGGCACCGCCCGGTTGGTCACGTAGTCGAGGTAGTCGTCGACGTCGACGAGCCGCGGCAGCGGGATCAGGTCGTCGCCGTCATACAGCGCGTAGGTGGCCGAGCGGCAGGTCGGAGAGCAGCAGGGGACGGGCACGAAGTCGTCCTCTCGAAACCACTCCGGAAGCTGGTCGGTCAGCGCCCGGATGACATCGACGTTGGTCAGTCGCTCGAGCGGGTTGAAGTCGAGGAAGCGACCCGAATGGGTCACGGGCTGGAAGAAGACGCCGCTCACGGCGGGGTGCTCGACGCCGAAGCGCACGATTTCGCCGACCTCCGACTCGTTGACCCCGCGCTCGACCGCCGCGGCGAGCGAGACGCCGACGCCGGCCTGCGCACAGGCGTCGAGCGCCCGGCGCTTCTCCTCCTGGAGCCGCCGTCCGCGGATCGCTAGGTGCGTTGCGTCGCTGAAGCCGTCGAACTGGAGATAGACGTGGACGCCGATCTCGGCGAGTGCGGGGGCGAAGGCGCGGTCGCGAGCCAGCCGGATGCCGTTGGTGTTGAGCATCACGAGCTTGATGCCGCGCTGCTTCGCCGCGGCGAGCATCGGCAGGATTTCACGATGGATCGACGGCTCACCGCCCGAGAACTGGATCGACTCCGGCTCGCCCTCGGCGGCCACGAAGGCGTCGAGCATCCGCTCGACCTGGCCGAGCTCCAGCGAGAATCCGCCGCCGCCGTTGTGCGCCGGCCCGGTCCCGGACTCGGCGAAGCAGATCGGGCAGTCGAGGTTGCACGCCGTGTTGACCTCGATGATCCCGAGGCAGGTGTGCTGCTTGTGCTCGGGACAGATCCCGCAGTCGCGCGGGCAACCCTCGGAGACCTCGGTCTGGAGCTCGAGCGGGCGGTCGCCGGGCTTGTTGTAGCGCTGGATCTCGAGGTAGCGGCGCGCGTCGCCGTAGACCAGGCTCTCGAAGTCCCCGTGGTCGGCACAGCGCTTTCGCATGAAGACCCGGTTGTCGCGGGCGGCCAGCTCGGCGTCGACCGTGCGCCGGCACTCCGGGCAGATCGACTTCGTCAGCTCGAGGAAGACCTCGTTGCGCCCGGCCGCGCGCGGGGACACGCTCGTCATGCCGCGGCCTGACGCTCGCGCCTAGAGCCCGCAGGCGACGCCGTGGCGCTCGAAGTAGCGCTGGTGATAGGCCTCGGCCTCATGAAACGTCGCCGCCGGCGCGATCTCCGTCACGACGGTCCTCGGCTTCACTCGGCGAAGCAGCCCGGAACCGCCCCCGAGCTCGGCGGCGACGCGCTCCTTCGAGCGAGCGGCGGCCGCCTCCTGCTCCGGGCCGTGGAAGAAGATCGCGGATCGATACTGGCTGCCGATATCGACACCCTGACGGTTCCTGGTGGTGGGATTGTGACCCTTCCAAAAGACCTCGAGCAACTCCTCGTAGGAGACCCTGGCGGGGTCGTATACCACCTCCACCGCCTCGGCGTGCCCGGTGCGGCCGCGGCAGACCTGCTTGTAGGTCGGTTCTGCGGTCGAGCCACCCGTATAGCCGACTCGAGTCGACTCCACTCCGTCGACCGCGTCGAAGAGCGCCTCGACGCCCCAGAAGCAGCCCGCGGCGAAGGTTGCCGTCGCGAGCGCCTCGGCGCCGTTCGTGCTGATCCCGTGCCCGTTGTTGGTCTGAGTGTTCATGGAGATACCGTCAGCCGGTGCGTTCGTTCGTTACAGGCGCCACGCGCTTACCGCTTCCAGTCCGCGAACAGCTCCAACAGCTCGCGCTTGGCCTCGGGGGCGATTCGCTCCTCGGGCAGCTCGCCGAGCGCGTCGATCGTGGCGCGCATCTGCGCGAGATACGCCTGGCAACCCTCGCAGCCCGCGATGTGCGAGTCGAAGCGGCGACGGTCACGCGCGTGCAGCGCCCCCTCGAGGTAGTCGGTGACGAGCTCGACCAGCTCGCGGCAGGTCAGCTTCGGCGTCCGGAACCTCATCTGTCGTCCCCTTCGAGATATCGCTCGAACCCGGAGCGCACGGCCGAGCGCCCGCGGTGAAGCAGCACGCGCTGGTTGGCGGCGCTGACCTCGAGCAGGTCGCACACCGACTCGGAGTCGAAGCCCTGGACGTCGCGGAGGGTGATCACCGCCCGCTGCGCCGGCGGCAGCTTCTCGATCGCGGCCAGGAGCCGCTCGTGGCCCTCGCCGGCGATCGTCTCGACGTCGGGCGGTCGCGGCGGCTGTGCCCAGAGGTTGCCTCGAGCGGGGTCCTCGTCGGGATGAAAGCGGTCCTCATCCACGGCCGCGCCGGCCCCCTCGACGTCGGGCCGCTCGAGCGCGCTCATCGGCACGGTGCGGCGCTCGCGCGCGCCGCGGGTCTTGGCCCGGTTCGTGAGGATGCGAAACATCCAGGTCTTGAGGGAGGAGCGCCCCTCGAAGCTCTCGAGCCCCGAGAGCACGCCCACCCAGGCCTCCTGGGCGACCTCCTCCGCGACGGAGCGGCTCGGGACGAAGAGCTCGGCGACCCTTACCATGGCGGCCTGGTGGGTCTCCACGAGCTCCGCGAAGGCGCCCTCGTCCCCGGCCTTCAGGCGCGCCACGAGCGCGCTGTCGCCGGCCTCCTCCGCACTGGCGCCCTGCCTCATCGAAGGTCATCCTGCCGGTCCCGGTCTCGGTTGTCCATGACGGCTCTGCCCTCGACCAGCGCGAGCGCGGCAACCGGGATCGCGATCAGCGCGACCACGATCGAGCTAGAAGCCGCCGCCGGGCCACGGCGCGCCGGCGTAGCGCTCGATCACGGGGCCGGCCGGCGGTGACACGTCGGCGAAGAGGTCCGTGCGAACGACCGTGCCGGGGAAGAGGCGGGCGAAGGGATCCGATGCGAAGGCGGCCGGGTCGCGCGCGACCGTGATCGCCCCGCCGCAGTCGACGGCGTCGACGGCGAGGGTCGTGAGGCAGACGAACGAGGCGCCGAGTAGCGGGATCCACCACGCGAGCGCGTCGCGCCTCGCCTGCTGGACCTCGGCGCTGTCGAACGGCAGTCGCGCATGAGCGTCCGGCAGCGCGCAGACGTGAGCGTAGGCGCCCTGGACCGCCGGGCCGTCGAAGCACCGAGAGTCGGCGCGCAGGCGCCTTCCCTCGGCGCGTCGGTTCAGCGTCAAGCGCGGTCCGTCGAAGACGACGTGGGTGAACGGCGCGCGAGCCGTCACGCCCGCGGCAGCTCCCAATCGACACGCACGGATTGCGAGATCTCGCGCATGTCGCGCCGGAGCTCCTCCATCGTCGGGCGCCCCCAGTACCAGTAGCCGTCGTAGACGCGGTGCACCGAGAGATCTGGCAGCAGCGTGAACGCAGCCGGCTGGTACGGCTCGTGGACGGTGTCGGTCGTCTCGCCCAGGCCCAGCCTCGGCAGCCACCTCCGGTCTGCGTCCGAGAGGAACGTGAAGCGGGCGCCGAGCCCCGCGCGGAATGCGCCCTGGACCTCCACGGGGTCGACGCTCACGACGACGATTCGCGCGTAGGCCACCTCGAACTCGTCCTGGAGTTGCGCGAGCTCGCGCAGGTGGCGCTGCTCCTTTGGGCACCACCACCCGCGCGAGAAGATCAGCGCGATCGGGTCGCCGCCCGCTAGCTCCGAGAGCCGGCGCGGGCGGCCGGTGTGGTCCGGAAGATCGAGGTCGGGGAACGGGGCGCCGCGCTCGAGGGCGAGTGCGGCCTCGGGCGCGGGGTCGACCGCCGTGGTGGCTGCGACGGATGCGTTGTCGTTCGTCATCTGGTTCCCTCGCCCGGCTACGCGGCCTCCCCGAGCGCCGCGACCGGCGCCACGGTCTTGCGGGTGCGCGGTGGGGACCCGAACCGGATCGTCCGCTCTATCGGCAGTCCGGCGTCGATCCACTCCTGCTTGCCCGCGTGGTAGTCGGCCACGTTGGTGTAGCCGAGCTCCTGAAGCCGCTCGCCCGCGACCTCTGAGCTGCGGCAGTCGGCGTCGAAGCAGTAGACGACGATCTCGGCCCCCGTGTCCGGAAGGAGCCGCGGCGCCAGTTCGTCCACCTCGTCGCGGGGAATGTTGATCGCGCACGGGATGTGGTGCTTGCGGTAGTGGCCCTCCGACAGGGTCTCGACGAGCACGAGCCCAGGATTCGACTCGCGGCGTTCCTTGAGCTCAGAGAGGGTGATTCTCCTTAGCATTGGCTTGCTCCCTTCCCGCCCGGGTGAGGCGTTTGGTGGCTTGCCCTGCCGTCCGATTCGGACGCCGCTCGTTACAGGCTCCGGCCGCCGCCCGGGGTCGGGCTAGGCTCTTCGCCGTGAGCTACACGATCAGGAACCTCCACGATGTCGAGGATTCGGCGCCGAAGTTCGGGTTCTCCGAGACGCAGGAGGCGCGCTTCCCTCGTGAGGACCTCGGCGCCGAGACCATCGGCCTCGCCTACCACGTCGTTCGCCCCGGCAAGCGCCAGGCGTTCGCCCATCGCCATCACGATGCGGAGGAGGTCTACGTGGTGCTGTCGGGAGCCGGGCGGCTCAAGCTCGACGACGACGTCGTCGAGATCCGCACCATGGATGCGATCCGCGTCGGGCCGCAGGTCGCTCGGTCGTTCGAGGCGGGACCCGACGGACTCGCGCTGCTGGCCTTCGGGCCCCGTCACGAGGGCGATGGAGAGATAATTCAGGACTTCTGGGACTGAGGAAGTCTCGGTCCGCGCGATCCCGACCCCCTCCGTCCAAGCTCAAGGACCGGAAGTGGGGGCGCGGCGTTTCCCCTCGCGTGTCCGCGGCGGCTGCCCGCGGCGGCCCGTCCAGAGCTCCGCCGCGCCACACCCGCGTTACCCGGCGCCCCCCGCCTCAAACGCGCACCCGTCAGCGCTTGCGCAGGATCGTCAGGCCGTCGGCCACGCCGACCATCGCGCAATCCACCCGCTCGTCGGCCGCGATCGCATCGTTGAGGCGCGCCATTGCGAGCGCCGATGCGTCGTCGGGCGCCGGATCGAGCACGCGCCCGGAGAGCAGGACGTTGTCCAGCAACAGCAGGCCCCCGGGGCGCAGCCGTGCCACGAGCTCCTCGTAGTAGTCGGGGTAGGAATCCTTGTCGGCGTCGATGAACGCGAGGTCGATCTCCTGCGAGACCCGCATCGCGCGCAGAGTGTCGAGCGCCGGAGCGACGCGAATCTCGGTCACCTCGTCGAGCCCGCCGGCACGCAGGTTCGCTAGCGCCGTGTCCGCGTAGCCCCGATCGATCTCGCAGCAGACGAGCCGTCCGCCCGCTGCCAGGCCACGGGCGATGCAGATCGCGCTGTAGCCGGTGAAGGTGCCCACCTCGACCGCGAGCCGGGCGTCGACCAGGCGCGTCAGCAGGGTCAGGAGCGCCCCCTCATCGGGGGCGATCTGCATCTTGGCGATGTCGCCCATGGCGGCGGTCTCGCGCTCGAGCTCGCGCAGCAGCGCATCCTGGCGGGCGCCGCGCTCGACCATGTAGCCGTATAACTCCGGCGTCAGCGCGGTGAACTTGCTCATGGACGAGATCGTGCCACGCCGTGAGCGCCGGCGCGCATCAGGCTCCCAGCCGCCCGCGCAACCAGGTGCCGTTTCGTACGGCGAAGCCCTCCCAGTCGTTGTTGAAGTAGACGTAGACGTGAACCGAGCGCCGCCAGCGGTCGATGCGCCGCGCCCACTCGTCGAGCTCGGCGCGCGAGTAGTTGCCGCGCCTCCCACGCCGTCCGTGGTGGAGGCGGACGAACGTCCAGTCGGCGGTGTGCTCGTGCGACTGGAACGGCCGCTCCGGATGGTCGCCGATCACCAGCGCCGCGCCGCGGTCGCGCAGCAACGCGTAGACGTCGTCTGCGAACCAGCTCGCATGACGGAACTCGAAGCAGTGGCGCCCCGGCGGCAGTCGCTCGAGCGCCGCCGCGAGGCGATCGTCGTCGCGGTGGAAGTTGGCCGGCAGCTGCCAGACGATCGGTCCGAGCTTGCCGGCCTCGACGAGCGGCTCGATGCGCTCGTAGAAGCGCGCGACGCCGC
>JBPCMT010000224.1:0-7900 GCA_051001995.1 Thermoleophilaceae bacterium
CGCGTTCGGACGCGCCGAAGCTCCACTGGGACGAGCGCCACTCGATGTGGAAGGCCAACCCGCTCGCCGACTGGTCCGAGCGCGACGTCTGGGACTACGTGTCGGCGCACGACCTCCCCTACAACGAACTCCACGACCGCGGCTACGCGTCGATTGGCTGCACCCACTGCACGCGCCCAGGGGACGGCCGCGCCGGCCGCTGGGCGGGGCGCGAGAAAGTGGAGTGCGGCCTGCACGATTGAGTCCCGACGCTTGAAGGATCGACGCTGACCCGCTAGTAGTGGTGGTGGCGTCGGACCGGGTCTGTACGGTCCCGCGCAGTCGAGCCGAGTCTCGGACGCACCGGGCGTCCGGGAGCGGGGGAACCACTTGGGCCCGAGCGGCCCGGGGGCGAACGGTCGCCGGTGTGCGGCCAAGCGCGCTGCAGGCGCGCGAGCCCGTCAGCTAACCCCGTAGGCGTTTCGAAGCCAGCGAGGTGGATGTCGTTGAGGTCAATGGGGCAGGTAGCCGCGCTCGCGGGCGTCGCGGCGCTGACGACGGCGGGCGTCGCCGCGGCTAGCGAGCCGGTTGCGCTGACCGCGGTGATCGGTGAGCCGGCCACCGTGGACGCGGGCGCCGGCGGATTGGGCGCGCCGTCCGGCGCCGCCGACCCGCTCGCCGAGGTGATCCCATGGGTCGCGGTCAAGCGCGCCACGCTCGCCGCCGAGCGCGAGAGCGACGCGCTCGCCACCTACCACCCGGTCGCCGGGAGCGTCGACTACGGCGACTCGGGCGCCGGCTTCGGCGCGGCGCGTGACGGCCACGTGCACGAGGGCCAGGACGTGTTCGCGCCGGCGGGGACCGAGCTGGTCGCCGTTCGCGGCGGGACCGTGCTCGAGGCCGGGTCGGACGCCGATCGCGGCAACCACGTCGCGATCTACAGCGCCGAGGCGGACCAGACCTACGTCTACTTCCACATGCTGTCGACCCCGGAGGTCGAGGTCGGCGAGGAGGTCCGCGGCGGGCAGGCGGTCGGCGAGCTCGGCTGCACCGGCTCCTGCTACGGCGACCACCTCCACTTCGAGGTCCACGAGGGCGAGGGCGCCGAGGCACCCGCGATCGACCCTCTGCCGCTGCTCGACGACTGGACGCAGATGGGTTAGGCTGGCTCGCGGCTCTACCCTGAGGTTATGACGCCGGTTCGCTCGGCCGAGATTGGGGAGCTGCGCGCCTTCTGCGCCGCGGCGGACCTCGGGAGCCTCGGGCGCGCGGCTCGCCTGCTGCGGGTCAGCCAGCCGGCGCTCTCCAAGCGGCTGCGCGCGCTCGAGGCGCTGGCGGGCGCCCGGCTGCTCGAGCGCTCCTCGCGGGGGGTCGCGCTGACGCCGGCGGGCACGCGCCTGTACGTCGAGGCACGCAAGCTGCTGGTGCAGGCCGAGACACTCGACGAGCTGATGGCCGGGCTGCCGGGCGGCGAGGCGCCCGTGCGGCTCGCGGCGAGCCACACGATCGCGGAGTTCGTCCTGCCCGCCCCGCTGGCCGAGTTCGAGCGCCGCCGCCACCGCCACCTCTCGGTGGAGATGATCGTGGCGAACTCCGCCGTGGTGCGCGACATGGTCGGCGAGGGTCGCGCCGAGTTCGGGATCGCCGCACTCGAGGCGGGTGCCCGCGTGAACGGGAAGCTGACGGAGGTCCCGTTCTGTCGCGACGAGGTCGTCGTCGGCGTGCCGGACGGCCATCCGTGGGCGGCCGCCGCCGAGATCGACCCAGCTGAGCTGGTCCGCACCCCGCTGATCATGCGCGACCCGAGCGCCAACACGCGCCGGATCGTGGCCGCGGCGCTCGAGGAGCGGGGCATGGAGCTGGCCGCCCCCCTGGCGGAGGTGGGCAGCACCAGCGCGGCCAAGGCGACGGCGATCTCCGAGGGCGCCCCGATCCTGTTGTCGCTGCTCGCCCTGCGCGCCGGCGGCGACGGCCTCAGCGCTCGGCACGTCGCGGGGATGCGCTTCCCGCGCCGCTTCGCCCTGCTGATCGGCGCCGAGGAGACGTTGACGCCGGCGGCGCGCGCATTGATCGAGCACCTCCTCCAGGCGGCGCAAACCCTGCCCGGCGCCGTGGCGGAGAAGCCCGAACCCATAACCTCCGGTTAGGAGCGACCAAGCCGATCCCGGTCTACCGGGCAGCGCCGCGGGACCGTAGCCTTGCCGTGTGTTGGGTGTTGTCCGTCCCTCCCTCCGGCATCTCCTCCCCGCCGACGACGGGCAGCATCCAACGCACTCTTTCGGCGCCGACTCCTTCGCCTCCCTCTACCGAGCCGAGGCGGCGGGCGTCCGCGCGGCCGCCCTGCGCGTGCTCGGTCGAGCGAGTGACGCGGAGGACGTCTGCCAGGAGGTCTTCCTCCGCTTCTGGCGCAACCCCGGCAGGTTCGACCCCGCGCGCGGCGAGCTCGGCTCCTACCTGCGGCTGATGGCCCGCAGCCGCGCGCTCGACCTCTGGCGCCACGACCAGGCCGACTGGCGCGCGCGGGACCGCCTGAAGGTCGTGGCTCGCGACGACGAGCCGCGCGGCGACGAGCTGCCGGCGCACGCGGTGGAGCGCGAGGAGGAGCGGGCCGCCGTCCGGGCCGCGCTCAGGCGCCTGCCGCCGGCCCAGCGCGAGGCGCTCGTGCTCTCCTACTGGGGCTCGCTCAGCCCGCAGGAGATCGCCGACCGCGCCGGGGTGCCGTTCGGCACCGCGCGCAGCCGGATGCGCCTCGGCCTCGACAAGCTGCGGCGCGACTGCGCCGAGCCGCTCGGCACGGCGGGCGGCGCGGTGGGCCACGCGCGCGGCTGAGGGAGCGCCCTTTCCGCACCTGGCAAGCTGCGCCGGGTGATGACGACGACGCCGCCGCGTGGAGGGCTCCGGCGATCGCGAGCCACGATCGCCGGCCTGCTCGTGCTCGGCTCGGCGCTCCTCGCCGGATGCGGCGAGCCGAGCCGCGACGAGCTCGCCGCTGCGGTGGACGAGGTCTGCGTCGAGGAGGCGGCGGCGTTCGAGGAGCTGTCGCAGAGCGCCGAGGGCACCGACGTGGCCGCCCAGCTCGAAAGCGGCGCCGCGATCAGGGAGGAGGCGCTCGAAGCGCTCCGGGCGCTCGAAGCGCCCGGCGACCTCCAGCAACCGTTCGACGACTACCTGGTGCTGCGCGAGGAGAACCTCAAGATCACCCGCGCGGCGGTCGAGGCCGCCGAGCGCGGCGATCGTGAGGCGCTCGACGTGGCGACCGCGACGCTGTCCGACCGGACGGCCGAGACGGACCTCACCGCTTCCCAGATCGGGGCGGACGAGTGCGTGAGCTCGCCGGCGGAGTAGCTCGCGCGGCCGCTCGATGAGCGGGCCGGTGACGCGGGGCGGCCCGCCCGCGACGATCGTGGTCACCGGTGCGAGCTCGGGCATCGGGCGGGCGGCGGCCGTGGAGCTCGCCGGCCGCGGGGCGCTCGTGACGCCCGTCGGGCGCGATCCGAGGCGATTGGACGCGGCGGCGCAACGGATCCGCTCGGCGGCCGGCGGTTTAACCGGCGAGTCGATCGTGGCGGACTTCGCGCGGCTCGACGACGTGCGCCGCCTGGCCACCGAGCTGCTCGACTGCCACGAGCGCATCGACGTGCTAGTCAACAACGCCGGCCTGGTGGCCGACCGACGGCGCCTGACAGGCGACGGGAACGAGTTGACCTTCCAGGTCAACCACCTGGCGCCGTTCCTGCTCACGAACCTTCTGCTCGACCGCCTGCGCGCCTCGGCGCCCGCGCGCGTCGTCACGACGAGCTCGGACGCCCACCACGGCGGGCGGATCGACTTCGATGACCTGACCGGCGAGCGCTCGTGGTCGGCGCTGCGCGCCTACAGCAGCTCGAAGCTCGCCAACGTGCTGTTCACGCACGCGCTCGCGCGCCGGCTCGACGGCTCCGGCGTCACGGCCAACTGCCTGCACCCCGGAGTCGTGCGGACGCGGCTCGCGACACGGGCGAATCCGGTCGTCGCGCTCGGCTGGACGCTCGCGAAGCCGTTCTTCCGCTCGCCGCAGGGCGGCGCGGCGACCGCCGTCCACCTCGCGACCCACTCTGACGGGGCCGAGTTCTCCGGCGCCTACTTCGCCGACTCGCGCGTCAAGGCGCCGCGCCTGGACGCCGTGGACGACGAGCTGGCAGAGCGCCTGTGGCGGGCGAGCGAGGAGCTCGTGGGGCTAGAGCGCGCCTGAGCGCGCGGCCCATCTCGCGGGTCGCTACATTCCGTGGTCCCGCGGATGTGGCGGAATGGCAGACGCGCGGCGTTCAGGTCGCCGTGTCCTTATGGGCGTGGAGGTTCGAATCCTCTCATCCGCATGGCGTCACTCCTCTGCTATGCGCCGCAAGTCAATTGGGGCGCCGGCTTCCACCGTCCTGCATAGGGGTCCGTATGAGTACCCAGGCAGGACGGTGCCCCGGGTGACCGCCCGCCGCCCGGGGGGCGTCCCGCGCGCTAACCGCACTACGAAACGCGGGTCGGTCGCCCCTCAGGCACCGCCGGGGCTTCCGGCGCGAACAACAGCCGCGTGCCCCCGAGCACCAACTCGTCGCCCGCCTCGACGACGATCCGCCAGGCGCGGCGGCCGTTGACGAAGGTGCCGTTTCGCGAACGGAGGTCGGTGAGGACCCAGGCGCCGTTCTCGCAGCGGAGCTCGGCGTGACAGCGCGACGCGGTGGGATCGTCGAGGACGACGTCGCAGTCCACGGCGCGGCCGATCGTGAACAGCCCGGGGCCGAGGCGGCCGGCCGAAGTGCCGTCCAGGACCAGCCGCCTGACCGCGCCCGCTTCGACTAGCTCCCCGGCCGCGCGCAGCGCCTCGGCGGCGGCGCCGGTCAGCCGGTGCCAAGTCGTGCGCATCCATCCTTCCGGGTGGCCCGGAAGGTCGCAAGCGAGCGCCTCGAGGTCATTGCGCGATCGAGCGGCGTACGCGCAATCGATCCGCTCGACGAAGGTCTCGACGCTCAAATAGCCCTCGGCCGAGCGCTCACTCAGGAAACGAGCCATCCGTTCCCGGTCGCTGTCCGAGACGCGCGCGACGCTCTGCATGGCGGCAGGTTGACGCATGAGCATCCCGTTGTCCACTCGTCGTAACGCGTGTAGACCGTGATACACCGGACGCCATGATCGGACTCCTGGCCAGCGCCCTCGGCCCCGTCGATCAGGAGTACCTGCTCGAGGCGCGCCAGATGCAGGCGCTCTCCTTCGCCGTGCACATTCCGCTCGTCTGCTTCGGCATCGCGTTCCCGGCGATCGTCGTGTTCGTCGAGGGGCTCTACCTGCGCACGGGCGACCCGCTCTACCGCACGCTCGCGCGGCGCTGGTCGAAGGTGATGATCGCCCTGTTCGCGGTGGGCGTCGTGACCGGCACGATCCTGTCGTTCGAGCTCGGCCTCCTGTGGCCGAACTTCATGGCGACCTTCGGCGACGTCTTCGGCCTCGGGTTCGCGCTCGAGGGCTTCTCGTTCTTCGTCGAGGCGATCTTCATCGCGATCTACGTCTACGGCTGGGACCGCCTGTCGCCGCGGCTGCACCTGTTGACGGGCATCCCTGTGATCGTCGCGGGCGTCACCGGCTCGCTGACGGTGATCGCGGTCAACGCCTGGATGAACAACCCGTCGGGCTTCGAGCTGAGCGGCGGCCGTGCCGTGGACGTCGAGCCGTGGGACGCGTTGTTCGGCAACGAGTTCCTCTGGCACGAGCTCGTGCACATGTACCTGGCGGGCTTCATCGTGATGGGCTTCCTGGTGGCCGCCGCCTACGCCGTCGCGTGGCTGCGCGGAAACCGGACGCGCTACGTGCGCACGGCGCTCGCCGTCTCGCTGACCGCGGCCGCGCTCGCCTCTCCGGTGCAGCTCGTGGTGGGCGACTGGGCGGCGCGGACGGTGGCGGAGAACCAGCCGACGAAGCTCGCCGCCCTGGAGGGCCTCGGACAGACCGAGGACGGCGCGCCGCTGCACCTGCTCGGCTGGTACGAGGACGGCGAGGTCCGATACGGGATCGAGTTCCCGAAGCTGCTCTCGCTGCTCGCCTACCACGACCCCAACGCGCGCGTCGAGGGGCTCGAGGCCGTGCCGGCCGAGGACCGCCCGCCGGTGAACGTCGTGCGCGTCGCGTTTCAGACGATGGTGGGGATCGGCGTGCTGCTGGCGGCGATCGGCGCCGTCTGGATCACGACCTGGGTGCGCAAGCGGCGGCCGCCCGAGTCGCGCTGGTTCTTCCGCGCAGTCGTGGCCGCGGGCCCGCTGTCGGTGGTCGCGCTGATCTCGGGCTGGGTCGTGACCGAGGTCGGCCGGCAGCCGTTCGTGGTCTACGGGATCATGCGCACCGAGGAGGCGGTCACCGGCGCGGACGGGATCCTGTTCGGCTACGGCGTCCTGGCAGCGGTGTACGCGGGACTGATCGCGGCCACCGCCTGGCTGCTGCGGCGCCTGTCGCGCGCGCCGCTCGAGGTGGGGGAGGAGGCAGGCGATGTCGCTCGCTGAGGTTCCGGCCGTCCTGATCCTCGCGGGGTTGGCCGCCTACGTGGGGCTCGCCGGAGCCGACTTCGGGGCCGGCTTCTGGGACCTCACCGCCCGCGCCGGGGCGGACCGCGTCCGCGAGCACACGCACCGCGCGCTGGCGCCGGTGTGGGAGGCCAACCACGTGTGGCTGATCTTCGTGCTGGTCGTGTGCTGGACCGCCTACCCGGAGGCGTTCGGCTCGATCTTCTCGACGCTCGCCGCGCCGCTGCTGCTTGCGGCGATCGGGATCATCCTGCGCGGCGCGAGCTACGCCGCGCGCAGCGCGGGGGAGAGCCCAACCGCCTCGGCCGTCTTCTCGCTCTCGTCGATCGTCACTCCCTTTGCGCTCGGCGCGGCGATTGGCGCGATCGCCTCGGGACGCGTCCCGACCGGCAACGCCGCCGGCGACCTCTTCGCGAGCTGGCTCAATCCCACCTCGATCGCGATCGGGACTCTGGCGGTGGCCACCTCCGCCTACCTCGCGGCGGTGTACCTCGCGGGCGACGCCCACCGGATCGGCTCACCGGAGCTCCTGCGCGCGTTCCGCTCGCGTGCGCTGGGGGCCGGGGTCGCGGCCGGCATCCTTGCACTGGTCGGGATCGCCGTGGTGGCCGCCGACGCCGAGCGCCTGTTCGACGGGCTGACGCGCGGCGCCGGGCTGGCGGCGGTCATCGTGTCGGCGCTCGGCGGCATCGCCACATTGGCGCTCGTCGCGCGCGGGCGCTACGGGCCGGCGCGCTTCTCGGCGGCGCTGGCGGTCGCGACGATCGTCGCCGGCTGGGGCCTGGCCCAGGCGCCCGAGCTCCTACCCGGGCTCACGATCGAGGAGGCCGCCGCCGGCGAGGCGACGCTCGTGGCCCTGCTGATCGGCGTCGCGGCCGGCTTGGTGATCCTCATTCCGTCGCTGGCGCTCCTGTTCGGACTCGTGCTGCGCGGGCGCTTCGACGCGGCCGCAGACGTCGCGACGGTCCCGGCGGAGCGCGCGGCTGCGCCCGGCGGCCCCGGTCGCCGCCGCGGCGCCGCGGTCATCGGCCTGATCGCCCTCGGCGTGCCGCTGACGCTGCTGGCCGATGGAGTGCTGTTCGCGCTCGGCGTGGTGCTGATGCTCGCCTTCGTGGCGGCGGCGTTCGCCGTGCTCGTCTCGCCGGAAACGCTTAGCGAGCGCGACTCGGCCTGACTCGTCACGCACGCGCACCAAAACCCTTGCACTACGACGGTCCGGCTGGCACGTGGTCATCGACGGTGATCACATACGACACTTTCGGTGACCACGTACCTTGGAGGATGGCCCGTCTGGGCCAGCCCCCCGCGAGCCTCCAGCCGCCCCGCGCAGCCCGGCGAGGTGGCCGCTCGCGGCAAACCGGTTTAGAACCCACTCCCGT
>JBPCMT010000225.1:0-10906 GCA_051001995.1 Thermoleophilaceae bacterium
TGGCTGCGTCGGTTTTCTGGGCTTGTCGCGCGGCCATCAGAGAGCCCTCGCCGCCGCGGGCAGCGATTCGCCGGCACCGGCGACCGCGCTGGAGCGCTCGAGCGCCTCGATCTCCTCGTCCGAGTACCCGCCGGCGCGCAGCCCCTCGCCGGTGTGCTCGCCCAGCGAGGGGCCGGGGCCGCGCGCGGCGCCCGGCGTCCGCGACAGCTTGACCGGCACTCCCAGCTGGCGGACCGCTCCGGCGCCCGGCTGCTCCACCTCCACGACCATCTCGCGCGCTCGCACGAGCTCCGAGGCAAGCGCCTCGTCGAGACCGAGCACCGGCTCGAGGCAGCAGTCGTGCTCGCCGGCGAACGCGGTCCACTCCTCGCGCGTGCGCTCGAGGAAGAGCCGCTCGACCTCGGCATGGGACTCGGACCCCGGCGGGTCGAACTGGCGCTCGATCAGGTCCTCGCGACCGACGCCGGCGCAGAAGGCGCGCCAGAACTTCGGCTCGAGCGCGCCGAGCGTGACGTGGCCGTCGCTGCACGCGTACGGCCGGTAGCAGACGATGCCGCCGGCCAGCTCGAGCCCGCCTCTTCGCGGCGGCTCGCCGTCGTGGAGGTAGCGCCCCGCGACCATCGCCAGCCAGGCAAGCGCGCCATCGGTCATCGAGACGTCCACGAGCTGGCCCTCGCCCGAGCGCTCGCGCTCGCGCAGCGCGGCCATGATGCCGAAGCAGGCCATCAGCGCCCCGCCGCCCAGGTCGGCGATCTGGCCCGCCGACTGCACCGGCGGGCCGTCGGGGTCGCCGGTGAGCCCGAGCAGCCCGGTGAGCCCGAGGTAGTTCATGTCGTGGCCAGGCCGGTCGCGGTAGGGGCCGTCCTGGCCGTAGCCCGTGATCGCGCAGTAGACGAGCCCCGAGTTCTCCTCGCGCAGGCGCTCGTAGCCCACGCCGAGGCGGTCGAGGACGCCGGGGCGAAAGGACTCCACCAGCACGTCGTGGTCGCGGGCGAGTCGCAGCAGCACCTCGCGCCCGCGCTCCTCCTTGAGGTTGACGCGCATCGAGCGCTTGCCGCGGTTGAGCGCGAGGTAGAGCGCGGACCGCGCCGACTCCTCCGCGCCCTCGTAGTAGGGCGGCGCCCAGCGGACGTAGTCACCCATGCCGGTGTCCTCGACCTTCAGCACGTCGGCGCCGAAGTCGGCGAGCATCAGCGTGCAGAAGCCGCCGGGGAGAAGGCGCGTGAGGTCGAGCACACGCAGGCCCTCGAGCGGGCGGCTCGCGCTCACTCGTTCCCCTCGGCCTCGGCGGCCTCGACCGGGTGGGCGAGCAGGTCGCGGCGGCTGACCTCGCCGCCGCGTGGCTGGAGGCCGAGCGCCTCGCGCGCCTCCGCCACAGTGGCCGGCCGTCGTCCCACGTCCTCGGTCATCTGGCGCGCCTTGGCCACGAGGTCGCCGTTCGAGCGCGCCATCTCGCCGTCGGGGAGGTAGAAGTTGTCCTCGAGTCCGACGCGGACGTTGCCGCCGAGCGTGAGCGCCGCGGCGACGAGCATCCACTGGTCGCGCGAGATCCCGATCACGCCCCAGTTGTTGGGACCGTCGGGCCCGCCCGGCACCTGGTCAGCCATCACCGCGAGGTTGCGCGCGCTCGGACGGATGCCGCCGTTGACGCCCATCACGCACTGGACCTGGAGCGGCTCCGACAGCAGCCCCATGTCGATCAGCGGGTCGAGGTTCGCCACGTGGCCGGCGTCGAAGCACTCGTGCTCGGGACGGATCCCGAGCTCGTTCATCGCCTCACAGAACTCGATGATCGTGTCGAACGAGTTCTCGAACACGGTCTTGAACACGAACTCCTTGCGCCGCCGCGAGTACTTCGCGTAGTTCATCGAGCTCATGTTCAGAGCGGCCACATCGGGCCGCAGGGCGCGCAGGTACTCGAGTCGCTTCTCGATTGGGACGCCGATCGCGCCGGTCGAGTAGTTGACGATCACGTCGTCGACCTCGGCCAGGATCGCATCGGTGATGGCGCGGAAGTCCTCGACCTCGTAGCTCGGCACGCCGGCGCGCGTGCGCGCGTGGATATGGATCATCGAGCCGCCCGCGTCCACGATCCGCCGCGCCTCAGCCGCGTATTCCTCCGGGGTGTACGGGATTGCCGGGCACTGGTCACGGTTGGCGATCGCGCCCGAGATCGAGCATGTGATGATCACCGGGTCGGCGAGGCTCATCGGGGGCTCGAGTCCCAAAGCGCTTCGCTGCCGGGCCGCAGCGCCCTCGTGGTCAGGGCTTGCGTGTGACCGCGAGCGCTTGGACGGCCTGGGAGTCGAGCGGGTCGATGCGGGCGAGACCGGCTACCTCGTCGAAGGCACGATCGGGGGACAGCATCGCGTCGACGCCACGGTTCAACGCCAGCGCGGCGAAGACAGCGTCGCGTGCGCCCACGCGACGCCCGGCGGTCAGGACCTCCAGACCGCGGACCACATCCTGGCGCTGCACGTCGTGGAGCCGGCAGAGCGACGCGACGTCGCGAGCCTCGGCCGCCGCCCGCGCGCGATCGCCCGTCCGTCGGAGACGGTGGTGCGCAAGCTCTTGAAGGAGGTCGACGCTGGCGTCGCCGCGAAGCTCGCGCCGGCCGGCACGCGCGACGATCTCCCGGCAGGATGCTCGGTAGCGGTGATCGCCGCCCAGGGCGTAGAGGAAGACCGCCGTGTCGTAGAAGAAGCGTCTCACCGCAGGCCGTGTCAGGCGCGGTGCAGCTCGTCGAGCATGTCGTCCTTGACTGCTTCCCAGTCGGGCTCGGGTCCCGGCGGAGGGCTCGCTCCGAGCAGTCGCTCGGCAGCGGCGGCGCGACGCTCGATATCGGATGGATACTCCCGGTCGATGGCCCGCCGGACGAGCTCGCCGACAGGCGCGCCCGAGCGCTCGGACTCTCGCTGAAGCCGGAGGTAGCGCTCATCGTCCAGGAGAACCTGGAGGCGGCGTCCGAGATCAGCCATGAGCAGACCTTAGCATGCATAGGCCTACGCAGTGGCATCCCCGGTAGGCATCTCGAGCACCAGCTTCCCGACCGCGCGTCGCTCGTCGAGGTCGCGCAGCGCGTCCGCCGCCCGCTCGAACGGGTAGCGGCGGCAGACGATCGGGCGCACGTGGCCCGCGGCCACCATCCGCTCGAGGTCCTCGCCCACCTCGCGCAGATAGCCCGGCCGCTCGAAGGCGAAGTGCCCCCAGGCGGCTCCCACCACGCTGACGTTGCGAAAGAGCAGGCGGTTGACGGCAACCTCGGGGATCGCCCCCTCCGTGAAGCCGATGACCACGAGCCGCCCCTCGGGAGCGAGGCAGCGCAGGCTGCCTGAGAAGCGCTCACCGCCCACCGGGTCGTAGACCACGTCGGCGCCGCGGCCGCCGGTCGCGTCGAGCACCGCGCCGCGCCAGTCGCCGTCGGAGCGGACGACCTCGGCGGCGCCCGCCTCGCGCGCGACGCGCTCCTTCTCCTCGCTCGAAACCGTTGCGATCGTCCGCGCCCCCAGCGCGCCCGCCACCTGGAGGGCCGCCGTGCCCACGCCGCCGGCGGCGCCGTGGACCAGCACGGTCTCACCGCCCCTGAGGCCCGCCCGGCGCTTCAGCGCGAAGTGCGCGGTGTGGTAGTTCATGACGAGCCCCGCGCCCTGCTCGAAGCTCAGCTCGTCGGGGAGGCGGAACGTGAACGCCGCGCCGGCGTGGGCGAGCTGGCAGAACGTTCCGAACGCGAACGCGGCCACGCGGTCGCCGGTCGCAAAGCCCGACCCGCTCGCCGCGTCGCGGACGACGCCCGCCGCCTCCGAGCCGAGCGTGAACGGCACGTCGGGCCTCATCTGGTACTGGCCGCGGCTGAGGAGGAGGTCCGGGAACGAGACTCCGGCCGCGTGGACGTCGATCAGGACGCCGTCGCCGGCCTGCGGCTCGGGCACGTCGGCGACCGTCAGGCCATCCGGCCCGCTCAGCTCGGCGACCTGGACGGCGCGGACGCTCAGACCGGCATCACCCCGTGCCGCTTCCAGGGGCGCTCGACGCGCTTGGACTGCGCCATCTCGAGCGCGCGGATCACCGTCGGACGGGTTTCGCGCGGGTCGATTACGTCGTCGACCATGGCGTTGCCGGCGGCTATGTAGGGGTCGATGATCTTCTGGAACTCGGCCACGAGCTCGGCGCGCTTGGCCTCGGGGTCCTCGGCGGCCTCGACCTGCTTGCGGAAGATGATGTTGACCGCGCCCTCCGCGCCCATTACGGAGATCTCGGCGGTCGGCCACGCGACGATCAGGTCCGGCTCGTACGCCTTGCCGCACATCACGTAGTAGCCGGCGCCGTAGGCCTTGCGGACCACGACCGTGATCTTCGGGACGGTGGCGCGCGAGACGGCGTAGAGCATCTTCGCGCCGTGGCGGATGATCCCGCCCTGCTCCACCTTGGTCCCGACCATGAAGCCGGGCACGTCCTGGAGGAAGATCAGCGGCACGCCGAAGGCGTCGCAGAGGTTGACGAAGCGGGCGGCCTTGTCGGCCGAGTCGTTCTCGAGGATGCCCCCGAGCTGCTTGGGCTGGCTCGCCACGATCCCCACCGCCCGCCCCCCCATGCGGGCGAAGCAGGTGATCACGGTCTTCGCGAACTGCGGCTTCATGTCGAAGTAGAAGCCGTCGTCCACGATCCTGCGGATCAGCTCGTACATGTCGTAGGGCTTGCGGTTGGAGTCCGGCAGCACGTCCATTAGCTCCTCGTCCATGCGCCCCGGCGGGTCGGCCGTCGCGCGCAGCGGCGATCGCTCCTCGCAGTTCTGCGGCATGAACGACAGGTAGTCCTTGATCGCCTGGATGCACTCCTCGTCGGAGGCCACCTCGAGGTCCGCCACCCCCGATTTGCGGCAGTGGACGCGCGAGCCGCCGAGCTCCTCCTGGGTCACGTCCTCCCCGGTCACGGCCTTCACCAGATGCGGCCCGGCGAGCGCCATCGAGCCGCGCCCGCGGACCATCGGGACGAAGTCCGCCAGTCCCGGGATGTAGGCGGTGCCGGCCGCGCACGGCCCCATGAGAGCGGCAATCTGAGGGATCACGCCGCTCATCACCACCTCCTCCCGAAACAGGAACCCGGAGCCCGCGAACAGCGAGCCGACGGCCTCCTGGATGCGCGCGCCGGCCGAGTCGAGCAGCCAGATGAACGGGATCCGCTTGGACAGCGCGAGCTCGCGCAGGCGCGTCACCTTGAGCTCGCCGGTCATCCCCATCGAGCCGGCCATGACGGTGAAGTCGTAGGCGCAGACCGCCACGGTCCTCCCCTCGACGCTGCCGTAGCCGGTCACCACGCCGTCGGCGGGCGCCTCCTTGCCCTCCATCGCGCGCTGGGAGAAGTGCGGCCGGCCATGGATGCCGAGCTCGGTGAGCGTGCCCTCGTCGATCAGCAGGTCGAGGCGCTCGCGCGCGGTCAGCTTGTCCTGCTCGTGCTGGCGGGCGATCCGCTCCTCGCCGCCTCCGCGCCGGGACCGGTCGCGGCGGGCGTGCAGGTCGTCTACGAGCGGGCGCAGCGCCGACGCCGGCGCGCCGCGCTCCTCAGTCGCGGACATGCGCGCCCCTCTCGACGGCCTCGAGCAGCGGCTCCATCGCCGCGGACGCGGTGCGCGCCGCCGCCCGGCGCTTCACCCGGTCGTCCGGCGCGCAGAAGGCGGTGACCTCGAGCCCCACGACCTCGCACTCGCCGGCGATCGCCTCGAAGAGGTCGTAGAGCTTGTCGGGTGCGAGCCCACCGGGCGCCGGGAACTCGGCCGGGAACGACGCCGGATCGAGCACGTCCAGGTCGAGGTGCACGTAGACCGGCTCGCGGTCGAGCGCGTTCTGGGTCGCGACCAGCGTCTCGAGGCTCGTCCCGATCACCGTCACCGGGCTGCGCTCGACCAGATCGCGCTCCGCCGGCTCGAGCTCGCGCACGCCGGCGAGCACGACGCGCTCGGGCGCGACGGCACCGTCGAAGCCCGTCTCCCACAAACCGCAGGCTCCGGCCAGCGCCATCCCGGACAGGTAGCCGCTGATCGTCGTGGCGGGAGTGTTGAAGTCGCCGTGGGCGTCAAGCCAGAGGATGCGGGCGTCGGGACGGTGGCGCGCGACCGTCGGCAGCGTCGTCATCGCGACCGAGCAATCGCCCGCCAGCAGCACCGGGAGGCGGCCCGCGTCGAGCGCGTCGTCGACCTGGCCACCGGCCTCGAGGACGCAGCCGCGTGAGGCGCGGAGGTCGTCCTTCCAGGCGCCGGCGCGCGGCTCCGAGAGCGAGCCGATCGCTCGTGGCTCGACCCCGAGCCGCTTGCCGACCAGAGGCGCGAGCTCGTCCACGCCCTCGACCAGCGCGGCGGTCCGGTCGGAGGTGCGGCAGCGGAGGGCGACGAGCGACACGAGCGGCTCGGCGGCGGTGGCCTCCATCAACGCCCCCTCCACTCCGGCTCTCGTTTCTCGAAGAAGGCCGTCACGCCCTCCACGACGTCCTCGGTCGACAGGGCGAGCGAGAGCTGCGCGTGGAGGAACTCGAGCGCGTCATGAAACGCCATGTCCTGCTGGCGGAACATCGCGTCCTTTCCGAGCCGCATCAGCGCCGGCGACTTGGAGGCGAGCTTCGCCGACCACTCGTCGACCGCCGTGGCGAACTCGTCCTCGGGCACGACGCGGTTCACGAGCCCGGCCGCGAGCGCCTCGCGAGCGGTCATCCGCTCGCCGAGCAGGATCATCTCGTTGGTCTTCTTGCGCGGCACGTTGCGATAGATCAGGGTCATGATCATGAACGGGAACAGGCCGACGTTGATCTCGGGCGTGCCGAAGCCGGCGGTCTCCTTGGCGATCACGAGGTCGCAGGCCAGCGCGAGGCCCACCGAGCCGGCCAGCACGTGGCCGTTGGCCGCGCAGAGCGTCGGCTTGCCCAGCTCCCCGAGCAGCCGGAACAGGTGCACGAAGCGCTCCGAGCCGAAGTGCTTGTGCACGAGCGGCACGTCGCCGGAGAACCCCGACAGGTTCCCGCCCGAGGAGAAGATCCGCTCGTGCGACGAGGTCAGGACCACGCACCGCGCCGCCCCGTCGTCGCGCGCGCGCTCAAACCCGTGAATCAGCTCGCCGAGGAGCTCGTTCGAGAGCGCGTTGCGGGTCTCCGGCTGGTCGAGCGTGATCGTGGCCACGCCGGTATCGGCCAAGTCGTAGCGGATCGTGTCGTAGGCCAAGCTGTCGTTCGCTGCGCAGAAAGTGAGAAGTGCTACTGACCGCCTCGCGATCCTACCCGGAACCGTCCCCGGCCGGAGTCCACGCCGCGCGCATGTCGACGCGTCCACCCCGGAAGGGAACGCCCTCCGACTCGAGCAGGCGCCGCTGGCGCTCCCCCTTCGCAAGCGAGCCGTCGGCGCGCACGACTCGCTGCCAGGGCACCGACGGGTCCCCGCACGCCGCGAGCACCAACCCCGCGAAGCGAGGGGCCCCCGGCGACAGGTCGCCGTAGGTCGTCACGAGCCCGCGCGGGACGGACCGCGCCCGAGCGAGGAGTGCCTCCGCGCGGCGGGAGCCGACCGTCCCAGAGCCCATTCGCTCACTGTAGGCGTCGGCGCTCGGGCGCGGCGGCGTGCCTGCGACGGCGTAGCCTTCTCGGTGTGGACGCGCGCACGCTCACTGGACTCGACCGTCCGACGGCGTCGCTGCCGGGCGCGGATCTCGTCGAGCGCGGCCTTAAGGATCTTGCCGGGGGTGTCGAGTCGGAAGCGTCGCTGCTGGTTTCGATCGGTGCGCCGCGTCTGCGGCGGCTCGGCATCGAAGTGCCAAGCCCGATCGCAGATCCCGAGCTCCGCCTCTACCGCTCGCTCGCCCGCTCGGACGCCGACTCGGCCCACAGTCGCTTCAACGCGCTCGTGCGCCGCCTCGTGAGCTTCGAGCGTGCGGCGTCGTGCGCGAGCTAGCCGACACCGATCGGATCGCGCGCTTCATGAAAGCGCTCGGAGAAGCTGCCCGAGAGGAGACTCACGCTCACCTCGTCGGTGGCGCGACGGCCGTCCTGTACGGCTGGCGGGCGACGACGATCGACGTCGACCTCAAGCTCGTTCCTGAGAGCGACAGCCTCCTCCGGGCGATTCCGCAGATCAAGGAGTCGCTGCAGCTCAACGTCGAGCTCGCCTCGCCGCCTGACTTCATCCCGGTGCCTGACGGCTGGGAGGACCGGGGCGCCTATGTGCGTCGCGAGGGCCGCGTCTCGTTCTTTCACTTCGACATCTACGCCCAAGCGCTCGCGAAGGTCGAGCGCGGTCATGCCCGTGACGTGGAGGACCTCGACGCGATGGTGGAGTACGGGCTCGTCGAGCCGGCTCGCGTGCGCGACTACTTCGCCCGGGTCGAGCCGCAGCTCTACCGCTTTCCAGCCCTCGACCCCGCCTCATTTCGGAGGGCGGTCGAGGAACGCTTCGGTGGCTAGCCGCGCCAACGGCAAGTAGGAAGCGCCACTGTTTACTTTATTCCACCGGTCCGGTAGCGTCGCCGGGCTACTCGACCGCCGATCAAGCAACGGAGGCCCCAACCGACATGAGCTCCGCCGTATCGCCCGCCACCGACCAGAGCGTCCTCAAGCCGGACTACGGGTCCAAGCGGCGCCACTTCATCTTCACCGAAGAGCACGAGCGGCTGCGCGAGTCGATCGGCACGTTCGTCGAGCGCGAGCTTCAACCGCACGCGGAGAAGTGGGAGGAGACGACCTTCGAGAGCTGGGTCTTCCCGCGCATGGGCGAGCTCGGCTTCCTCGGCCTGTCCTACCCCGAGGAGTACGGCGGCCAGGGCGGCGACTACTACTGCAACCTGATCCTCGCCGAGGAGATGACGAAGTCGAACTCGGGCGGGCTCGCGATGGGGATCGCGGTGCACACCGACATGGCCACGCCCCCGATCCATCTCTTCGGTACCGAGCAGCAGAAGCAGCGCTACCTGGTCCCGGCGATCAAGGGCGAGAAGATCTCCTGCCTCGGGATCACCGAGCCGGGGGCGGGCTCGGACGTCTCCGCGATCCGCACGCGCGCCGTCCGCGACGGCGACGAGTACGTGATCAACGGGTCCAAGACCTACATCACCAACGGCCACCGCGCGGACTTCATCGTGCTCGTGACCAAGACCGATGACGAGGCCGGCTACGACGGCTTCACGCTGTTCGTCGTGGACATGGACCTGCCCGGCGTCATCCGCGAGAAGAAGCTCGAGAAGCTCGGCATGCACGCCTCGGACACCGCGCTGCTCGCGTTCGACGACGTCCGCGTGACGGCCGACGCCGTCCTAGGCGAGATCGGCAAGGGCTTCTACCACATCATGTGGGAGCTCCAAGGCGAGCGCATGATCGGCGCCGCGGGCGCCGTCGCCGGCGCCCAGCGCGTGTTCGACAAGACGCTCCAGTACGCGAAGGAGCGCGAGGCGTTCGGCCGCCAGATCGGGCACTTCCAGGTGATCCGCCACAAGTTCGCCGAGATGGCGACGAAGATCGAGAGCGCCCGCCAGCTCGTCTACACGACCGCCTGGCGGGTTCACAACGGCGACTACCCGGTGCGTGAGATCACGATCGCGAAGCTCTACGCCTCGCGGATCGCGGTCGAGGTCGCGGACGAGTGCATCCAGATCCACGGCGGCGCCGGGTACATGAAGGAGTACGGCGTCGAGCGCGTATGGCGCGACCTGCGCCTCAACCGGATCGGCGCCGGGACCGACGAGATCATGCTCGACGTGATCGGTCGCTCCTACGGGCTCTAGTAGGCCGGGCGCGGGCGCGGCCTTCACCTTCGCGTCGAGCGCTTCGATGGCGGGCCCCGTCCCCCCCTTCACGGCCGAGCACGAGCGCTTCCGCGCGGAGGCGCGCGAGTACGTCTCGAAAGAGCTGCGGCCGCGCGCCGCCGAGTGGGAGCGCAAGCGCTGGTTCCCGACCGAGGTCTTCGAGGAGCTTGCGGGGCACGGCTACCTCGGACTCAAGTACCCGCGCGAGTACGGCGGCCGCGGGGCCGACCACGTGCTGGACGCGGTCTGGACCGAGGAGCTGCCGCGCTGCGGGTCCGGCGGACTGGCGGCGGCGATCGGGGCCCACACCGGGATCGCGACGCCGCCGGTGTGGAAGTTCGGTACCGAGGAGCAGAAGCGTCGCTTCCTGGCGCCGGCGATCCGCGGCGAGAAGATCGCGGCGCTCGGGATCACCGAGCCCGGCGCCGGCTCCGACGTGGCGGGCATCAGAACGCGCGCCCGGCGGGTTGACGGCGGCTACCTCGTCAGCGGGTCGAAGACCTACATCACGAACGGCGTCCGCGCGGACTTCGTGGTCACCGCCGTCAAGACGACCGACGAGGGCGGCCACCAGGGGCTCTCGTTCCTGCTGCTCGAGCGCGGCATGGAGGGCTTCACGGTGGCGGGCAAGCTCGAGAAGCTCGGCTGGCACGCGTCCGACACCGCCGAGCTGGCCTTCGACGAGGTCTTCGTGCCGGCGGAGAACCTGCTCGGCGAGGAGAACCGAGGCTTCTACCTGATCATGGCGAACTTCCAGTGGGAGCGGCTGCTGATGTCGCTTGGCGCGGTGGGCAGCATGCAGGCGTGCGTCGAGCGGACGCTGGCGGGGGGCGGCGGCTCCGGGGCGACCGCCGGGCCGGCGGTGGCCAACGGGCAGGCGGCGCGCCATGCCGTCGCCGAGATGGTCGTGCGGCTCGAGGCGGGACGCGCGCTCACCTACGAGGCGCTGCGCCGCTTCGCGCGCGGCGACGACGCCGTGCGCGAGGTCACGCTCGCCAAGCTCGCGACCCAGCGCGCCGCCTACGAGGTGGCGGAGTCGGCGCTGGCGCTGCGAGCCGCGGCCGGCGCCCCACCGGAGGAGCTCGCGGAGCTCGACCGCGCCGCCCGCGACAGCAGGCTCGGCCCGATCGGTGGCG
>JBPCMT010000226.1:0-12978 GCA_051001995.1 Thermoleophilaceae bacterium
GCTCGCGCGCGTGTACCCGATCGGCACGCGCCGCGACGACGACGGCCGGCTCGAGGTCGGCGGCTGCGACCTGATCGAGGTCGCGCGCGAGTTCGGGACGCCGGCCTACGTCTACGCCGAGGACGACGTCCGCGCCCGCGCGCGGACGTTCCTCGAAGCCTTCGCCTGCCGCACGGAGCGCTTCGAGGTGGTGTGGGCGAGCAAGGCGCTGCCGTGCACCGCGGTCAACCGCCTGCTCGCCGAGGAGGGCCTCTCATGTGACGTGGCCTCCGGCGGCGAGCTGCACCTTGCGCTCCAGGGCGGCTTCTCACCCGAGCGCATCTACATGCACGGCAACAACAAGAGCGAGGCCGAGCTGGCGTACGCGATCGACTGCCGCATCGGGCACGTGGTGATCGACTCCTTCGACGAGATCGACCGCCTCGAGCGGCTGGTGGGCGCGCGCGGGCTGCGCCAGCCGGTGATGCTGCGGGTGACACCGGGAATCATGCCCTCGACTCACTCGTCGGTCCAGACCGGCCAGGTGGATTCGAAGTTCGGCTTCGCGATGGACGACGTCCCGCGGGCGATCGAGCGCTGCGCGGCGGCCGGGTGCCTCGAGCTCGACGGCCTCCACGCCCACATCGGCTCGCAGGTCTTCGACCTCGAGCCCTACGAGCGACTCGGCGAGCTGCTGGCGGCGATGGGCGACTACCCGCTGCTCAACCTCGGCGGCGGCCTGGGGGTGGCGTACACGGCCGGGGACGAGCCGCCGGCGATCGACGACTACGTCGAGACGCTGCTGTCCGGCGCGCCCGAGCACGTGATGGTCCTCTGCGAGCCGGGGCGCTCGCTGGTCGCGAACGCCGGGGTGACCGTCTACACGGTGGGCACCGTGAAGCGGGTGCCGGGGGTGCGCACGTACGTCGCGGTGGACGGTGGGATGTCCGACAATCTGCGGCCGATGCTGTACGGCGCGCGCTACGAGGCCGAGCTGGCCGACCGTCCCCGCGGCGAGGCGCTCTGCACGATCGCCGGGATGCACTGCGAGTCCGGCGACGTGCTGATCCGCGACATCGCGCTCGACGATCCGCGGCCCGGCGACGTGCTCGTGGTCCCGGCCACAGGCGCCTACGGCCACGCGATGGCGAACAACTACAACGCCGTCCCGCGGCCGCCGATCGTCTTCTGCCGCGACGGAAGCGCGCGCGCGGTCGTCCGGCGGGAGACGTATGAGGACCTTGCGCTCCGCGACGTCTAGCCGGCTCCTCCGATGACCGCGTTCAGGGTCGGACTGCTCGGGCACGGCACGGTCGGGTCGGCGTTCCGAAGCCTGCTCGAGAAGCGCACGGATGAGGTCGAGCAGGCGACCGGGCTGCGCCCGGAGATCGCCGGCGTGCTGACGAGCGCGAGCGGAGACCTCGAGGAGATCATCGCCGCGAGCGACCTCGTCGTGGAGCTCATCGGCGGCACCGAGCCCGCGCGCGAGTACGTCCTGCGCGCGCTGGGCGCAGGAAGGCACGTCGTGACGGCCAACAAGGCGCTGCTCTCCCAGCACGGCGAGGAGATCTACGACGCCGCGCGTGCGGCGGGGGTTCAGCTTCGCTTCGAGGCGGCGGTGGGCGGCGTCGTCCCGGTCATCCGCGTCATCCACGAGACGCTGGCCGCCGCGTACATCGACCGCGTCCACGGCATCGTCAACGGGACCACCAACTTCATCCTCAGCGAGATGGAGCGCACCGGGGCCTCCTACGACGAGGCGCTGCGCGAGGCGCAGGGGCTCGGCTACGCGGAGGCCGATCCCACCGACGACGTGACCGGACGCGACGCCGCGGCGAAGATGGCCATCCTCGCCCGGTTGGCGTTCGGAGTGAGGGTCGGCCTCGGCGATGTCTCCTACGAGGGGATCGAGAACCTGACCGGCCAGGACATCGCACGCGCGCGCGAGCTCGGCCTCTCGCTGAAGCTGGTCGGGACCGCCGAGCGGGTCGATGGTGGCTTGTCGGTCCGCGTGCACCCGACGTTCCTGTTCGGCGCCCACCCGCTGGCGTCGGTGAACGGGTCGTTCAACGCCGTGACGATCGAGTCGCCGGCGATCACCGAGATCACGCTGTCGGGCCCCGGCGCGGGCGGCTCGCAGACGGCCTCGGCGGTCCTGGGCGACGTGATCTCGGCGATGATCCCGCCCGCCACGCTGCCGCCGCCGCCGGTGGACTTGCCGCTCGTGTCCGACGTCGAGTCCGCGTTCTACCTCCACCTCGAGGTGGCCGACACGCCCGGCGTGCTCGCGCAGGTCGCGGAGATCCTGGGGCTCCAGGGCGTGTCGGTGAAGTCCGTCGTGCAGCACGGCCTGGGCGAGGATGCCCGCCTCGAGATGGTGGTGCACCGCGTGCTGGAGTCGAAGTTCCTCGCGGCCGTCGAGCTGATCGGCCGGCTCGAGTTCCTGCGCTCGCGACCGCGCGTGATCCGGGTCATCGAGGAAACGTTCTGAGCCTCTGGCGCTACCGCGACCGGCTTCCCGTCGAGCCGCTCGTGACCCTCGAGGAGGGCGACACTCCGCTGATCCCAGCGCCGGCGCTGTCCGAGCGCGCAGGGTGCGACGTCTGGCTCAAGTTCGAGGGGGCCAACCCGACCGGCTCGTTCAAGGATCGGGGAATGACCGTCGCGGTCTCGGCGGCGCTGCGCGAGGGCGCCCGCGCGGTCGTCTGCGCGTCGACCGGCAACACGGCCGCCAGCGCGGCGGCGTACGCCGCGCGCGCCGGGCTGCGCGGAGCGGTGATCGTGCCGGAGGGCAAGATCGCGACCGGCAAGCTCGCCCAGGCGCTCATGCACGGCGCCCGGGTCGTGGCCCTGCGCGGCAACTTCGACCAGGCGCTGCGGATCGTCCGGGAGCTGGCCGACCGACACCCGGTCGCGCTCGTGAACTCCATCAACGAGCTCCGCATCGAGGGGCAGAAGACCGCCGCGTTCGAGGTCTGCGACGCGCTCGGCGAGGCCCCCGACATCCTCTGCATCCCGGTCGGCAACGCCGGCAATGGGACTTCCTGTTGGCGTGGCTTCTCCGAGTACGGCGCCGCGCCGCGCCTGCACGGCTACCAGGCCGAGGGCGCCGCGCCGCTCGTGCGCGGCGCGCCGGTTGAGCAGCCCGAGACGGTGGCCTCGGCGATTCGCATCGGCAACCCGGCCCGCTGGGAGGCCGCGATGGCGGCCGTCACCACGTCGCGTGGCGAGATCCGGGCGGTGTCCGACGAGGAGATCCTCGCGGCGTACGCCCTGCTCGGCGAGTCAGAGGGGCTCTTCTGCGAGCCGGCATCGGCGGCTTCGGTGGCCGGCCTGCTCAAGTACGGCGCCGAGGGGCGGGTGGTCTGCGTCCTCACCGGGCACGGCCTCAAGGACCCGACCACCGCGATCAGCCGGGCGGCGCCGGTCGTGCCCTGCGAGCCGGAGCTTCGGGCCGTCGAGGAGGCGGTGCTCGCGTGAGGCGCCACCGCGTGATCCGCGTGCCCGCCTCGAGCGCGAACCTCGGGCCGGGCTACGACGTGCTCGCGGCGGCGCTCGGCATCCACCTCGAGCTGGAGGTGCAGGAGACCGGCGAGTTCGCGGTGGAGTCGAGCGTCGACGGCGTGCCGCTCGACCGAACCAACCTCTGCGTTCGCGCGTTCGAGGCACTGCACCCCGCCGACGGGATCGCGTTTCGGATCAGCTCGGAGATCCCGCCGGCCGCCGGGCTCGGGTCGAGCGCCGCGGCGATCGTGGCGGGCCTGATGGCCGCCGACCACATGTTCGAGCTGGACGCCCCGCTGCTCGAGCTGGCATCGGGGCTCGAGGGCCACCCCGACAACGTCGCCGCCGCACTTTGCGGCGGCTTCGTGATCTGCGCCGACGGGGTCGCCGAGCGGTTCGACCCGGTGCCGGGCCTGGAGGGGGTGCTCGCCACGCCGCCCGATCCGGTTCCAACCGCCGAGGCTCGCGCCGCGATCCCGGAGGAGGTCCCGCTGGCGGACGCGCTCCACACGTCGGCGCATGTCGCGCTGTTGCTGCTGGGGCTCGGGCGGGGCGACCTCGACCTAGTCGGCCGCGGCCTCTCCGATCGGCTGCACCAACCGCGGCGGGAGCACCTCTATCCGCGCTCGGTCGAGCTGGTGCGACGGTCCGGCGAGCTGGGCGCTGTCGGCGCGACCATCTCGGGGGCCGGCCCCTCGGTGCTGTTCTGGTCTCACTGGGAGCAGACGGGCATGCTGCTCGAACGCGTGCGCGACGTCGCGGCGGACTGCCGCGTCCGCCGCGTCACGTTCACGCCGGAGGGCGCGGACGTGCGGGCTCTGTAGCGCTCGACCGCCGGCGCCCGGCTACGCCGCGGCCGTGCGCGGCACGTCGCGGGTGCATGCCGAGCAGACGCCGGCCGCGACCGGGATGGCCGTCAGGCAATGGGGACACTCCTTGGTCGTGACGCTGGCGGACATCAGCCGTTTCACCGCCGTGGCGATCAGGAACAGCGCCAGAGCGATGACCAAGAAGGTCGTGAGCTTGGTGAGGAATCTGCCGTAGAAGATCGTCCCATCGCCGACCGAGAAGGTCAGGTCGCTGAAGTCCGGCTTGCCGAAAATGGCGGCGATCAGGTTCATGATCACGTCGCCGACGAGCGACCCAACCACCGCGGCGAACGCGGTGCCAAGCACGAAGGCGACCGCAAGCTCGACCAGATTGCCCCTCAGCGCGAAGTCCTTGAACCCCCGAAGCATCTGACTCAGGCGGCGACGAGCTCCGAGCGCAGGCGCTTGACGCGAGCGCGCTCGGCGTCGAGGCCGACCCGGTCGAGGACCTCCTCGGCGAGTGCCACGTAGTCGGCGCCGAGCTCCGGGCGGTAGTCGAGGATCGACACGCCGCGCTCGGCGGACTCGGCGTAGCGGATCGACTGGCGGATCACGGTCTCGAAGACCTTGTCGTCGAAGCGCTCGCGCAGCTGGTCGAGCGCCTCGCGCGAGTGGATCGTGCGTAGGTCGGCGATGTTCAGCACCACGCCGAGCCACTCGATGTCCGGGTGGAGGCTGTCGCGAGCGAGGTCCAAGAGCTCGAGCGCCTGCTCGACGCCCTGGAGCGAGAAGTACTGCGCCTCGGTGGAGAACAGCGCGTGGTCGGCGGCGACGAGCGCGTTGACCGTTAGAAGGCCGAGCGACGGCGGGCAGTCGATCAGGATCACGTCGTGGCGGCGCTTCGGCTCCCGGAGCGCCCGCTTGAGCGTCATCTCGCGACCCATCTTGCCGCCCAGCACGAGCTCGGACTCGGCGAGCCCGAGGTTCGCCGGGAGCACCCCGTTCGTGATCGCGTCCACGGCCCGCGCCCGACCGTCCAGCACGTCGGCCACGGTCGGCGAGGCGTCGGCCGGCACGTCGAAGTAGTCGGAGAGGTTCGCCTGCGGGTCGAGGTCGACGGCGAGGACGTCGAGGCCCACGCGGCCGAAGACGTCCGCGAGCGTGCGGACCGTCGTGGTCTTTCCGGTGCCGCCCTTTTGTGAGAGCACCGCGATGGTCGTCGCCATGCGGCGCGACTATAGACCCCTACGCGCGCGGCCCGGACACACGCGTGAGCGGGGGCCTCGATCCTCCGAGGCCCCCGCCTTCCTCCTCCCTCAACCGACTTCTGAAAGCGTTAACGGACGGCGCTCTTCGCGCGCTCGTCGGCGCCGGTACGCGTCCCGCTCGCCGGGTCGCGGGTGCCGGCGACGGTCATGAAATAGAGGCGGAAGCGTCCAACAAGGATCTCGTCGCCGTCCTCGAGCGAGTGCCACTCGGTCCGCTCGCCGTTCACGAAGACGCCGTTCAGGCTGCGGTCGTCGAGCACCCTGCTGCCGCCCTCCTCGCGGTGAACCAGGGCGTGACGCCGCGAGATCGTCGGGTCGTCGAAGTGCACGTGGGCCGCCATGCTCCGGCCGATGCGCGTCCAACCCTCCTGGAGCGGCACGACGCGGACGCGATCGTCGTCGCGGTAGGCGAGGTAGTCGCCGTCGGCCACCATTGCGTCGCGGCACTCCTCGAGCCAGTCGGGGCGCTCGGTCCGTCCGCCGCCCCACGGCTCGGCCTCGGCGTGATCGCCGAAGATCGACGAGCGCTTGAAGCGACCGCTCCCGCAATGGGGACACGCCGGGATCTGGTCGAGCTCGTGGAGGGCGACGGCGAATCCGCACACGTCGCAGCGAAAGGACCCGGCTCCCGCAAGCGTGCCGGGCTTGAAGGCGTGGCTCTTGGTGGCCCGGCGGTCCACGGTTGTGACGATGTTAACGAGTGCTCGACGTTGTGTACAAGGAAAGCGCGGAATTTGCGTGCGATTGGAGCACTGTCGATGGGCTCACCGGTTCCGTCGACGCAGGCTCGCGTCGCTATCCGTTGAGTACGGCCGGCACGGGGGTGCCAAACGTCCCTGCCCTGGACCCCGGAACGTCCGAGGGTGCAGGTATATAGCCACCGAGGCCGAATCCCCGCGCCATGGAGCCCAGCCTGGAATCAGTCATGCTGCGTAACAGCGTCGGCTCGATGGAGAGCCACCGACCGACGTGCTCCGGATGTGGCCGAACGCCGCTGGTGGGCGAGTACCTCCACCGGCTCGAGGCCGAGCGCTTCCTGTGCGGGCTCTGCCTGGCGCAGGTTCCCGAGGCCGATCGCATCCCGGTTGCCTCGGAGCGCCTCCACGCCGGCGAGCGCAGCATCGCCGTGGCGCCTCGCGCCGCCTGAGCCCGTTCGGCGCCGGTTCACGCGCGGTCCTGAACGTAGAATCGCCGTCCCGTGCGCGCCTTCACCGTCCACGCGTCGATCGCGGCCCCCCGCGAGGAGGTGTTCGACTTCGTCGGCGACCTGGCGGCGCGGGTGGCCTACAGCGACCACTACATGCGCGACCTCCGTCTCACCAGGCCGAAGTCGCACGGTGTGGGGGCGGCCGCGCGGTTCATGCTGGACGCGCCGCTGTCCTCCACCTGGTGCGAGATGGCCATCGCCGAGCACGACCGACCGCGGCGGATAGTCGAGCGCGGACGCCTGTGGCGGCTCGGCCGGACCCCGGCGGTGGCCGTGTACGAGTTCCTGCAGGACGTGCACGGTCTGACGCGAGTGGAGCTGACCGTGTGGACCGAGCCCGCGACGTTCGTGGACGGTCTAAAGGAGGCGGTCGGGGCCCGCTCGTGGCTGAGGCGCCAGACCAACACCGCACTCGAGCGCCTGAGGCTGGTGTTCGAGGAGCAGCGCGAGGCGCCGCTCGCGCGCACCGACATCGCCGGCTACGAGCCGCTCAAGGCACCGCGCTTCGGGGCGTAGCGCCCCATCCGGCCGCCGCCCCGGCGCGCCGCGTGGCGCCCTGCCGCCGCACCCCGTCCCATAAACTGCCGACGCGATGGTGACCCGCCGCCTGGCACGCGTCGCCGCGACCTGCGCCGTCGCGGCGGCCTCGACGCTTGCGCTCGCCGCGTGCGGGGCGGAAGAGGACATAGCCCACCGCGAAGGTCTCGCCCTCCCGCTCGAGGGCGTCACCTACAACGTCTTCATCACGCGTCAGCTCAACCTCGAGGATGTCGAGGACAAGGGCTATGTCGAGGGCGTGCCCGGGGCGCCGCCCGGCTCCACCTACTACGGCGTCTTCCTCGAGGCCTGCAACGTGAGCGATGAAACGGTCAGGACCGCCGGCACCTTCCGGATCGCCGACACGGCGGGCAACGAGTTCGAGCCGCTCTCGCTGGATCCCGAGAACCCGTTCTCGTACACGCCCACCGACCTCGAGCCGGGCGACTGCATCCCTGCCGACGGCAGCCTCGCGTCGTCGGGACCGACGGCCGGCGCGCTGCTGATCTTCGAGCTGCCGCTCGAGAACACCGAGAACCGCCCACTCGAGCTCGAGATCCTCGACGGCTACGACGTCGCCGAGGGCCATCCCAAGGAGCTCATCTTCGAGCTCGACATCTAGAGGCGCCCGGCGGGAGCGGCCGTGACCCTCGTCGACTTCGTGATCATCGGCTTCGCGCTGCTGATGGCGGTCGCCGGTTACTCGCGCGGGCTGATCGTCGGGGCGCTGTCGCTGCTCGGCTTCGCGGGCGGCGCGCTGCTCGGGTCACGGGTGGGCCCGCTCGTCCTGTCGGAGGGGTCGCGCTCCCCCTACGCGCCGCTCGTGACGCTCGTCGCGGCGCTCGCGATCGGTGGTCTCTTCGCCGCGATCGCCGAGACCGTGGGCTACCGGCTGCGCGGCCGGCTCGGCCAGCGCCTCGGAGCGTTCGACGGCGTGGCCGGCGCGGCGCTGCTGGGCGCGGTCGCGTTCCTGGTCACATGGATCGCGGGAGCCGCCGCCCTGCTGACGCCCGGCGCGGGGGAGGTGCGGCGCGAGATCCAGCGCTCGGAGATCCTCCAGGCGCTCAACCGCGAGCTGCCTCCCTCCGGCGAGCTACTCAACGCGCTGGCGCGCTTCGACCCGTTCCCGAGCATTGACGCGCCGCGGCCGGACCTCGCGCCGCCGCCGCCGGGGATCGCGCGCGACGCCGAGGTCGACGCCGCCGGCGCGAGCGTCGTGCGCGTGCTGGGTACCGCGTGCGGCCTCTCGGTGCAGGGCTCGGGCTGGATCGCCGGCGACGGGATCGTCGTGACGAACGCCCACGTCGTGGCCGGGCAGGACGACACGACCGTGCAGATCGGCGGCGAGGGTCCGACCCACGACGCCGACGTGATCCATTACGACCCCCGCAACGACCTCGCGGTCCTTACCTCCTCGGGCGTCGTCGGCGCGCCCGCCCTCGAGCTGAACGACGCGGCCGACCCGGGCACCCCCGCGGCGATCCTCGGCTTTCCGCTCGACGGCGGCTACGACGTCCAGCCGGGCCGGGTGGGGGAGACGATCACCGCCCGCAGCCAGGACGCCTACGGCCGCGGGCCGATCGAGCGGCGGATCACGCAGCTGCGTGGCACCGTCCGCTCGGGCAACTCGGGCGGCCCGATGGTCGACGGGTCGGGGCGCGTGGTGACTACGATCTTCGCCGCCACCATCGCCGGTGGGGGCGGCGCGGGTTACGGCGTGCCGGACTCGATCGTGGCCGAGGCGCTGGACGGCCCGAGCGAGCCGGTGGACACCGGCCCGTGCGCGGCGTGAGCCGGCGCCTCCCCGCGTGCGGGCTAACCCAGCTTCCCGCACGCCTCCTCGAGCCGCTCGCGGTTGTCGCGCACGAGCCCCTCGGCCTCCTGCTTGAGCCGCTGTAGGTTCCCCTCGCTCGCGTCGTCCATGTCGTCGCTCGCGGCGTCGAGCTCGGTCTGGAAGCGGTAGTAGGACTCGTCGCGGCCGAGCAGCTGGCCGAGGTGGTGATCGGTCGCGTCGCCGACCCCGTCGAAGACGACGTCGAGGATCGGCTTGGCCCACTCGAGCAGGCCCCAGTCCTTCGCCCGCTCCCATGCCAGCCGGCGCGTCAGCTCGCCGGTCCCAAGCGAGACCAGCAGCACCTCGGCGCCGGCCCCGCCGGGCTGCGTCCCGACGTCGCGCTTGAGCGCCTCGGCGTACGCGCACATCGCCGGGTTGTTGGCGAACACGCCGCCGTCCACGAGCGCCAGGTACGGCCGCCCGGACCCGCGCTCGACCTTCACGGGCTGGAAGTACGTCGGCGCCGCCGAGGTCGCGAGCGCCGCGTCGCGCATCGCGTAGTCGTCGCGCTCGTCGGCCCGCGCGCTCGCGCTCTTGAAGAAGAACGTGGTGCGCTGCTCGATCTCGTACGCGGTGACGAGCACGTCGCAGAGGGCGTCCCTGAGGCGTGCGTCGCCGAAGTACTCGTCGAACGCGCCCTCGAGGCCGTCGGAGGGGTAGCGCTCGTCGAGCAGGCCGCCGGCCGAGTGGATCTTGTGGTGGAGCGACCGCGAGAAGATCGACGGGCCCTCGCGCTCGTAGAGCGACACCAGGTCCCTGGCCGACCACGCCGGACGCGAGGACTCGGAGGGCAGCGTCAGCGCCAGGGCGAGGATCCCACCGGTCGAGGTTCCGGCGACGATGTCGAACGTCTCAGCGACCGGCCTGCCGGTGAGCCGCTCGACCTCGACGAGGACGGTCGCGGGAATGATGCCGCGGATCCCGCCGCCGTCGATCGACAGGATCTTCAGTGGGTTGGACATGCCCGGCCTCCGTTCGATCGGTAGCGCTGCACGGTGCAGGTTGACGCTCCTGGAGGCGGTGCGCTACAAACCCGCGCGGTGCGCGCCCGCCTCCAGCTGCTCCGGCTTTCGGACCGAGCGGGTGCGCAACGGGCGCAAGCAGGTCTACTGCCTGCGCGATCTACAGCACACCCACCCGGACGCCAAGGGGTCGCCGAGCAGGCCGGTCTACCCCGGTTGCAACCAGAACCCGCGCAAGCGGCGGGTTACGCTCGGCACGTCGTCGGGCTGGTCGGACGTCTACCCGGCGAGCTACCACGAGCAGTGGATCGACGTGACGGACATCGGCCGCGAGGGCTGCTACGCGTACGTGCACATCGCGGACCCCGGCGACCGCATCCACGAGCGCCGCGAGCGCAACAACGAGGCGTCGACGGTGGTGCGCCTCGGTCGCAACGGCAGCTTCCGCGGGATCTGCAACCGGCGCGACCGCGGCGTGAGCGCCGCTCAGCAGGGCGACGGCAGCCCGCCGCCCGGCCTCGACCCGTACGTCAACCCGGAGAAGGGAGATGAGGAGTACCCGGAGGAGCCGGGCGGCGGCTACTGAGCGCGGCGGCTCGCGCCAGGCGCCGCGCGACCTGCTTAGCTAGATATCCGATGCCGAAGACGCTTGTAGTCGCGGAGAAGCCGTCGGTCGGCCGTGATCTTGCGGCCGCGCTGCCGGGTTCTTTCAAGTCGTCGTCGTCGAAGGAGAAGACTCACATCGACGGCGACGACTACGTGATCACGTGGGCGGTGGGCCATCTCGTCGGCCTCGCGCCGCCGGAGGACTACGACCCCAAGCTCAAGAAGTGGCGCTTCGCCGATCTCCCGATCGTGCCCGACCGGTTCAAGCTCGTCCCGAACGACGAGCGCGCCGCCAAGCAGCTGCGCGCGATCCATCGCCTGATGCGCTCCGACGACGTCGACCGGATCGTCAACGCGTGCGACGCCGGGCGCGAGGGCGAGCTGATCTTCGCCTACACGTACGAGACGGCGAAGGTCTCAAAGCCGGTGCAGCGACTGTGGCTCAGCTCGATGACGCGGAAGGCGATCGAGGACGCGTTCTCGAGCCTGCGCCCCGGCGAGGAGATGGAGACGCTCGAGGCGGCGGCGCGCTCGCGCTCGGAAGCCGATTGGGTCGTGGGGATGAACGCCACCCGCGCGGCGTCGATCCGCCTGCGCGCGGCGTTCGACGGCGCTGTCTCGCTTGGCCGCGTGCAGACGCCGACGCTCGCGCTCGTCGCGCGCCGCGAGCAGGAGATCCGAGCGCACGTCCCGGAGCCCTACTGGCTCGTGGAGGCGGCCTTCGAGGCGAGCGGCGAGCGCGGCTACCGCGGCCGCTACATGGGCGGCAAGCGCATCGCCGAGGACCTGGCGGCGAAGATCGTCGAGGACTGCCGCGAGCGCGCAGGCGAGATCACGAAGCTCGAGAAGAAGGAGGAGCGCGAGCGCCCGCAGCTCCTCTACGACCTGACCTCCCTACAGCGTCACGCGAACTCGCTCCACGGCTTCTCGGCGCGCCGCACCCTGGGCGCCGCGCAGAAGCTCTACGAGGACCGCAAGGCGATCACCTACCCGCGCACCAGCTCGCGCTTCCTCCCGAGCGACATGATCGCCGAGATCAAGCCGACCGCGGCGCTCGTGGGCCGCAGCGCCGAGTACGCGCGCGGCGCCGCGTACGTGACGGGCCTCGACAGGTTGCCGCTCGGCCGGGTCGTGTCCGACGCGAAGGTGACCGACCACCACGCGCTGATACCGACGAAATCCCAACACGACCTCGGCCGCATGAGCCCCGATGAGCGCAAGGTCTACGACCTCGTGGCCAAGCGCTTCCTGGCGGTCTTCCATCCCGAGGCGGTGTGGGAGCGCACGCGCGTCGAGACGACCGTCGCCCAGCACGTCTTTCGGACGAGCGGCCGCGTCCTGCTCGAGGCGGGCTGGAAGGCCGTCTACGGCGCGGAGCCCGAGCGCCGGGGGGCGGACGACGACTCGGGCGGCGACCAGTCGCTGCCGCGCCTCGAGCAGGGCGAGGACGTCGAGACGCGCTCGGTCGCGTCGATCCGCAAGGAGACCCAACCGCCGCGGCGCTACACCGAGGCGTCGCTCCTGGCGGCGATGGAGACCGCCGGCAAGGACATCGAGGACGCCGAGCTGCGCGAGGCGATGAAGGACTCCGGCATCGGGACACCCGCCACCCGCGCGGCGATCATCGAGCGACTGATCCAGGTCGCCTACGTCGAGCGCGACGGCCGCGCGCTGCACGCCACCGAGAAGGGCATCCAGGTGATCAAGCTGCTCGGCGAGCACCAGCTGACATCGCCCGAACTCACCGGCGATTGGGAGCGGCGTCTCGGCCTGATCGAGCAGGGCGAGGACAGCCGGCCCGCCTTCATGCGAGACATCGCCCGCTTCACCACCGACACCGTCGCCGAGCTCGACAAGCTCAAGGGAGTGAAGATCGAGCGCGCGCGGCTCGGCCCGTGCCCGGTCTGCGGGCGCGAGATCATCGAGAACCGCAAGGGCTACTCGTGCTGGACCAAGGAGGACCCGGGCTGCGGCTTCGTGATCTGGAAGCGCAAGGCCGGGAAGATGCTCGCCGTCTCGGTCGCCAAGGAGCTGATCGAGAAGGGCCGCACCGCGAAGCAGGTGACGGGGTTCCGCGGCCGCTCCGGGCGAACGTTCCGGGCCAAGCTCAAGCTCGAGCAGGGCGACGAGGGCAAGTGGCGCGTGGACTTCGACGAGGAGTGGGCGAATAGGGACCGCGACGCGGGCGCCCAAGCGGGCGGAGACGGCTCGGCGAACGGCGGCGATGCTTCATCGGCGGACGGTGGCGACCGGGGCGCCGACGGCGATGGCA
>JBPCMT010000227.1:0-12431 GCA_051001995.1 Thermoleophilaceae bacterium
GCGGGTAGACGACGCGCAGCCCCCGCCGCACCACCTCGTCGTGGGCGGCGTCTACCGCGGCCGGGTCGCCGACGTCGATCCCGAAGCGCGGCTGGGGATCCTCCATCCCCGGAGGAGGAACGATCACCTGAGCGTTGGGGTTCTCGGGCGAGCTGAGGTCGAGCACCGGATCCTCCATGCCGACCTCGAGTCCGAGGACCTCCACGTAGAAGTCCCGCGACGCCGGGATGTCGCCTCCGTCGGCGTAGGGGACGATCCGCGAGACGCCCATGGAGGCATGTTAGCATGCATGCATGCGCACGACAGTCGAGCTATCCGACCCCCTGTACCGGCGCCTCAAGGCGGCGGCCGTCGACCGCGGCGTCCGCGGCTTCTCGCCGATAGTGGAGGAGGCTGTCGCGGAGTACCTCGACGCAGAGGGCGAGCGACGAGACATCGTGCGGGCGATCGAGGACGCGGAGGGAGCCTGGACCGAGGCCGACGTGGCCGAGTGGGAGGACGCTCGCAGAAGGGCCTGGTCCGGGTGGAAGACCGACCGGTCCTAGACTCCGACGTCCTGATCGACTACCTGCGCGGCGCCGGTCCCGGTCGGGACCTCATCAGGGTGCTGCGAAGCTCGCTCGGCTACCGGGTGACCAGCGTCTCCGCGTTCGAGATCGCCCTGGGGCGGTCCTACGCCATCGATCCGCGACCCGCCAACGCGCTGCTCGCCGTGCCGTGCCTCTCTTTGAGCCGATCTGCCGCGCTGCGGGCAGGGGCGCTCCTGCACGAGCTGCGCGCGGGCGGGAGCGCGCTCGAGATTCGCGACGCGATGCAGGCCGGCATCTGCGTCGACGCGGGGACGCCGCTGGTCACGCGCAACCGCCGGCACTTCGAGCGGGTGGGCGGACTCGAGTTGGTGGATCCCGCCGAGTGGCTCGGTCGGCTCCACTAGGGGCCTTTCATCCGGTTGCGAGAGGCGACACCCGGCCTCGGTCGCCGAGGCGCGGGATCGCCGAGCGCCGCCGCCTCAGAGCAACGCCAACAGGCGCTCCAGCGCCTCGTCGATCTCTGACTCCGCCACCGTCAGCGGCGGCAGCAACCGGATCGTCTTCGGGCCCGTGGCGTTGATCACCAGTCGCCGCTCGAGCAGCGCGCGGCGCGCGACCGCGGGGGCGTCGGGCAGGTCGAAGCCGACCATCAGTCCCATCCCGCGCAGGCCCCGCACCGAAAGCGCCTCGAGGCCGCGCCACAGCCGCTCACCCTTCTCGATCACGGCGTCGAGGAACGCGCCGTCGTCCACCACGTCGAGCACCGCGTTCGCCGCCGCCGCCACGACCGGCCCGCCCGCGAACGTCGAGCCGTGATCGCCCGGCCGGAACAGGTCCGAGTGCTCCGGCGCCGCCAGGCAGGCGCCGATCGGGAGGCCGCCGCCGAGCCCCTTTGCGACACACATCACATCGGGCGCTTGCCCATAGGCCTCCCACGCCCACAGCCCGCCGGTCCGCCCCATGCCGCACTGGATCTCGTCGAAGATGAGCAGCGCGCCGTGCTCGTCACAGGCGTCGCGCGCCGCGGCGATCACCTGAGGTTCGATCGGATGGATCCCCGACTCGCCCTGGATCGGCTCGATGATGACGGCGGCCGTGCGGTCATCCACCGCCTCGACCAGCGGCAGTGGCGGCGGCTCGCGCGGAGCGACGCGAAAGCCCGGCACGAGCGGCGCGAACGGCGCCTGCTTGGCCTCCTGCGGCGTCGCCGAGAGAGCGCCCATCGTCCGACCGTGGAAGCCGCCCTCGAGCACCACGACGTCGCCGCCGGGGCGATGGCGGCGGGCGAGCTTGATCGCGCACTCGATCGCCTCGGCGCCGGAGTTCGCGAGGAACACCTTCCCCCCGAGCGACGCCTCCGAGAGGCGCTTGCAGAGCCGCATCGCCGGCTCGGTATAGTAGAGGTTGCCGACGTGGCCGAGACGCGCCGCCTGCTCGGCGACGGCGCCAACGACCGCCGGGTGGCAGTGTCCGAGCTGCGTGACCGAGATGCCCGCGAGGAAGTCGAGGTACTCGTGACCCTCGGCGTCCCACAGGCGCGTGCCCTCGCCGCGCACGAACTCGACGGGGTTGCGCGCGTACGTGGGCATCACGTGGTCGCGCTCGAGTGCCTGAAGCGCCGAGAGCGTCACGGGCCGACCCAGGTCACGGGCGGATCTTGGTCCCCACGCCCTGGTCGGTGAAGAGCTCGAGCAGCAGCGAGTGGGGCTGGCGCCCGTCGATGATCTGGGCGCTGTCCACGCCCCCCTCGACCGCCTCCAGGCACGCCTCGAGCTTTGGCCGCATGCCGCCGGTCACCTCGGCTAGCCGCGACCGCACGTCGTCCGTTCCCGCCTGCGAGATCTTGCTCGCTGGGTCGGCGGGGTCGGCGAGCCACCCCTCGACGTCGGTCAGGAACATCAGCTTGTGGGCCCCGAGCGCCTTCGCCACCGCGGCGGCGGCGGCGTCGGCGTTGACGTTGTAGGAGTTGCCGTCAGTGTCGGCGCCGACCGAGGCGAGCACGGGGATGTAGTCCTGGGCCACGTGCAGCAACACGTCAACGTCCACGCGCTCGATCTCGCCCACGAAGCCGATGTCGCGCTCGCCGGCCAGCTGCTGCTTGCGGACGGTGAACAGCGCACCGTCGTCGCCGCAAAGCCCGATCGCGGGCTGGCCGAAGCGGTTGAGGTCGAGCACGATGTCCTTGTTCTGCTTGCCGACCAGCACCATCTTCGCCACCTCGACCGTCTCGGCGCTGGACACCCGCAGCCCCTCCACGAACTCGACGCGCATCCCGAGCCGCTCCATGTAGCGGGTGATGTCGGGCCCGCCGCCGTGCACCACGATCGGGTTGATGCCGACGTACTTGAGCAGCACGACGTCGCGCGAGAACTCGCGCTTTAGGTCGGGGTCGGTCATCGCCGCCCCGCCGTACTTGATGACGATCGTCTGTCCGTGGAACTCCCTGATGTAGGGGAGCGCCTCGAGAAGGGTGGCGACGTCTCCTGTCGGCGTCACGTCGTGTACTCCGCGTTGAGCGTCACGTAGTCGTGGGAAAGGTCGGAGAAGAAGACCTCCGTCTCGCCGCCGTCGCCGGGAAGCGTGACCAAGTACTCGACCTCCGCGCCGCTCACGGCCTGTTCGAGCGCGCGAAGCTCGGCGCCGTCGAGCGCGGCCGACACGCCGCCCGTCACCACGCGCCGGCCCTCGATCTCGAGGTCGATCGGCAGCGAGCCCGGGTCGGGTCCGCTCTCGGCATGGCCCGGCGGCGTTCCGGCGAACGCCGCCCCGACCGCCTGGAGGACGCGGCCGAAGTTCGGATCGGCCCCGCGCAGCGCGGTCTTGACCAGCGGGGAGTCGGCGATCGCCCGCGCCGCCGGCTCGACGGCCTCCGCGGCGCCGCGCACGATCACCCGCCCGACGCGCCCGGCGCCCTCGCCGTCGTCTACGACCTCGAGCGCCAGCTGCCGCAGCAGCGCGTCCATCGCCTCCCCCAGAGCCAGCTCGTCGTCGGACTCGGCCTCGACCCGCACCCCCGAGGCGCCGCTCGCCAGGCAGATCACAGTGTCGCTCGTCGAGAGCTGGCCGTCGACCGAGATCCGGTCGAGCGAGCGCTTGACGGTGACGCCGGTCAGGAGGTCGAGGGTGGGCGCGGCCACCGAGGCGTCGGTCTCGAGGAAGCAGAGCACCGTCGCGAAGGCCGGCGAGATCATGCCCGCGCCCTTGGCCTGGGCGGCGAGGCGAACCGACCCCGACGGCAGCTCCACCTCGAGGCAGGTTCGCTTCGGCGCCCGGTCGGTGGTGAGGAGCGCCTCGGAGAAGCTCGCCGCGTCGCCGGCAAGCTCGGCCGCCGCCCGCTCCACGCCGCCGAGCAGGCGCTCGCGCGGGAGCTCGCGCCCGATCACCCCGGTCGCCGCGACCCCGATCTCCGCAACCTCCACGCCGAGCGCCTCCGCCGCCGCCGTCTGGGCGGCGCGGGCCGTCTCGAGCCCACGGTCCCCGTCCGCGACGTTGGCGTTGCCCGAGCTCGCGACCACCGCGCGCAGGCGGTCGAGCGCCGCGGCGCGCGAGGCGGCGACCGGCGCCCCTATCACCGCGCTGCTCGTGAAGCGCGCCGCCGAGGTCGTGCCGGCGGCATCCGAGACGAGCAGGCCGACGTCGAGCCCGCTCGGCTTGATGCCGGCCGCCACCCCGGCCGAGCGAAAGCCGGCGGGCAGCGCGGTCGGCTCGAGCTCGCGCGCGTGCGCGGGCCGATCGACCCAGCGCGAGCGAAAGAAGGGCGCGGCCCGGGTGGCGCCGGCGGGGGCGGCGGTCACGCGAGCCCCTCGGTCTCGGGTAGCCCCAGCATCAGGTTCAGGTCCTGGACCGCCTGGCCGGCGGCGCCCTTCCAGAGGTTGTCGATCGCGGCGAACACCAGCACGCGGCCGGTGGCGGGCTCGACCGTCGCGTGGACGCGGCAGCGGTTCGAGTCGCGGACGTCGCGCACGCCCGGCGGGCCGTCGGTCAGCTCGATGAACGGCTCGTCCGCGTAGGCCGCGCGGAACAGGTCGCTGAGCTCCGCCGCGGTGAGTGGCCGCTCGGGCGTCACGTAGCAGCTCGCGAGCAGGCCCTGGTCGAGCGGCAGCAGGTGCGGGACGAACGTGACCGGCGTACCGTCGCCGAGCTCGCGCTCGAGCTCGGCGCGGTGGCGGTGGCCCTCGACCTTGTAGGGGTTGAAGTTCTCCGCCACGGAGACGAAGTGGGTCGACGCGGTGGCCTCGCGACCCGCGCCGGAGACGCCCGACTTGGCGTCCACCACGACATCGCGGACGAGCTCGCGCAGCGGCCACAGGGCGAGCAGCGCCGCGGTCGGATAGCACCCGGGCGCGGCCACCAGGTCGGCGCCGGCAACGGCGTCGCGGTGGGTCTCGGTCAGCCCGTAGACCGCCTCGTCGAGCAGCTCCGGCGCCTCGTGCGGCTGGTAGTAGCGCTCGTAGCGCTCGCGGTCGAGGCGGAAGTCGGCGGACAGGTCCACGACCTTCAATCCGCGCTCGCGCAGCTCTCGCACGACGGGCGCGGCCGCCCCGTGCGGGTAGGCCACGAGCGCTGCGTCGGCACGCTCGGCGATCGCGTCCGCGACGAACGGCTCGAGCTCAGCCTCCACGCGGTAGCGCGGGTAGAGCTCGCTCAGCGGGCGACCGGCCTCCGAGCGCGCGGTCACCGCCGCGAGCTCGAGCGACGGGTGGCGCGCGACGATCGCGGCGGCCAGCGCGCCGGCGAAGCCGGTGGCGCCCGCGACGGCGACCCGGTGCGCGCTAGGCACGCAGCCGTCCTCCGACCGCGGCGAGCTCGGTCTCGATCGACTCGCGCAGCTCGGCGACTTCCTCATCGGTGAGCGTGCGGTCGGGCGCGCGGAACTCGAGCCGCAGCGCGAGCGACTTGCGTCCGTCGCCGACCTGCTCCCCTCGGTAGACGTCGAAGATGCGTGCGGAGGCGAGCAGGTCCCCCGCCCCGCGCTCGACCGCCGCCTCCACGGCCGCGGCTGCGATCCCTTCGTCCACCGCCACCGCGATGTCCTGGAGCACGCCGGGATGAGAGGTGACGTCGCGGTAGGCGGCCGGCGCGAGCGGACGCGCCTCGAGCAGGGCGTCCGCGTCGAGCTCGAACGCGGCCGCCGAGTCGAGGTCCCACGCGGCGGAGACCGCCGGGTGGAGCTCACCGATCCATCCGATCTCCGCGCCGGAGACGTGGATCGCGGCGGCGCGTCCGGGGTGGAGGTAGGGGCGGTCGACGAGCGGGTCGACGCTCCAGTCGAGGCGGCTGCCGGCGAGAAGCCCCTCAACCACCGCGCGCGCGGCGTGGTAGCCGGCGCGCTCGCCGGCGCGGCGCCAGCTGCCCGGCAGCGCGCCCGCCAGGAGGCCGCCGAGGTGGTGACGCTCGGCCGCCGGCGGCTCGTTGCCCTCCCGTTGGTCGCGCGGACGGTAGACGTGCGCGGACTCGAACAGGGCCACGTCGGGCATTCCGCGTGCGGCGTTGTGGCGCGCGGCGTCGAGCAGGCCCGGCAGCAGCAGCGGTCGCATCACGCTCTGGTCCTCGGACAGCGGGTTGGCCACCCGCAGCGCCGCGTCGGGATCGATCCCCAGCCGCTCGAGCTTCGCCGGAGCGGTGAAGCTGTAGGCCACGACCTCGAGCAGGCCGCGGTCGCGCAGGCAATCCTCGAGCCGGCGGCGCTGACGCTGAGCCGGCGTCAGGCGCCCGACCGCGCCACGCCGTGCTGGGAGCGTCGTCGGCAGCCGGTCCAGGCCGTGGACGCGGACCACCTCCTCGATCAGGTCCGCCTCGCGACGCACGTCGCCGTCGCGCCAGCTCGGCACGCCGACCGCCAGGCCCGCGTCGTCCTCGGCGCCGATCGCAAAGCCCAGCCGCGAGAGGATCACGCGCGCCTCGTCACCCGGCACCGGCGCGCCGAGCAGCCGCTCGAGCCGTTCGTGTCGCAGCCTCACCGTCCGCGGCTCGGTCGGGACGGGGTAGGCGTCGAGGGACCCCGGCACGAGCCGCGCGCCGCACAGGTCCACCATCAGGCGCGCCGCCAGGCGCTGCGCCGCCATCGCCTCGTCGGGGTGCAGCTGCTTCTCGAACCGCGCGCTCGCCTCGGTACGCAGGCCGAGCGACGAGGACGTGCGCAGGATGTTCGGCCCGACCCACGTCGCCGACTCCATCAGGACGCGCGTGGTCTGCTCGGAGACCTCCGAGATCTGCCCGCCCATCACTCCGGCGATCCCGGACGGGCCCTCGGCGTCGCACACCAAAGCGACGTCGGGGTCGAACCTCCGCTCGACGCCGTCCAGCGTGGTCATCGTCTCGCCGTCGCGCGCCCGGCGGACCACGATTCGCTCGCCGCGAACCGCGTCGAGGTCGAAGGCGTGCAGGGGCTGGCCGGTGGCGAGCATCACGTAGTTGGTGATGTCCACGACGTTCGAGATCGGCCGCTGTCCGGCCGCCACGAGTCGCTGCTTGAGCCACAGCGGTGATGGGCCGACCGCGACGTCGCAGAAGACGCGCGCCGTGAAGCGCAGGCAGACCTCGGGGTCGGCGATCTCCACCGAGGCGTGCTCCCCGGCCGCGTCCGTTCCCGCCGGCTCGACGTCGCGCACCGTGGGGTCCTCGACGAGCGCCGCGCCGGTGAGCGCATGGAGCTCGCGCGCCACGCCGTAGACCCCGAGGCAGTCGGGCCGGTTCGGCGAGCTCTCGAGCTCGAGCGCCTCGTCGACGATCGGGAGCGACTCGAGAAGCGGCGCGCCTGGCTGCGAGCCGCCGTCGAGCACCATGATCCCGGCGTGCTCGGTGCCGATGCCGACCTCGTCCTCCGCGAGGATCATCCCGCTCGAGGTGACCCCGCGCAGCGTCGCCTCCCCGAGCGTGGACCCGTCGGGCATCACTGCACCGGGGCGGGCCACCGCAACGGTCTGGCCCGCTGCGACGTTCGGCGCGCCGCAGACGATCGTCCGTGGGGCGTCCGAGCCGTCGTCGACCGTGCACACGGTGAGGCGGTCGGCGTTGGGGTGGCCTTCGGCCTCGAGCACCCGCCCGACGACGAAGCTCGCCGGGTCGGCCACGCCCACGTGCTCGACGCGCTCGACCTCCGTGCCCGACATGGCGAGCCGGTCGGCGATCTCCGCGGTCGCGACGCCCGGGTCGCAGTAGGACCGAAGCCAGGCCGCGGGGACCCTCACGAGCGCTCACCGGCCCCGAACTGCTCGAGGAAGCGCGCGTCGCCCTCGAAGAACAGCCGCAGGTCGGGCACGCCGTGGCGGAGCATCGCGATCCGCTCGATGCCCATCCCAAAGGCGAAGCCCTGGACGCGCTCGGGGTCGTAACCGCGGTCGGACACGAACCCGTAGACGTTCGGGTCCACCATGCCCGCGCCGAGGATCTCGATCCATCCCGAGCCCTTGCAGAGCGAGTCCCGACCGCCGCCGGGCAGGCTCCCGGTTCCGTTGCAGCGAAAGCAGGAGACATCCACCTCGACGCTCGGCTCGGTGAACGGGAAGTAGCTCGCCCGCAGGCGGATCTCGCGCTCGCCGCCGAAGATCGCGCGCGCGAACTCGAGCAGGACGCCCCGAAGGTCGGCGAGCGTGATGTCCTCGTCCACCGCGAGGCCCTCGACCTGATGGAACATCGGCGTGTGGGTCGCGTCGGAGTCGCGGCGGTAGGTCTTGCCAGGCACGATCACGTAGATCGGCGGCGCCTGCGCCTCCATCGAGCGCACCTGCATCGGCGAGGTGTGCGTGCGCAGCAGCGCCTCGCCGGTGAATGAGAGTTTGTCCTGCATCAGCCGCGCCGGGTGTTCGGGCGGCATGTTCAGCGCGGGGAAGTTGTAGTGGTCGAGCTCGACCTCGGGGCCCTCCACGACCGCGAAGCCGAGGCCGACGAAGACGTCCTCGATCTCGCGGCGCGTCTGGGTGATCAGGTGCAGGCGCCCGGCCGGCCGCGGCGGGTCCCCCGCCAGCGTGACGTCGATCCGGTCCTCGCGCAGCCGGGCGTCGAGCTCGGCGCCCTCGAGCGCCGACGAGCGCTCGGCGAGCAGCGCCTCGAGCGCCTGGCGAACCGCGTTCGCCCGCTTGCCGACCGGCCCGCGCCGATCGGGGGGCAGCGTTCCGATCGCCCGCAGGGTGCCGGTCAGCTCGGCCCGCCTCCCGAGGTAGCGGACGCGCAGCTCCTCGAGCTCGCCGCTCGAGCCAGCCGAGGAGATCGCCGCCTCCGCCTCGCGCCGCAGCTCGGCGAGCCCGGCTCCCGGATCGCCCGTCGGCGCGGTGCTCGCGGGCTCGTCAGGCACGGTCGGCCATCCTAGTGCGGGTCACGTGGAGCGCAATCGCGGCCGCCATCGCCACGTTGATCGACTCGGGCCCGTCGGGGCGGACGCCGATCCGCGCGCGCGCGGCGGCGCGCTCGAGCAGCTCGTCCGGAAGGCCCTCGCGCTCGGATCCGAGGCAGAGGACGACGGGTCCGCCGAGCTCGACCTCGCCCAGCTCGCGCTCCGCGCACTGGTCCAGCACCAGCAGCGAGCCCCCGATCTCCTCGATCGGCGCGCGCGCCGGCGGGCGCGCGAACGCCGCGCCCATGCTGGCCCTGACAGCTTTCGGCGACCACGGGTCGGCGCAGCCGGGACCGAGGATAACCGGGCCGTCGCAGAGCGCGTGGGCGCAGCGGATGACGGTGCCGACGTTGCCCGGGTCGCGGACGCCGTGGAGGTAGACCGACAGCTCGCCGCCCGGCTCCGACCAGCGCCGGTGATAGACGCCGACGACGCGCGTGCCCGACCCCAGCGCGCTGACGCCGTCCAGCAGCGCGGGTTCCACGTCAACGCCGGCTCTCAGCAGGACCTCCGGCTCGAAGCCGGCCGCCGCGGCCGCCGCGACCAGGTCCTCACCCTCGGCAACCACCAACCCCGCTCGCTCGCGCTCGCGCTTACGCTGGAGGCGCCGGATCGTCTTGAGCTGGGCGTTGTGCGGTGAGGTGATCATGGAACGAAAAGGGGCGCCTCGCGAGGCGCCCCGGAGGTTGGCTCATGGCGACGCCTCGTCAGGCAGCCGCGGCCTCCCGGGCACGCTCGGCAAAGCGTCGGAACGTCTCTGGATCGCGGACGGCGATGTCGGCCAGCACCTTGCGATCGAGCTCGACCTCGGCCACGCGCATCCCGTGCATGAACTCGCTGTAGGTCATGCCCTCGCGCCGCGCCGCGGCGTTGATGCGGGTGATCCACAGCCGCCGGAAGTCGCGCTTGCGGTTGCGCCGGTCGCGGTACGCGTAGGAGTCCGCCTTGAGCAGCGCCTCCTTGGCGCGCCTGTAGCTCTTCGAGCGATCGCCGCGGTAGCCCTTGGCGCGCTCGAGCGTGGCCCGGCGCTTCTTGCGCGCGGCGACGCCGCGCTTCACGCGGCTCACTTGCGCAGAAGCTCTCTGACGCGCGACTGATCGGCCTTCGCGACCTCGACCGGCCGTCCCAGCCGGCGCTTGCGGTCGGGCCGCTTCTTGCCGAGATTGTGGCTCGTCATCGCGTGGCGGGCGCGGAGCTTGCCCGTGCCCGTCTTGCGGAAGCGCTTGGCCGCGCCGGAGTGGCCCTTCATCTTCGGCATGGGCCTATTGAACCAGACGGCCGGTCGGGCCCTCGATAGTCTGGCCGCATGACCCTCGGCGAGCTGCTCAGGACGGCACGCGAGGAGCGGGACGTCGGCCGCGATGATCTCGCATCGCGGGCGCAGCTGTCCGAAGCCGAGCTCGCGGCGCTCGAGAGCTCCGATGGCGAGATCGATCGCACCGTCTTCGCCCGGCTGTTCGCGTCGCTGGGCGAGCCCGCCCTCCAACGTCCCCGCCTGGATGACGCGGCACTGATCGCTCGCCAGCGCGACATGACCGTCTCGATGCGCCTCGAGTCGGGCTTCGAGCTCTGTGAGTTCGCGGCCGAGCTCGCGGACTCGAAGCACGGGTGAGCGGCCCGTTCCGGCCGCGCGAGATTTTCGCCACGCTCGAGCGCCACGGCGTCGACTACGTCACCGTCGGCGGCTTCGCCGTGATCGCGCACGGGGCGATCCGAGCCACGGCCGACGTCGATCTCGTTCCGGACCGTGACCCGGCGAATCTCCGCCGGCTCGCCGACGCCCTGGTCGCTCTCGAAGCCGACCCCGACGGCGAGCCGGAGACGCCCATCGACGCAAATCTGCTCGCGCGTGACGCCAACATGCGCTTTCAGACCTCGTGCGGCCAAATCGACGTCCTGTCCCGGGCGGACCTCGCCGCGCGCTACGGGGCGCTTCGAAAGCGAGCGATACGGGCCGAGGCCGCGGGAGTGACCGTGACGGTCGTGTCCCGCGACGACCTGCTCGCGCTCAAGGCCGCGACCGGACGCGACCGGGACCTGCTGGACATCGGCGACCTGCTCGCCGTCGGGGAGAAGCGGCCGGGCAACGCCTAAGGACCTGAGCCGCGCACGCGTCCGCGGGCTCCGTTTCCCCGGGCCGTTTGGCCGCTTCCAGCGTGGGTACGCCGCGAAGGAGAGCGCGCGACGAGCGCGCCGTACGGAGGGACAGGAGGGTTCATGGGCGCGATAGTCATCGTGGTGATAGCCGTTGTGGTGGTCTTGGCGGTCGCCGGTCTCCTCATGGGGAGGGCGCGGCAGAAGAAGCAGCTGCGGGCGCGGTTCGGTCCCGAGTACGACCGCGCAGTCGGCGAGCACGGGAGCGAGCGCGACGCGCAGCGCGCGCTCGAGGGACGCGAGGAGCGGCGCGGGCAGCTCGATATCAGGCCGCTCGTGCCGGCCGAGCGAGACCGTTACGCGCAGGCGTGGCGCGCGACCCAGGCAACGTTCGTGGACAGACCGGGTGCCGCCATCGGCGACGCGCACGCGCTGGTCTCCGCGGTGATGCGCGACCGGGGGTACCCGATGGACGACTTCGATCAGCGAGCCGCCGACGTGTCGGTGGACCATCCGCAGGTCGTCGAGAACTACCGGGCCGCGAACGCGATCTCGCATAGGCACGCGCAGGGACAGGCGAGCACCGAGGAGCTGCGCCGGGCGATGGTCCATTACCGCAGCCTGTTCGACGAGCTGCTGGGCGGCGACGGCACGGCGATCCGCCACGACGGAACGGGGCCCGCCGAGCACAGCCCCGCGCCCCAACCCGAGCACGGGCCGGCCGAGCACCAGCCGGCCGAGTACCAGGAGGAGAGACGCTGATGGAGCGACGTGAGCAAGAGCGTGATCTGACGACTGAGGACATCGCGGGCTCGAGTCCCCCCGCGAACGAGACCGCGGGCCCTGCCGGCCCCCAGTCTCCGATCGACGGCTCGTCAGGGCGGCAGTCCCCGGCTGAGGCTCAACGCGCCTACGGGCAGGGTCAGTCAGCTCCCCAGGCCCCGATCGCGCCCCAGGACGGCCGCGAGCAGCGGCAGGGCATGCCGCCCCAGAAAGCCGTCGGCACGCGTGAAGACGCGGGCGCTCCGACGGAGGCGATGTCGCCGGTCGAGCGCTCGCCGCAGTCCGAGGCCGAGACGAGCTCCCAGCCACTGCTGGCAACGGGCGACGCCGACGAGTTCCACCGGCGCTGGGAGTCGATCCAGATCGGGTTCGTGGACGAGCCGCGGCGCGCGGTTGAGGACGCGGACAAACTGGTCGCGGAAGTGATCAGGCGGCTCGCGGAGACCTTCTCCGAGGAGCGCTCACGGCTCGAGGGCCAGTGGGGACGCGGCGAGGCCGTGCCCACCGACGACCTGCGGTTGACGCTGCAGCGCTACCGGTCGTTCTTTCACCGGCTGCTCTCGACCTGATCGAGGCTCGCCCGCCGCTCGGCGGGGAGGCGCTCGGGCGCGTGAGAGCTACCCGGCCCCGGCCCCGGCCGCGGCGTCGCCGGTAGCTCCGGCGCGCGCCTCCAGCTGCTTGACCGGCCCGAG
>JBPCMT010000228.1:0-3797 GCA_051001995.1 Thermoleophilaceae bacterium
GCGTCGAGGACCACCTCGGCGACATGGACTTCAAGGTCGCGGGCACCGAGCGCGGGATCACCGCCCTCCAGATGGACATCAAGATCGGCGGCGTGACCTTCGAGATCCTGCGCGACGCGCTGCAGCAGGCGAAGGAGGGCCGCGAGCACATCCTCGCCAAGATGGCCGAGGCGATCGGCGAGCCGCGCGCGGAGCTGTCGCGCTACGCGCCGCGGATCAGCTCGATCCAGATCGACCCGGAGAAGATCGGGATGGTGATCGGCAAGGGCGGCGAGACGATCCGCGCGCTGTCCGAGGAGTTCGAGGCCCAGATCGACGTCAACGACGAGGGCGTCGTGCTCGTCTACGCGCAGACCGGCGACCTCGGCGATGCGCTCGTCGACCGCATCCGCCAGATGACCAAGGAGGTCGAGGTTGGCGACGAGTACCGCGGCAAGGTCGTGAAGACCACGACGTTTGGCGCCTTCATCGAGCTGTCGAAGGGCACGGACGGCCTGCTGCACATCTCGAACGTCGCGCCCGGCCAGCGGCCGGACACCGTCGAGGAGGTGCTCGACCGCGGTCAGGAGCTGGAGGTGCGCGTCGTCGAGGTCGACCGCGAGCGCGGTCGCATCGGCCTGCGGCTCGCCGAGGACCCGGAGATCGCCGGCAAGTCGGCGGAGGAGCTGGCTACGGTCGGGACCGGCGACTCGGGGCCGCGCGAGCGCGGCGGAGGCCGCCCGCGCGGTGGTCGTGACGGCGACGGCCGCGGCGAGCGCCGCGGCGGGCCGGACCACCGGCGGGACCGGCGCTGAGCGACACGGCCGACCAGTCCGGCCACAGGGTCACAGAGCTCGACTCGGGCCTCCGGGTCGCGACCGAGCGGATGCCCGCCGTCCGCTCGATCGCGGTGGGGATGGGGGTCCGGGTGGGGTCGCGCGACGAGACACCCGAACAGGCCGGCCTGTCGCACTTCCTCGAGCACCTGCTCTTCAAGGGCACCGACCGCTTCAGCTCGACGGAGATCGACCAGATCTTCGACGGCATGGGCGCCGACGTGAACGCGGGCACCGGCAAGGAGACGACGACCGTCTACTCGCGCTTCCTCGACCAGCACCTCGAGCGCGCGTTCGACGTCATGGCGGACATGGTGCTGCGCCCCGCCTACCGCGACATCGACTCCGAGCGCCAGGTCGTTATCGAGGAGATCGCGATGTACGAGGACGAGCCCTCGGACAAGGTCCACGACGTGCTCGCCCGGGCGATCTTCGGCGACCACCCGCTCGGCCGGCCGATCATCGGCAGCGCCGATGTGGTGGGCAACGTCCCGATCCCCGACATCGCCGCCTACCACGACGCGCGCTACGAGCCATCGCGCCTGGTCGTGGCGGCGGCCGGGAACCTGGACCACGACGCCGTGGTCGCGCTCGCGGAGGAGAAGTGCGGCGGAGGGGACGGTGCCAGGATCGCCTCCAATGGAGCCGCCGCGCGCGGTCCCTCGCCCGACGCCCCGCGGATCTGCTTCCACGCGAAGGAGACCGAGCAGTACCACCTCTGCCTCGGCGGGCACGGTATCCGGCGCAGCGACGAGCGCCGCTTCGCGCTGAGGGTGCTCGACACGATCCTCGGCGGCTCGAGCTCCTCGCGCCTGTTCCAGGAGGTGCGCGAGAAGCGCGGGCTCGCCTACGCCGTCTTCTCCTACTCGAGCCTGTTCACCGACTCGGGCCAGGTCGCGCTCTACGTCGGAACCCGGCCGGACAACCTTCCCGAGGCGACCGAGGTGATCGCGGGTGAGCTGCGGCGCCTGCGCGACGACCCGGTCACCGTGGACGAGCTCGAGCGCGCCAAGGAGAACGTCAAGGGCCGCACGGTCCTCGCAATGGAGTCGACGATCGCGCGCATGAATCGCCTCGGTGGAGCCCTGCTGACCGACGTGCCGCTCCTGACGCTCGACGAGACGCTCGCGGCGATCGACGCGGTGACCCTCGACGACGTGACCGACATCGCGCACGAGCTGTATGACCCGGAGCAGCTGTCGGCCGCGGCGGTGGGAGCGGATGAGGACCGCTTCCGCGAGGCCGTCGGGGCGATCAACCCGGCGCTCGCGGCGGCGTGAGCCCCTTCCTCGGCCACCGCGTGCCTTGATCCGCGTAGCCGTCGCCGGCGCCGCGGGGCGCATGGGGGAGACGGTCTGCGCCGCCGTTGCGGGCGCAGAGGACATGGAGCTGGTTGGGCGGGCTGATCCGCGGCTCGGCGTCTCGCTCGAGGACGTCCTGGACGGCGCCGACGTGGTCGTCGACTTCACGGAGCCTTCCGTGGCCGAGTCCAACGCGCGCGCGTGCCTCGAGGTGGGCGTGCACTGCGTGATGGGCACGACGGGCGCCGACCTCTCGGCGCTCGAGGGCGTGGGCTCGGGCTCGGCGAATCTCTTCGCCGCGCCGAACTTCGCGATCGGCGCCGTCCTGATGATGGAGGCCGCCAGGCTCGCCGCCCGGCACATGCCGGAGTGCGAGATCGTGGAGCTCCACCACGAGCGCAAGCTGGACGCCCCGTCGGGGACGGCGGCGCGCACCGCCTCGCTGGTCCGCGAGGCGGGCGGGAACGTGCACGAGCCGATCCATTCGATCCGCCTCCCGGGCTTGGTCGCCCACCAGGAGGTGATCTTCGGCGGGCTCGGCCAGACGCTCTCGATCCGCCACGATTCTCTATCGCGCGAGTCGTTCATGCCCGGCGTGCTGCTGGCGGTGCGGCGGGTGGGATCGCTCGAGCGCTCGCCGACGGTGGGGCTGGAGCGGTTGCTTTAGTCCTTCTTCGGGAAGCGTCTCGTCCGGCCCGGGCGACCAGCGCCGCTGTGTCGCTTCTCGAAGATGGTCATCGAACAAGTCTTCCTTTGAGACCAGTCTGCGGAATCAACATGCCTGCGAGGCGGTCGCCGGCTCACCTGTCACGGCGGTCGCCGGCCCCGGACGGCCCGGCGCCTCAGGCGGCCGCGCTCGCCTCGCCGGCCCCGCGCATCGCCCGCGGGATCACGAAGCGGATCCCCGAGCGCTCGCCGTCGATCGAGCACGTCTTGTTGTCGATCAGGCCCAGGCGCTTGGCGAGCGGAATCAGCTGCATTTGGCCGACGTAGGCCTCGTGGCCGCGCTTGCGCGTCACTACCCACAGGTAGCCGTCGTCGCGCAGTCGTGGTCGGTAGCGCTCGAGCGCCGCGTGGCCCTCCTCGAGCGACTCGACCAGCACGACGGCGCCGTCGAGAGCGCCGGATCGGACGAGTCCCCGCCCGATCACGTCCTTCACCTCGCGCCGCAAGCCGGTGCCCACGTCGCCGGCCACCTCCAGCCGCTGATCCGGCTTTACGCCAAGCTTCTGGACCGTGGTTCGGCCGCTGTAGTCCCGATTGCTCGCCATGAAGTCGCATTTTACGGAGGCGTCGTACTCGGCTCAGATCTGTGCGCCTGAACGGACGACTGGTCGGGATACATGCCGCACAGCGGGCAAAATCTTGACCAGTAGGGACGGCGGGCTGGCGGGGGAGGGAATGCGCCCGCGGGCCGGCGGCCGCCGGGGCGGGAGCGCTAGGCTGGCCGAACGCGATCGAGGAGGACCGATGGGGTTCATGGACAAGGCCAAGCAGCGCGCCCTGCAGGCCCAGCAGAAGCTCGAGGAGAGCGGCGCCCTGGACAAGGCGAAGCAGGCGGCGCAGCAGGCGCAGCAGAAGATCGAGGAGAAACAGCAGGAGGTCAACCGCCGTCAGGGCGACGAGGCCGCCGCCCGAGCGGGCCAGCCGCCGCAGGGTGGGGGTCCGGGCGCGCCGCCCC
>JBPCMT010000229.1:0-8523 GCA_051001995.1 Thermoleophilaceae bacterium
GCGCTCGCAGGTGCCGAGATCGACGCCGCCGGGACGGTCGATCACGAGCCGCACGGTGCCCGCCGCGACGCGCTCGGCCAGGAGCACCTCGACGTCGGGCTCCACGCGCGCCAGGCGCGTCTCGATCACTTGCTGAATCGTCTCGGTCGTCACTCCTCACCTCCTGATCTGGGCGAAAAAAAGGTGGGCTGCGACGCCCACCTCCAGATGCGGTCCCCCCGGCGGACACCGGGCGCAATCGAAAGTCCTTGCGCGGCCGAGTATAGCTCCGGTCAGGTCTCCAACAGGACCGTTACGGGGCCGTCGTTGACCAGCTCGACGGCCATTCGGGCGCCGAAACGGCCACCCTGCGCGCCGAGCGCGGCGACCGCGCGCTCGTACAGCCGCCTCGCCTCCTCCGGCGGCGCGGCGTCCACGTAACTCGGCCGGTTGCCGCGGCGGGCGTCGCCGTACAGCGTGAACTGGCTGACGCACAGGACTCCGCCTCCCACCTCGACGACCGACCGGTTCATGCGGCCGTCCTCGTCGTCGAAGACGCGGAGTCCGAGCACCTTGCGCGCGACGCGGTCGGCGTCGGCCTCGGCGTCGGTGCGGCGGACGCCGAGGAGGACGAGCAGCCCGAGCTCGATCGCCGCGATGCGCTCGCCCTCGACGGAGACCGATGCCGAGCTGACGCGCTGGACGAGCGCCCTCATCGGGCGCAGTATCGCGCCGCCCGTGCCTCCCTAGAGTGACGGCGAATGTCCGCCGCCGACGTCGTCGACGCCTACCTCGCAGAGCTGCCCGGCCCGACGCGACGCCTGGCCGCGGCCGAATGGGGCGTGACCGTCGAGCCCGACGCGGCCGCCGGGTGGCCGCTCGACGTCGGGATCCGGATCACCGAGGGCCTGCTGCGCGCGCAGGCGTTCGTCGCCGCTCACGACGAGATGCTCGATCCCTGGCTGTTCCTCAACTGGAACCGCCAGACGCGGTTCGTTCGCTTTGCCTGCGCCCGCAACGGTGACGTGTGGGTCCACGCGGACCTGCCCGCGGCGGCGATCGACGAGCGCTCCATCGACCGCCTGCTCGGCCTCCTGGTCGAGGGGGCGACGGTGGCGCGCCGCTACGCCGTCGAAGCATGCGCCGCGCGTCCGTCCGCGAGCTGACGCCGGCCGACCCGCCCGGGCCCGCTCAGGCGGCCCGCAGGCGATCCCTGAACGCGCGGTAGTCGGCGCGGTCGGGGCGCAGGCATGCAGCCAGGACGAGGTGGCGCCTCGCCTCGGCGGGGCGGCCGGTCTTCTCGAGCGAGCGCCCGAGGCAGAAGTGGGCGAAGTCGTTCACCGGCGCCCGCTCGACGACCGCTGCGAACTCCTCGCGTGCCTCCGCGTAGCGGCCGGCGCGAAAGTAGGCGCGGCCGAGCGCCTCGCGGATCGAGGTCTTGTCGGGCTCGAAGGCGCGGGCGCGCTCGAGCGGGACCGTGGCCGCCGCGAAGTCGCCCGCCTCGAGCAGCGCGGTGCCGCGGCTGAAGAGGTCGTAGACGTGCTCGCCCCGCTCCTCCGGGCTGAGGCCCCCGGAGCCTCCGCGACCCGGCGCGTCGCCGCCGCTCGCCGGCCCCGCCGGTTGGGTCACGAGCCGCCTTCCACCCGGGACGCGACCGGGGCCGCTCGCAGCTCGGCCACCGCGTCGAGGACCGCGCGGGCGACCTCCACCTTCGGCGCTCGGGCGATCGGACGCTCGCCGGCGGCGGTGACGACCGTCACCGCGTTGTCGGCGGCGTTGAAGCCGATGCTCGGGTCCGAGACGTCGTTCACCACGATCGCGTCCACGCGCTTGCGCGCGAGCTTCTCCCTGGCGCGATCGATGACCGCCGCCGCTCCCCCCTCCCCCGCGTGCTCGGCCGCGAAGCCGACGATCGTCTGGTGGGGCCGGCGCTCGGCGGTCAGCCCGGTGAGGACGTCGGGGGTCGGCTCGAGCGACAGCGCCAGCTCGGCGCGACCGGACTTCGCGATCTTCGCCGCCGCGGGCGCCGCGGGGCGGAAGTCAGCGACCGCGGCGGCCATCAGGACCACGTCGGCGCCGGGCGCGGCGCGGCGCGTCTCGACCTCCAGCTCGGCGGCGGTTTGGACCTCGACGTAGCGCACCCCACCCGCGCGCGGAAGGTCGACGTTGGCCGCGATGACCGTGACCTCGGCCCCGCGGCGAGCGGCCTCCTCGGCGAGCGAGAAACCCATCCGCCCCGACGAGCGATTGCCGACGTAGCGGACGGCGTCGATCGGCTCGCGGGTGCCGCCGGCCGTGACGAGCACCCGCATCCCGTCGAGCGAGCGCGGCGCGTACGACGGGCCCAGAGACTCCTCGACGGCGGCGAGGACGTCGGCGGGCTCGGCGAGCCTCCCGGCTCCCCACTCCCCCTTCGAGGCCAGCTCTCCCGTGCCCGGCGGGACGATGCGCGCCCCGCGCGCGGCGAGCGTCTCGAGGTTCGCGCGCGTCGCGGGGTGGCCGAGCATGCGGTCGTTCATCGCCGGGGCGATCACGAGCGGCGAGTGGCCGGCGGCCAGGGCGGCGGTGGTGAGAAGGTTGTCGGCGATCCCCGTCGCGAGCTTGGCGATCGTGTTCGCGGATGCCGGCGCCACGCAGAGGACGTCGCACTCGGCGACGAGCTGCAGGTGGGCGATCGGATCGTGGTCGGGCGCCGGGTCGCCGGGGTAGGCCCCCCGCGCCGGGTCGGCCTCGAACTCGTCGACGAGCACGGGCGCGCCGGTGATGCCCGCGAACGTGGCACGCCCCACGAACTCGAGGCTCGTGGGCGTCTGGATCACGCGCACGGCGTGACCGGCTCGCGTCGCGAGCCGGACCAGCTCGACGGCCCTGTATGCCGCGATCCCGCCGGAGACGCCGAGGAGGATGCGCGCCACGGCCGGCTCCGTTCAGGCGCGGTACTCGTACCGGATCTTGCCGGCGGAGATCTCCTCGAGGGCGATCTTGAGGTAGTTCTTCGAGGCGGTCTCGACCATCGGCGGCGGGTACTCGTCGAAGGTCCCCTCGCCGAGGTTGTGGTAGTACGAGTTGATCTGGCGCGCCCGCTTCGCCGCGACCAGCACGCAGGCGTAGTGCGAGTCGACGCGGTCGAGCAGGGTGTCCAGGCGGGGCTTGATCACTGAGGCGCTCCTCTTCGTTGCGTCCCGCAGATGCTACTCACGACCGCGGCGAGGTCCTCGATCGCATCCTCGAGCCGATCGTTGACCACGACATGGCGGAACTCCGAGCGCGCCTCGAGCTCGTCGCGCGCGGCTCGCAGGCGCTCCTCGACGACCGGTGCCGAGTCCGCCCCCCTGGCGACGAGCCGCGCCCGCAGCGCCGCCAGCGACGGCGGGGCGATGAAGACCTGCTCGGCTTCGGGGAGTGCCTCCCTTACCTGGCGCGCGCCTTGGAGCTCGATCTCCAGCACCAGCCCGACCGGTTCGTCCTCGCCGGCCGCCGGGGCCGCCGGGCGCGGCCGGCTGAGCTCGGAGCGCGGGGTCCCGTAGCGATTGCCGGCGTAGGTGGCGTGCTCGAGGAAGTCGCCCGCCTCGAGGCGGCGATCGAACTCCTCCCGGGACAGGAAGTGGTAGTCGCGATCGTCCACCTCGCCGGGGCGCGGGGCGCGCGTGGTGGCCGACACCGATAGCTCGAGGCCGGGGAGGCGCTCGCGCAGCGCGCGGATCAGCGTTCCCTTGCCGACGCCGGAGGGGCCCGTGATGACGAGCACCAGCGGGGCTCGGCCCTCCTCAGGCTGCTGATTCCCCGGCCCCGCGCGCGGGGGCGTGGGATCGGTCATCAGGGCTTAGCGTCGAAAGTGGGAGACGAGCTCGTTGCGCTGGCGCTCCGACAGGCCGCCGATCGTCTTGCTCGGCGAGATCCGACACTGCGTCAGGATCCTGTTGACCTTCACGCGGCCGTACTTCGGCACCGCGTGCAGCAGGTCGAACACCTTGCAGGTCTGCAGATACTCCGGCGGGTCGAGCAGAAGCCCCTGGATCTGGGTCCGGCCCGCCTTGAGATCGCGCTTGAGCTGGGCCCGCCGCGTGCGCACGTCGTTGGCGCGCTGTAGGGCGTCCATTCGCTGCGTGAGGGAGCGCTGGGGGGCGACTCCCAGCGCCCGCGGCGGCGACTGGGCGGCTGGCGACATGGCCGGCGATTCTATACACGGATTCGCGCCCCTCGACGCACGGAAACGCGATTGTCAGCGTTTTCGGCGCCAATTCACCTCGACGTCGAGTCGAGGTTGAGCGTGGTTCGGGCTACTTGACGGTATTAGCGAGGTTTGCAGGCACTTATGGGCGAGCTAGCGGACCAATGGGCGTGCGGAGCGATAGGCGTGGTGTCGCGGACCCCTCTGCGCTCACGCCCCGCACGCGGCCGCCACGGGGCCCGGGAACGGCTCCAGCGCCGCAAACCCGGCCGCCACGCACCCGCCCCGCCGCCGGGTCGCGGAAGCTCTCCGTGCCGACCGCGACGCACGCGGCGCCCGCCCGCATCAGGGTCGGAGGCGTAGGCGCCGGTCTGGACCCCGCCCATGCCGATCACGGGGATCGACACCGCGGCGGCGGCGGACCCGAATTCGGCGCCAATGTAGCTCGACCTCAGCCCCAGCTGGGCGGCACTGCGGCTACTTAGTGTTTCTCGCGTGTGCAGGTAGTTTCAGTCGTCGAGTCGAAACAGGTGGTGGTAGGTTGGGTAGAGTCCGAACCGCTGGCACGCTCCGCGGTACTTCGGCTCGCGCGCCATCGTCACATAGCCTCGCTCACGCAGCGCTCCGCTGAAGTCGCGAAACTCCCCGTCGGGCTCACGACTCACCAGCTTGGTGTGCGTATTGGGCACGATCATCAGGTAGGGGACGCGGTTCTCGCGTACGAGGTCGAGCCACCAGCAGACGGCGTCGTACGGGCACTCCGAGAAGCTGTGGACGTTCACGGCGAGGTCCACTTGGGCGCGGGACACCGCATCGGCGACTTCGTCGAGCGCGGTCGCGACGGCTACCCCTCCCACTCCTCGCCGGGCCAGGTAGTGCTCGCAGACGAATGTCGACTCCGCCACGGCGTCAGCGCACAGGACGCGCCCGATGTTCGGGAGCGCCTCCACGAGCCGGTGGGCCAGCCGGCCGTAACCCGCTCCGATGTCGAGGACCGTCGTACCCTCGCGGCCCGAGATTCCGAGTGTGCGCTCGAGGAAGTTGATCTCGAGCACCGAGTCGAGGAGGTCGCGGCTGACCTCCAGCTTGTCGTCGACCGGCACCAACCGGCTCCCGAACAGGCGATCGTCCGAGAGCCGGGCGAGCAACCCCATCTTGTCGACATGGCGCGCGTAGTACGCGCTCAGCACATAGTTGATCTCCCGCGTGGGAGCGGGCGCGAACCAGGAGCCAACTTCGTCCGACAGCCAGGCCTCGCGCATCTGCCACACGTACGCGTTATCGGCCCGAAAGTACGGCAGTGACAGTGCCCGGCTCACGTAGTCGTCAGTCCACAGCGAGGCGGCCGCCGCCGGATGATCTCGGTACTGGCGCTTGAGCTCGACCAGGCGGGGGTTGTCCGGTCGCAGGTACTCGCGCGACCCCGGCGGGAGGGGCGGATCCGTCGCCTCCGGCTCCAGGACGCCCCCGAAGCCCTCCAGGTCCATGAGTTCCCGCGCGGAGCCTCTCCCCAACCGGGCCTTGCGGTGCCGCCGCCGGTTGATCGATGCTGCTAGCCAGCGAGCGCGCCGCCTCATGGCGTCCCCGACGCGAGCTCGGGGCACCGCTCCGAGACCGCGGCTAGCTCCGTCGTGACCAGCGCCTCAGCCACCCTCGGCCCCCGGGGCCGCCGCCGCGCGCTCGCTCGTGCGCGCGCCGACGTGGCGGTGCAGCTCCTGAAGCGAGCGAATGCCGCCCTCGCCGCTTCGCAGCGCCACGATCGCCCGCTGCGCCGCGCTGGCGCCGCTCATCGTCGTGATGCAGGGGATCCCGCGGGCCACGGCGGCGCGACGGATCTCATAGCCGTCGGAGCGCGCGCCCGAGCCTGTCGGGGTGTTGATGACGAGGCCGACGTCGCCCGACTCGATCAGGTCGACGACGTGGGGCGAGCCCTCGCCGAGCTTCTTGATCCCCTCGACCGGCACGCCCATCCTCCGGATGGCCTGCGCCGTGCCGCCGGTGGCGACGATCTGAAAGCCCAGGTCGCGCAGCGACGCTGCGAGCTGGGTCGCCGACGGCTTGTCGCCGTCGGTGACGCTGATGAAGACGGTCCCGGCGAGTGGCAAGCCCGCCCCCGCCGCGGCCTGTGCCTTGCCGAAGGCGGCCGGGTAGTCGCTCGCGACGCCCATCACCTCGCCGGTCGACTTCATCTCGGGCCCAAGCAGGGAGTCCGCGAGCGGAAAGCGGTCGAAGGGGAGCACCGCCTCCTTGACCGAGACGTGGCCGGGGGCGCGCTCGAGGCCCAGCTCGTCGTCGACGTCGCGCAGCCGCTCGCCGAGCATCAGCCGGCAGGCGACCTTCGCGAGCGGCACGCCCACCGCCTTGGAGACGAACGGCACGGTGCGCGACGCGCGCGGGTTGGCCTCGATGACGAACAGCTCGTCGTCGCCCCACACCGCGAACTGGACGTTGATCAGGCCGACGACGCCGAGCCGGAGCGCGAGCGCCTCGGTCGCCGCGCGGACCTGGGCGAGCATCTCGGGGCCGAGCGACATCGCCGGGATGACGCACGCTGAGTCGCCGGAGTGGACGCCCGCTTCCTCGACGTGCTGCATGATGCCGCCGATCCGGACGTCCTCTGAGTCGCAGAGTGCGTCCACGTCGATCTCGATCGCATTCTCGAGGAAGCGGTCGAGGTAGATCTCGAGGCCCCCGCCGGACGCGCCGTTGCCGCGCGTCCGCGCCAGGTAGTCGGCGAGCGCTTGACTCGAGTAGCAGATCTCCATCGCCCGCCCGCCGAGGACGTAGGAGGGTCGCACGAGCAGCGGGTAGCCGACCTCGTTGGCCGCGGCGAGAGCCTCGTCAGCGCTCGTGGCGGTGGCGTACGGCGGGCTGCGCAGGCCGAGCTCGGCGCACAGCGCGCCGAAGCGGGCGCGGTCCTCCGCCAGGTCGATCGACTCCGGTGGCGTGCCGAGCAGCGGCACCCCCGCCGCCTCGAGGCCGCGCGCCAGCTTCAGCGGCGTCTGGCCGCCGAACTGGACGATCACCCCTTCGGGTCGCTCGACCTCGAGCACGCCGAGCACGTCGGCGAGCGTGAGCGGCTCGAAGTAGAGCCGATCGCTCGTGTCGTAGTCGGTCGAGACCGTCTCGGGGTTGCAGTTGACCATCACCGCGTCGCGGCCAGAGGCGCGGACCGTCATCGCGGCGTGGACGCAGCAGTAGTCGAACTCGATCCCCTGCCCGATCCGGTTCGGGCCGGAGCCCAGGATCACCACCGCCGGTCGTCCCGAGGGACACGCCTCGTGACGCGGGCCATCGCGGCTCGGCCGCTCGAAGCCGGAGTAGAAGTAGGGCGTCGCCGCCTCGAACTCCGCCGCGCAGGTGTCCACCGACTTGAACGTGCGCTCGAGCCCGGCCTCGGGGTCCTCGCCGCGCGCCATCGCCGCGATCTCCGCCACGAACCAGGGGTCGATCGCCGTCGCGTGGGCGACCTCGACGTCGGCGACGCCTCGGCGCACGGCGGCGAAGATCAGATCGAAGCGATCGTGCGACGGCGTGCGCAGGCGATCGAGCAGCTCGGCCGGGTCGTCCGGCGCGGTCGCCTCGACGTCCAGCTCGCGCGAGCGCATCGCCTTCGCGAACGCCTGCTTGAACGTGCGGCCGATCGCCATCGCCTCGCCGACCGACTGCATGTGCGTAGAGAGGTTGCCGTCAGCGCCGGGAAACTTCTCGAACGCGAAGCGCGGCCACTTGACCACGACGTAGTCGATCGTGGGCTCGAAGCTCGCCGGCGTGCGCTCCGTGATGTCGTTGTCGATCTCCTCGAGCGCGTAACCCACGGCCAGGCGGGCCGCGATCTTGGCGATCGGGAACCCGGTCGCCTTCGAGGCGAGCGCCGACGACCGCGAGACGCGCGGGTTCATCTCGATCACCACGATCTCGCCGTCGCACGGGTTGACCGCGAACTGGATGTTCGACCCCCCGGTCTCGACGCCAACGGCTCGGATCACGGCGATCGCCTGGTCGCGCAGCTCCTGGTACTGACGGTCGGTGAGCGTCTGTTGGGGCGCGACCGTGACCGAGTCGCCCGTGTGGACGCCCATCGGGTCGACGTTCTCGATCGAGCAGACCACCACGACGTTGTCGGTGCGGTCGCGCATCAGCTCGAGCTCGAACTCGCCCCAGCCGGCGACCGACTCCTCGACCAGCACCTGCCCGATCGGGCTCGCGGCCAGCCCCTCGGCGACGCGCTGGCGGAACTCGGCCTCGGTGGCGGCAGCCCCGCCGCCGGCGCCGCCCATCGTGAAGCCCGGCCGCAGGATCGCGGGCAGCCCGACCTCGGCGAGCGCTCGCTCGCCCTCGGCCATGCTCGTCACGCTCGCCGAGCGCGGCAC
>JBPCMT010000230.1:0-4038 GCA_051001995.1 Thermoleophilaceae bacterium
CGAGACGTGTGTCTACCACGGCTACCAGATCCAACACAACGGCGCCCTTGGTCCCTACAATGGTGGGGTTCTTTTCCATCTCGAGGTCGACATAGACGAGGTCCGCGCGCGGGCTTCGATGATGACCTGGAAGACGGCGATCGCCGGGGTTCCGTTCGGCGGCGCGAAGGGGGGCGTCAACTGCGATGGGGCCGAGCTCAGCCGTGGCGAGCTCCAGAAGGTCGCGCGCTCGTTCATGGACAAGATCTCGAAGGTGCTCGGGCCGACCCGCGACATCCCCGCGCCCGACGTCAACACGAACGCGCAGGTGATGGCCTGGATGATGGACGAGTACGGCAAGCTCCACGGCCACACGCCGGCGATCGTCACGGGCAAGCCGATCTCGCTCGAGGGCTCGTACGGGCGCGAGGCGGCAACCGGCCGCGGCGTCGTCTACATGTACCGCGAGGCTGCGGCCGCGCTCGGCATCCGCCCTTCCGAGACCCGGTTCACGGTGCAGGGCTTCGGCAACGTCGGCTCGTGGGCGGCGCGCCTCATGCAGGAGCTCGGGGCCAAGCTCGTGGCGGCATCGGACGCGTTCGGGGCTGTCCGCTCGGACGAGGGTCTGGACGCCGAGGCGCTCGCATCGCACGTCGCCGATGGCGGGCGTCTTTCGGACTTCGAGGGCGGCGAGGAGATCTCGCCGGTCGAGCTGCTCGAGACCGACTGCGAGGTCTTCATCCCGGCGGCGCTCGGGGGCATGATCCACAAGAGCAATGCGGGGCGGCTGCGGTGCAAGCTGATCGTCGAGGGAGCGAACAGCCCCACGACGCCGGCCGCGGACGAGATTCTCGAGGACAGGGGCGTGTTCGTTGTCCCCGACGTGATGGCAAACGCGGGCGGCGTCGTGGTCTCATACTTCGAGTGGGCGCAGAACCTCCAACACTTCCGCTGGGAGGAGCGCGAGGTCAACGAGAGGCTCGGGCGGATCATGCGCCGCGCCTACCGCGAGGTGGCCGCGCGCGCCGAGAAGGACGAGGTGCCGTTCCGGCTGGCGGCCTACGAAGTCGGGATCGAGCGCGTCGCCGACGCAGCGCGAACGCGCGGGTACATCAGCTAGCGGACGACGCAGGCCGCGGCCGCCCGAGATGCAGGCGACGGGCTAGCGGTCGAGGTCGAAGTCGCGCGGCGGCTTCTGCTCGAACCAGAGCCGCTCGTGCTCGGGCGTCTCCTGGAGGAAGTCGGGCGTATCGTCCAGGACGTCCTCGTCCTCGTCGGCACCCGCCGCGTGTGCGGGCGATCCCTCGGGAAGCGGCTCGTCGGCCTCCGCCAGCTCGGCCTCCTCTTCGAGCAGCTCATCGTCGTCCGCAGGCGCGGCTTCTTCGTCGAGCGCCCTCTCGTCGGCGAGCAGCGGCTCCTCCTCCGCGGGCTCGCCTTCCGGGAGCTCCTCCCCGTCCCCGACCGACTCGACCGGACCGGCTGCCCGCGGTGGGCTGAACACGGTCGCGTGCTCCTCCGTCGGAGACTCCGGCCCCTCGGAATCCTCGAGACCGCCCTCGCGTCCGGCAAGCTCATCGGCGAGCTCCTCCTCCGCGAGCTCCTCCTCGTCGAGGATCCGCTCGTCGTCGAGGGCGCCGGGCGCGCTGATCCGGGTCGCCTCCTCGCTCGCCGCGTCGAGCGGCTCCGCTCCGTACTCCTCGAAGTGCTCGTGCGCCTGAGCCTCGTCCGCCGGGGCCTCGTCGGCGAGCAGATCGCCGGCTGCGGGCCGGTCGGCTAGGACGGGCGCGTCGCCGGGCGCGACGATGTCTGCGCCCGGCGGCTCGGCCGGGGCCGAGGCGGCCTGCCCGGCGGCCTCGCGCGGCGACGGGCGCCTGGCGGGGCCGAGCGCCTCCTTCTCCTGACGCTCCAGCTCCGCCGCGCTCACGCCGTGGCGGCGTCTCAGCGCGAGGTGCTCGCGGATGGCGTCGTCGAGTACGCCCACGGGCCGGAAGCCTAGCGCGGCACAGCGGTGGAATCAGCGCGCATGACGCGGTTGCCGCCGCGGCGCTTCGCTTGGTAGAGAGCTCCATCCGCCGCGCGAAGCAGCGCCCGGCGATCCTCCGCGCTCTCGGGGAAGGCGGCGACGCCGATGCTCGCCGTGATGGGCAGCGGCTCAGCGGCCCCCGGCGGGCGCAGGCTCAGGCGCTCGACGCCTGCACGGACGCGCTCAGCCAGGAGCTGCGCGCCCTCGACGTCGGTCTCGGGAAGGATGACCGCGATCTCGTCGCCGCCGTAGCGAGCGAGGTGATCGACGTCGCGGGTGAGCGTGCGCAGCAGAGCGGCGAGCTCGGAGAGGACGCGGTCTCCCTCGGCGTGGCCGTGCTCGTCGTTGACCGGCTTGAAGCCGTCGAGGTCGAGCATCAGGAGCCCCACGTCGCCTCCGAAGCGCCGCGAGCGCCCGATCTCCCCGTCGAGCACGGCATCGAAGTGGCGGCGGTTGTAGAGGCCGGTGAGGGAGTCTGTCACGGCCTCCTCCCGAGTCGCCTCGTGCAGACCCGCGTTGTCGAGCGAGACCGAGGCCTGAGCAGCCAGGTACGCGAACAGGTCCCGCTCCGCCTCATCGAACGGAGCCCCGTCGCGGGCGATCGCCAGAGAGCCCAGCCCCCGACGATGGCGGTCTGGCTCGGGGGCCCCGCGCAACGCGGTGGCGAGCGCGTGCACGCCATCACGGTTGACGGCGGTGGGCTGGTCGGGCGACTCTCGCGCCGCGCTCTCGGCGGCGCCCAGCGCCTTGGTGATCCGCCGGTCGTCGCTCCCGACGCTCGCCGGCTTGCCGTCGGCCCGATCCGCGGCGATGGTTCGGCCGGCCTCCGCGGAGCAGGCCTCGACGGCGGATCGAGCCGCCAGGCGCGCGATCCCGCCGCGGTCGAGGCCGCTCGCGAACGCCTCGCCGACGCGCCTGATCGCCTGCTCGCGCTCGCGCCGCCGCCGCTCCAGCTCGTCCACGTTCTGCCTCAGCCGCTCCGACATGAGGTTGAACTCGCGCGCGAGCGCAGCGAACTCGTCGCGCCCGTCTGCCGGCACCCGCGCATCGAAGTCTCCGCTCCCGAGGCGGCGGGCGGCGCCGAGCAGGCGACCGACCTGCCCCCCCAGCGACCGCACGACCAGCAGCGACAGAGCCAGGGCGAGGACGAAGAAGGCGAGCAGGATCGCGAGCACGAGCCGCCTGCCGTCCGCGATCGAAGCTGCGATCCGGTCCGCGTCCTGAAAGACGCCCACTTGGGCGGGCGCCCCTACGGCGTCCTGGACCCTCCCATAGCGTCCCCGGAACTCCGCTTCGGGCGATTCGATCGCGGTCGCGAGCGGATTGGCCCCCGCGGCGCCCGGGAGCGTGCCGGCGAGGTGCTCGCCCTCGCGTACCACCCGGGCCTCGACACCGGCACGCTCGGACATCTCCTCCACATACTCTCGCGCGCGGGTCGTGGAGACTCCGATCCGGCCGATGCGACGTCCGCCCGGGCCCCGCTGAATCGCGGTGGCGAAGGCGAGCGCCTGCGGGGTGCCGACTACCGCGATCTCCTCGCCATCACGGTCGTAGAGCGCGATCGACTCGACCGCGTCGTTGCGGCGCGCCAGGCGCGTGGCGGCCCGAGCCAGCTGGTCGCGGTCACCCTCGACGGCGGCGCGCTCGATCCGGTCGGCGCTCGACACTTCGCGCAGGTCGTCGAGCGCGTTCGCGCGCGCGTCCTCGTAGACGGCGGTCGCGACATTCAGGGCCCCCGCGAGCTCGGCGTCCGCCCGCCCGATCTCGCTCTCGGCGATCAGGCTCCAGAGGACGATGCCGACCGCGACCATCGGAATGACCACGACGATCACGAAGAACAGCAGCATCCGGCCGCGAAAGCTCATAGACGTTCGGTGAGTCTCAGGGTGGTGCGGGAAGGCTAGCCGTAGACCGGCCGGCGATAGAATCGCCCGGTGGCGCGCTCGCAGAACGGCCGCCTCGCGGGGCTATAGCTCAGCTGGAAGAGCGCCTGGATCGCACCCAGGAGGTCGTCGGTTCGAGTCCGACTAGCTCCA
>JBPCMT010000231.1:0-25064 GCA_051001995.1 Thermoleophilaceae bacterium
CGACCGGGTGGCGCGCGCGGCGCGCCGCGCCCTGGCGCTGGCGGAGGCCCTGTCAGGCGAGCTGCGCGCCTCCGAGCTCCACGCGCTACTCGCGCCAGAGCCGCTCGAGGCCCTCGCGGTCGCGCTCGGAAGCGGGGCGCCGGGCGAGCCGCTGCTGCGCTACCTGGCTGACCTGCGGACGGTGCGACTGGAGATCGCCGGCGCCGACCTGCTCGCCGCCGGCGTGCCGCAGTCGCCCGCGGTGGGCCGCGCCCTGGACGAGACGCTCCGGCGTAAGCTCGACGGCGAAGTGTCGGGGCACGACGACGAGCTCGAGATGGCGCTCGCGCTGGCGCGCGGGGCGCGATGACCAGGCGGAGCGCCGCCGGGACGCAGCCGCTGGAACGCCCCGCGACGATCGACCTCGAGCTGCCGGGCGGCCGGGTCGCCTTCTCCACCCGGCGCGGCGGGGTCAGCGAGGGCCCGTACGAGTCGCTCAACCTGGGCATCCTCACCGACGACGAGCCCGAGCGGGTGACCCGCAACCGCACCCTGCTCGCCGACCACGTCGGCCTCGATCCCGACGGAATCGCGATGGGATGGCAGGTCCACGGCGCGGAGCTGCGGGAGTGGGACGGGCGGGCGCCCCGAGGGCCGGGCTTCGCCGCCCGCGCGTCCGCCGGGCAGCCCGAGCTCGACCGCGTGGACGCGCACGGGACGGCGGCCGAGGGGCTCGGCCTGCTCGTGCTCGTGGCCGATTGCCTGCCGGTCGCGCTGGTCGCTCCCGGCCGCGTGGCGATGCTGCACTGCGGTTGGCGAGGGCTGACGGCGGGGATCGTCGAGCGCGCGCTCGCGACCTTCCGCGAGCCCCCGGCCGCCGCGATCGGCCCCGGGATCGGCGCCTGCTGCTACGAGGTCGGCGACGAGGTGCTGGCCGAGTTTCGAGACCTCGACGGCGTGACGAGCGGGCGCAGGCTCGACCTCAAGGCGGTGGCGAGCCTAAAGCTGCGGGCCGGCGGCGCGGATCGGATCGAGGACGTCGGGCTGTGCACGAGCTGCCGGCCCGATCTCCTCTTCTCGCATCGGCGCGACGGGGCCGTGACGGGTCGCCAGTGCGGACTGGTGTGGCGAGTGTGACCGACCGACGATTCAGCGGGCTGCGCGCGGATCGGGTGACGGAGAATCTCGACCGCATCCGCGAGCGGATCGCCGCCGCCGGCGGCGACCCCGTGGGCGTCGAGGTCTGCGCCGCGGTCAAGTACGTCGCGCTCGAGGAGCTGCCGGTGCTGGCGGAGGCCGGGATAACGGTGGTGGGGGAGAACCGTGCCCAGGACCTCGTCGCCGCTCAGGAGCGCCACGGGCGCGAGCTGTTCACCTGGGACTTCATCGGGGCGCTCCAGAGCCGCAAGGTGCGCGACGTCGCTCCCCGCGTCCGGCTGATCCACTCGGTCGCCTCGGAATCCGCCCTGCGCCGGCTCGAGAGCGACCCGGCGCCGGAGGTTCTGGTCGAGGTCAACGTCGCCGCCGAGGAGGGCAAGGCCGGCGTCGCGGTGGACGAGCTCGGCGACTTCATCGAGCGCTGCCCGAGCCCGGTCACCGGGCTGATGACGATGCCGCCGCTCGCGCGGGAGGCGGAGGACAGCCGCCCGCACTTCGCTCGGCTGGCCGAGCTCGCCGGCGCTCACGGCCTCGAGCGGCTGTCGATGGGCACCACCCAGGACTTCGAGGTCGCCGTGCAGGAGGGCGCGACGATCGTCCGGCTCGGGACCGTCCTCTACGAGTGACGCGGGCCGGCGGCCACCGTGCTGCACTGCCCTCGCATACCGATGGCAATGCAGCACAGCGCGGCCGTTTCCGCCGTCGTGTGGGGCCTCAGCCTCTCTCGCGCTGACCCGCGAAGTCCGGCGCTCTGCGCTCGAGGAAGTCGGCGATCGCCCGCGAGAGCTGCGCGCCGCGCCAGGCGAGCGGGGCCCGGCCCGGCTCCTCCACCGTCAGCTCGGCGTCGGGTAGCCGCTCGACGTAGGCCTCGGCGACCGCGAGCGGGTGGCCGGGGTCGGCGTCGTCGCGGCTGGCGACCACCAGCGTGGGGACCTGAATCCGCTCGAGCGCCTCGTGGTCCTCGAACGGGACCGACCACGGAACCACGCGCAGCGCGGCGGCGACGGCGGCCGGGTGGCGGTGGCGCTCGAGGCGCTGGCGCGTGAGCCGGAGCAGCGAATCGCGCCAGCGACTCTCGGCTCCCGGCTCGAAGGCCTCCATGAAGCCGTCGACCCCCGAGCGCTCGAGGCCGTCGGCGAGGGCCCTCCACTCGGCGCCCTTCTGAGCGTCGTCGTCGGGCGCGCCGGCGTAGGCGGGCGTGGACTGAACGAGCGCGGCCACCCGCTCCGGCGTCTCGAGCGCGAAGGCCAGCGCCGTCGCGGCGCCCATCGAGCTGCCGACGAGCACGGCCCGCTCGATCTCGAGCCGATCGAGGACGGCTCGCAGGTCCGTCACGAGGTCCGCGTACTCGTACGCTTCCGCGGCCGGCGCCGCGGTGGACTCGCCGTGGCCGCGGGCGTCGTAGGCGACCAGGCGGCAGCCGCGCCGTTCGAGCAGGCGCGAGCCCATCACCACGTAGCGGCGGGTGGCGGTCAGGCCGTGCAGGAGCACGACCGGAGGCCCGGCGCCGGCGTCGTCGCCCGCGAGCGACGGGCCGCCGGGCCCGGCCTCGATCTGGAACGCGCTCAGCGCAGGAACGTCTGGTGGCTCAACGCCGTGCGCCGTAAGCCGAACGACCGGTCACCGCATCGGCGTAGCGCGCAACCCGCGCCGTCGCGGCCCCGAGCAGCAGCAGCCCGAGCCCGATCGCGGCGATCGGCGCCACCTCGACGCCGGTCACCGGAAGGCCGGCGGACGTCGTCGGCTGCGAGGAGGTCGTGGTGGGCGTTGCCGTGCTCGTGGTCGTGCCCGTGTCGGTGGATGCGGTCGGCGCCGCGGGCGTGCCCGTCGAGGTGCTGGTCGGGGGCGCCGGCTCCGTGGGAGCCTGCGGCTCGGGCGGGGCGACCGGCTCCGAGGGCTCGTACCCGCCCTGCGTCGCCTGGAAGTCGCCACCCCGCTTCTTCTTCTTGCCGTCGGAGGCCGCCGCGGCCGCGGTCGCCTCCTCGGCCACGCCGGAGGAATCCTCCTCCGCGGGCGCCGGATCCTCGGTCGGGGCCGGGATCTCAGACTTGTCCCCGGTGCTCGCGTCGTCTTCCTCCTCGGCGGGCGGGACCTCCTCCCCCGGCGGCGGCGCCGGCTGCTCTGCGACCGGGTTTGGCGCCGGGGCCTCCTGAGCCATCGCCGGCGCGGCCACGGTCAGCAGCACGACGACGACGGCGACGAGCATCGTCAGCGTCTTGGGCGCCTCAGGGGCGAGGCGGTGAAAGAGGTCCTTCATGTGCATGGCTTCGGTCTCCTAGGCGTCGATGCCGTCATAGCTGTGGTGGGACAACCCCCGCCTCCCGCTGCTTCAACACGGCTGAGCACGCGATTGTTGCGCACTCGGCGGACGATTGTGGCGCACCAGTCAAGCATGTAACGTGTAAACGAGAGGATTTTCAGGGCGCCCCCCGAAAACGACGCACGATGGCGCTACGCGACACCTGGCACCGGGCGCTCCTCTACTTCGGCTTGGCCGAGGAGGAGGACGGGCGCTATCGCGACGAGCAGGCCCAGCCTGAGCCTCAGCCTGAGGCTGAGCTAGCGGACCACTACCGTGAGCGGCCGAACGTCCGCCGGCTCCAGAGCCGCCGCAGGCGCGACGAGATCGACGACATCTTCGCCGACCCCGAGCCGCGGTCGTCCGGGCGCGAGACGCGCATGCTGAGGCCGGTCGAGAACGGTCAGGCCGGCGTCCAGGTGCACCTGGTCATCCCGAAGAGCTTCAACGACGCGCAGCAGGTTGCCGACCGCTTCAAGGACTCCGTGCCGGTGATCCTGAACCTTCAGGCCAGCGACACCGACCTCTCGAAGCGGCTGATCGACTTCGCCTCCGGCCTCACCTACGCGATGGACGGCGGGATGCAGCGGATCGCCGACAAGGTGTTCCTGCTCACCCCGCGCAACGTCGAGGTCTCCGCCGAAGAGCGCGCCCGCCTCGTCGAGAAGGGCTTCTTCAACCAGCTGTAGCGCAGCCCGCCCGGCCCGGCGGCGGCGAATTCAAGGCGCCGGGCCCGTGCGCCAATATCCTGGCTCCTCATGCGAATCGGTCTGATCGGGGCGGGGAACATGGCCGCGGCGCTCGCGCGCGGATGGGGCGAGCCCGTGCTCGTGCACGACCCCGACGAGGCGCGAGCGGCAGAGCTCGCCGCCGAGGTCAGCGGGGAGGCCGTGGCCTCGAACGCCCAGGTCGCCGAGCGGGCCGACGCCGTCGTCCTGTGCCACAAGCCGGCGCAGCTCGCCGCGGTGGCCGCGGACATGCGGGGCCAGGCGAAGGCGGTCGTATCGATCCTCGGCGGCACGCCGCTCGCCGAGGTCGAGCGCGCCTACCCGGACACGCCCGCCTACCGCCTCATGCCGAACGTCGCCGCCGAGGTTGGCCGCGGCGTGTTCTGCTACGCCCCGGGAGGCCGCGCTGCGGACGGGCCGGAGGCGGAGGTGCTTGAGCTGTTCGGCCGGCTCGGGACGGTGATCCCGCTGGACGAGCCGCTGATCGAGGCAGCCACCGCGCTGATGGGCTGCGGGCCCGCGTTCTTCGCGCTCGTCGTCGAGGCGCTTGTCGATGCCGGGGTGCGACAGGGGCTCCAGCCGGCCGAGGCTGCCCGCATGACCGTCGAGACCATGGCCGGCACCGCGGCCCTGCTGGCCGAGCGCGGGCTCGACCCCGCGGCGCTGCGGCGGCGGGTGACCTCGCCCGGCGGCTCCACGGCGCGCGGGCTCGCGGCGCTCGAGCGAGGCGGCGTCCGGTCGGCGCTCGACGACGCCGTCAGCGCGGTCGTGGGCCCGCCGGCGCGGTGAGGCGGAGGATGAGGTGAGCGACCTGCTCCCCCTCGCGATCTCGCGCACGGACGTGGCTCAGTACCTCGTCACGCTGATCTACGTCTACATCGCCCTGATCTTCATCCGCGTGATCGCGTCCTACTTCCGCAACATCCCCTACAACCGCTTTCTGGCCGCCTCCCTCGGCTTCGTCGACGACGTGACCAACCCCTACCTCAACGTCTTCAGGCGCCTGATCCCGCCGATCAAGCTCGGTCCCGCCGCCCTGGACCTCACGCCGATCATCGCGACCTTCGTGCTGATCATCGTCGGCCTCAACATCATCGTCCCGCTCGTCGCGGGCTAGATGACGGATCCGGCGGTGGCCTGGGCGCGCCTCGGCGCGGTGCTGGCCGCGGTCGTGGCCCTCGACCAGATCGCAAAGGCGGTCGCGGTGTCGGCGCTCGCGCGGGGCGAGAGCGTCAACGTATTCCTCGGGCTAGACCTGACCCACGTCCGCAACACCGGCGTCGCGTTCGGGGCCCTCTCGGGCGCCGGGGTGCTCGTCCCGATCCTGATCGGGGTGGCGCTGGCCGCCCTCCTCGCCTACTTCGCTCGCCACGCGGGCATCGCCTGGATGTGGCTTCCCGTCGGCTGGATCCTCGGGGGGGCGCTCGGCAACCTTGCCGACCGCGCGCGCGAGGGCACCGTGGTCGACTTCATCGACCCGATCGCCTGGCCGGCCTTCAACCTTGCCGACGTGTTCGTGGTGCTCGGCGTGCTGGGGCTCTTCTACGTGTCCGAGGGCCGTGACCGGCGGCGGGAGCGGCGGAGCGAGGCGTCGCCGTCGCCCTCGTGACGGCCGCCGCCGTCCACATCGAGATCACGCCGGACGAGGAGGGGAGACGCCTGGACGCCGCGCTCGGCGCGCGGCCGGAGGTGGGGTCGCGGGCGGCGGCGCAGCGGATGATCGACGCCGGCCGCGTGACGGTGGACGGCCGTCGACGTTCCAAGGGGCATCGGGTGCACGCGGGGAATCGGGTCGTCGTCGAAGCCGCGCCCCCGGCCTCACCGGTCGACGAAGGCGCTTCTCTCGCCCCGTTCGCCGTCGCGTATGAGGACCGGCACCTGATCGTCGTCGACAAGCCGGCGGGCGTCGTCGTCCACCCTGCGCGAGGGCATGCGAGCGGGACGCTCGTCCAGGCGCTCGCCGGCCGCGCGGCGGGTGGAGATGATCCCTGGCGTCCTGGCGTGGTCCATCGTCTCGACCGCGACACCTCGGGCCTGCTGGTGGTGGCCAAGTCCGACGCGGTGCACCGCGATCTCCAGGCGCTGCTGCGCGCGCGCGGCATCAGGCGCGAGTACAGGGCGCTGGTCGAGGGGCGCCCCGAGTCGCGCAGCGGCACGATCGACGCGCCGCTGGGGCGCGACCGCGAGCGACGCACGGTCGTCTCGACGCGCACCGACAGGCCGCGCTCGGCCCGGACCCACTTCCTCCAACTCGAGCCGCTGGTGCGCACGACGCTGCTCGAGGTCTGGTTGGAGACCGGCCGCACCCACCAGATCCGCGCGCACCTGGCCGCGATCGGGCATCCGGTGGTGGGCGATCCCGTTTACGGGAGCGCGCGGCCCTCGCTCGGGCTTGCGCGGCAGTTCCTCCATGCGGCGCGACTCGCGTTTCACCACCCGGCGACCGGGGAGGCGGTGGACGTGGGCTCGGAGCTCCCGGCGGACCTCGCCGAGGCGCTGGCGTGGGCGCGCGAGGAGCGTTAGGCCAGGGCACTCGTGGCAACGCCACGGGGGTAGGACGGCGTACGGCCGCCCGGCCTCTTCTATCCTCCAGCGCTCGAGGCAAGCTACCTCCGTCCGCGGCGACGCGGCCCTGCCCGGCAAGTCCGGGTCCGCGCAGACGCCCGAGCGGAGCGAAACCGAACAAGGGAGCATGACGTGGCTCATGAGGTGAGCATCAAGGAGCTGCTGGAGGCCGGGGTTCACTTCGGCCATCAGACGGGGCGCTGGAACCCGCGGATGCGGCGCTACATCTTCGGCGAGCGCGGCGGCATCCACATCATCGACCTCCAGAAGACCGCCGCGCTGCTCGTGCAGGCGCAGGAGTACGCCGCCGAGCTGGCCGGACGCGGGGGCACCCTCCTGTTCGTCGGCACCAAGAAGCAGGCTCGCGATGCGGTCAAGGAGGCCGCCGAGCGCGCGGGCATGCCGTACGTCAACCAGCGCTGGCTCGGCGGGCTGCTGACGAACTACCAGACGATCTCGAAGCGCATCAGGCGGCTGCACGAGCTCACCGAGTGGACGATCAGCGGCACGCTCGAGCTCCTTCCCACGCGCGAGCGGATCGCGGCCGAGAGCGAGCGCGACAAGCTCGAGATGAACCTTGGCGGCGTCCGCGACATGGACCGTGTGCCCGACGCGGTGTTCATCGTGGACTTAAAGACCGAGACCATCGCGCTTCGCGAGGCCGAGCGCCTCGGCATCCCGATCATGGGGCTGGTGGACTCGAACTGCGACCCCGGGCCGCTTTCCTACGCGATCCCGGGCAACGACGACGCGATCCGCTCGTGCAAGATCATCGTCGACGCGATCGGGGACGTCGCCGCCGAGCGAGCGACGCAGTTCCGGCTCGAGGAAGAGCAGGCGCGGCGCGAGGCAGAGGAGCAGGCGCGCAGGGAGGCGGAAGAGCAGGCGCGGCGCGAGGCAGAGGAGCAGGCGCGCAGGGAGGCAGAGGAGCAGGCGCGGCGCGAGGCGGCCGAGGCGCAGCCCGAAGGCGCGGGCGGGGAAGCGCCCCAGAGCGAGGCTTCCGGAGCGAGCCAGCAGGCCGGCCAATGAGCACGACGGTCACGGCCGGCGAGGTCAAGGCCCTCCGCGAGCGCACCGGCGCCGGGATGATGGACTGCAAGGCGGCGCTCCAGGAGGCCGGAGGCGACTTCGACAGGGCCGTCGAGATCCTGCGCGTCAAGGGCCAGGCGCAGGCGGCCAAGCGGGGCGAGCGCGCCGTCTCCGAGGGGGTCGTGGAGAGCTACATCCACGCAACGTCGAGGATCGGCGTGCTGGTGGAGATCGACTGCGAGACCGACTTCGTGGCGCGCAACGACGACTTCCGCGCCTTCGCGCGCGACGTCGCGCTGCACGTCGCCGCGGCGGCGCCGCGCTACGTGGCCGAGACCGACGTCCCCGAGGCCGAGCGCGAGGCCGAGCTGCGCGTCTACGAGGAGCAGGCCGCCGACAAGCCCGAGCATGTGCGCCCGCGGGTCGCGGCGGGGCTCTTTGGGAAGTGGCTCGAGGGGGTGGTTCTGCTGAAGCAGGTGCACGTCAACGCGGATCGCCACGAGGGCAAGACGATCGAGGAGCTGCGCGCCCAGACGGCCGCGAAGACGGGCGAGAACGTCGTGATCCGGCGCTTCGCGCGCTTCGCGGTCGGGGAGGAGTAGCGCTGGGATGGACGCTGCCCGCCGCGAGCCGGAGGTCGTGCCCGCGGCCGGGCGGGCGCCGGTCTTCCGTCGCATCCTGTTGAAGCTGTCCGGCGAGGCGCTGCTCGGCGAGCGCGAGCACGGCGCCGACCCCGAGCGGATCACGGCGATCGCGACGCAGCTCCAGGCGCTCTCGGAGCGCGGCGTCGAGGCCGCGATCGTGGTCGGCGGCGGGAACATCTACCGCGGTCTCGCTGGCGCCGCCGGCGGCATGGACCGCGCGACCGGCGACTACATGGGGATGCTCGCGACCGTGCTAAACGCCCTGGCGCTCCAGGACGCCCTCGAGAAGCTGGGCGCGGACACGCGCGTGCAGTCCGCGATCACGATCTCCGAGGTCGCCGAGCCCTACATCCGCCGCCGCGCCATCCGCCACCTCGAGAAGGGCCGCGTCGTGATCTTCGCCGCCGGCACCGGAAACCCGTTCTTCACGACCGATACGGCCGCCGCCCTGCGCGCGCTCGAGATCCACGCCGAGGTGATCCTGATGGCCAAGAACGGGGTGGAGGGGGTCTTCGACGCCGACCCCGCCGAGACGCCCGACGCTCGCTTTCTGCCCGAGGTCACCCATCGGGAGGCGATCGAGCGGAGGCTTGCAGTAATGGACTCCACCGCGCTCTCGCTCTGCATGGACAACGAGGTGCCGATCCACGTGTTCAACATGGATGACGAGCGCAACATCGAGCGGATAGTCTGCGGCGAGCGCGTCGGGACCGTTGTCTCCACCTGACGGCGCCGGGGGGAGAGGCGTTGATCGACGAGCTCTTGCAGGACGCGGCCGAGCGCATGGCGAGGACGGTCGCGGCCACGCGCAGCGAGTTCGCCAGCGTGCGCACGGGACGCGCTTCGCCGCACCTGCTGGACCGCGTTGAGGTCGATTACTACGGCGCCAGGACGCCGCTTCGCCAGCTCGCGAACATCTCCGCCTCGGAGGCGCGCCTCTTGACGATCACGCCGTATGACAAATCGTCGATCAAGGCGGTCGAGCGCGCGATCCTCGAGTCCGACGTCGGGCTCACCCCGTCGAACGACGGGAACGTGATTCGCATCCAGATACCGGAGCTGACCGAGGAGCGCCGCCGCGAGCTAGTCAAGGTCGTCCGCGGCGTGGCCGAGAACGGCCGCGTCTCGGTGCGCAACATCCGCCGCGAGTGCATGCACGACCTCAAGGAGCTCAAGCAGGAGGGCGAGGCGGGATCGGACGAGGAGCACCGGGCGGAGTCCGAGCTGCAGAAGCTCACCGACGCGCGCGTCAAGGAGATCGAGGACTTCCTCGCCGGCAAGGAGGAAGAGATCCTCGAGGTCTGATGGCCGCCCCCGCGCCTCCAATCCGGTCGGGGGAAGGTCCGCTGAGCCGGCGCACGGTGCCCGACCGTGCCCGCTGATCGCGTGGCGATCATCATGGACGGGAACGCTCGCTGGGCGCGCGAGCGCGGCGTGCCGGTGCTGGCCGGGCATCGCCGCGGAGCTGACGCGCTCAAGCGGACCGTCCGTGCCGCGGTGGCGCTCGGCGTCGGCGAGCTGACCGTGTACGCGTTCTCGACCGAGAACTGGACGCGCCCGCGCGCCGAGGTCGACGGCCTGATGAGCATGTTCGCCGACCTGATCGCCTCGGAGACGCCGGAGCTCGACGAGGAGGGGGTGCGGATGCGCTTCGTCGGCAGGCGCGAGCAGGTCTCCGAGGAGCTCCAGGAACGGATGCGGTGGGCGGAGCGCGAGACCGCCGGCAACGAGCGCATGATGCTGTTCATCGCGTTCAACTACGGCGGGCGCGCGGAGATCCTCGACGCGGCGCGGAGGTTCGAGGGCGGCGACGAGGCGGACTTCCGCAACCTGCTGTACGCGCCGGAGATGGGCGACCCGGACCTGCTGATCCGCACCAGCGGCGAGCGCCGGCTCTCTAACTTTCTCCTCTGGCAGAGCGCCTACGCGGAGCTCGTCTTCTCCGAGGCGCTCTGGCCGGACTTCGACCGCGAGCACCTGGCGTCCGCGCTCGAGGAGTTCGACGCCCGCCAGCGGCGGTTCGGGGCGCGGTAGTGCCTTCCGTGCGAAGCGGACGCCGGCGGTCGGGCCGTGGACGTCGCGGCGGCCGATCGGGCGATGGGCGCTCTCCGCGGCTTGTCGGCGAGGGATACGCGCGCGAGCGAGCGGAGGAGGCGCGCGCCGAGCGCGAGCGCCGTCGCGAGGACCGTTACGGCTCGCGTGGCGAGCGGTCGGAGACAGGCCCCCGCGTGATCGCGGCTGTCCCGGCGATCGCCTTCGCGATCGTGATCGTCGTGCTCGGCGGCCCGTGGTTCGTGGCCGGTCTGTTCGCGCTCGGCGTGCTGGCGATGCACGAGCTCTACGAGCTCATGCGGCGTGCCCGGCCGATCGACCTGGCCGGGTTCATCGTGCTCGGCGCCCTGCTGGTGGCGGCGCTCACCGGCGGCCGCGAGGCGATGCTCGCGTGCCTTGCCGCGGCGTTTCCGGTGACCTTCGCGCTCGCGCTCGCCCGCCGCGGGCGCGAGAACGTGGCCTGGGGGATCGCGGCGACGCTGTTCGGAATCCTCTGGATCGGGGTCGCGCTGGCGCACGGAGTGCTGCTACGCGAGCTTCCGCACGGCGGCGCGCTGGTGGCCGACGTCATGATCGGCACCTTCATCGGCGACACCTGCGCCTACTTCGGCGGCCGCGCGTGGGGCCGCCGGCTGCTCGCGCCGAGCATCTCGCCGAACAAGACCGTCGAGGGCCTGCTGGCGGGGATCGTCGGCGGGACGCTCGCCTTCTGGGGCTTCGCCGTGGCCTACCAGGACTTCTTCCCGGGAGGCGACGCACTCCTGATCGGCCTCTGCGTGGCGCTCGCGAGTCCGCTCGGCGACCTGTTTGAGTCGCTCGTCAAGCGCGACCTCGAGGCCAAGGACACCGGTCGCTTCTTCGGCGCGCACGGCGGGGTGCTCGACCGCCTGGACGGGGTGCTGTTCAGCGCCGTCGTGGGCTTCTACGCGAGCGTGGCGGTGCTCTGAGGCACTCGCGCGGCCGGGGCCCCGGGCCTTAAACGCCCTGCGTGAACTCGACGACGCCCCCAGACGCCTCCTGCACGCAGCTCAGGCGGCCCTGGGCCTCGGGGACCGGCTCGCAGGAGAAGCCGGGCGGGCCTGTGCCCGGGAAGCCCGAGGCGCCCCACGCCTCGAGCGCGACCGTCGCGTCCTCGCAGGTGAGGCCGTTCGCCTCGACGTCGAAGAGCCCGTTCCCGCTGTCCGGGGTGATCACGACGTCCGGGCACGGCAGGGGGCCGGTCTCGGCGTCCTCGGCGAGCGCCTCCTCCTGCGCCTCCTCGGATGAGCCGTCGCCGGGATCGCCGTCGCCGTTGTCCGGCGCCGTCTCCGGGGGCGGCTGCGCGGTCGAGCGCTCGCCAGGTGGGGCGGGCGGCGGCGCCTGGTCGGCTTCGGTGCCCGCGGCGGGTCCCTCGCCGCCGCCGCCACAGCCGGCCAGCGCGAGCGCGGCGGCTACGGCAAGTGCGACGAGCGGGGCGGCGAGCCGTGCCCGCGAGGCCGCGCGAGCTTCCGATCTCGGCATCGGCTCACCTTAGCCAAGCCCGGCGGTATCCAGGATCGGCGCTGGCTACTTGTGGGACCCGGAGAGGGTTCTGCTCGTAACGTCAGGCGGTGGCCTGAACGCCTGGCGCGGGGGTGTGGTCGAACCGTCACATCTGAGTGCATCGGGCCGAGCTTTCGCAACGTCCTCGTCACACGACGCATGACCTGGGCCGTCTTGAACACGATATGCGGGCACAAAACGACCCAGGTCGGAGGGTTCGCGACCGTATCGACACCTGCGTAACCGAACGCACGCAAACAACGCATGGAATTCAACGCGGCAGCCGGGCCGGCGCTCGAACGCCGGCCCCCGGTATGCCAAGGGCGAAGTTCGCACGGGCCGCCCCGCGCGCGACCGCGAGGGGCGAGCGAGCGCCCTCCTAGACTTAGCCGCGCATGCGAAGGGTGCTGATCCTCGGCTCAACCGGCTCGATCGGGACGCAGGCGCTCGAGGTCGTGGCCGCGAGCGCGGACCTCGAGGTGGCCGGGCTCGCCGCGAGCCGCAGCGTCGAGCCGCTGCTCGACCAGGCGTCGCGGCACGGCGTGAGCCGCGTGGCGCTGGCCGATCCCGACGCCGCGTCGCGCGCGGTGCAGCTGTGCGACGGAGGCGAGGTGCTCGGCGGCGCCGAGGGCCTCGTCGAGCTGATCACCGATACCGACTGCGACCTCGTGCTGAACGCGCTGGTGGGCTCGGCCGGGCTCGGGCCCACGATCGCCGCGCTCGGGGAGGGAATCGACCTTGCGCTCGCCAACAAGGAGAGCCTCGTGGTGGGAGGCGAGCTCGTGACGGCGCTCGCCGAGGCCACCGGCGCCCAGGTGATCCCGGTTGACTCCGAGCACTCGGCCCTCTACCAGCTGATCGCCTCCGAACGCCCGGGCACGGTCGATCGCCTCGTCCTGACGGCTTCGGGCGGGCCGTTTCGCGGCCGCACGCGGAGCGAGCTCGCCGACGTCACGCCTGACGACGCGCTCGCGCACCCGACCTGGAACATGGGCGCGAAGAACACGATCGACTCGGCGACGCTGATGAACAAGGGGCTCGAGCTGATCGAGGCGCACCATCTGTTCGGCGTGCCCTACGACAGCATCGACGTGCTCGTTCACCCGCAGTCGATCGTCCACGCCCTCGTGCACCTAAACGACGGCGCGTCGCTCGCGCACCTCGGGCTCCCCGACATGCGCGTGCCGATCTCCTACGCGCTCCACCATCCCGAGCGAGCGGACGTCCCGCTCGAGACCCTCGACCTCGCCTCGGTCGGGCAGCTCACCTTCGAGCCGCCGGATGAGGAGACCTTCGCGTGCCTGCGCCTGGCTCGCGAGGCCGCCCGCGCCGGCGGCACCGCTCCCTGCGCGCTGAACGCCGCGAACGAGGTCGCGGTCGCGGCCTTCCTCGCGGGGCAGCTCTCGTTCACCGGCATCGCCGAGCTGATCGAGCGCGTGCTCGAGGAGACCCCGGTCGCGGCGGTCGGGCACTTCGCGGACCTCTACCGGGCCGACGCGGCCGCCCGCGAGCGAGCGGCCGAGCTGGTCGAGGTGGTGACCGTATGAGCCGGGCCGTGACCGTATGAGCGCCGTGCTCGCCGCGCTCGGGTTCATGGCGCTGATCGTGTTGCACGAGCTCGGCCACTTCGCCGCCGCGAAGGCCGTCGGCATGCGCGTGGAGCGCTTCGCGCTCTTCTTCCCGCCGCTGCTGCTGCGCAAGAAGGTTGGCGAGACCGAGTACGCGCTCGGCGCGATCCCGCTCGGGGGCTACGTGAAGATCAGCGGCATGAATCCGGACGAGAAGCTCCCGGACGACGTGCGCACGCGCGCGTACTACTCGCAGCCGGTATGGAAGCGCATCGTGGTGATCGCCGCGGGACCGGCCGTGAACCTGGTGCTGGCGCTGGTGCTACTGGTCGTCTTCCTGTGGCTGATCGGCCCGCGCGAGGCGACCGACCGAGTCGGGGCGCTCGAGCCGGCCCTGCCCGCGGCCGGCGTCCTCGAGCCCGGCGACCGCCTGCTGGCCGTGGACGGCGAGCGCGGCGACCCGATCGACCTGTCGGAGGCGATCGCCGACCACACCTGCTCCCAGCGACCGCCGGAGGGGGGCTGCGAGGCGGCCACACCGGCGATGCTCACGGTGGAGCGCGACGCCGAGCCGCTCGCCGTCTGGATCACGCCGGTGTACGACCCGATCGAGGAGCGGACTCGCGTGGGCTTTCGCTACGCGGAGGGCCCGCGCAGCCCGTTCTCGTTCGGCGAGTCGCTGGATCTCGCGCTCGAGCAGTTCTGGATCGTGACCCGCGAGACCGTGAAGCTGCCGCTCTACCTGCTCGACGCGGAGCGACGGGACGAGATCTCGGGCGTCGTCGGCTCGTACGAGATCACACGTCTCGAGATCTCCGACGACCTCGAGAACGGCGTGCGGATCCTCGCGTTCATCTCGCTGGCGCTCGCGATCATCAACCTGTTCCCGTTTCTGCCGCTCGACGGCGGGCACATCTTCTGGGCGGTGGTCGAGAAGATTCGCCGCAAGCCGGTCTCCTACGCGACCATGGAGCGGGCCGGGGTGGTCGGGTTCATGCTCGTGATGGTGCTGTTTTTGATCGGCTTCACCAACGACATCGGCCGCCTCACGGGCGAGGGCTTCGACAACATCCGCTGACGCGCGACCCGTTCTCCGGCGTGTCGAGAAGTGCGATAGTGCGCGCAGCGCGGCCGGACCGGCCGTCTGGGAGCGAGCGATCGAGGGGGAGCTAGCGATGGAGTCGAGCACCGCCACGCAGGACGAGCGGCGCGAGGAGCGCGCGCTCGGACAGGACACCGTCTGTGGCGCGTTCCAGGCCACCGCGGAGGACCACGCGGACCGCGTGGCGATCCGGACCAAGGGCGACGAGGTCAGCATCACCTGGGGCGAGTACGCGCAGCGCGTGCGCGCCGCCGCCGGCGGGCTCGCCGGGCTCGGGCTGGCGCGCGGCGAGGCGATGGCGATCATGCTCACCAACCGCCCCGAGTTCCACGTCGTGGACGCGGCGGCGATGCACCTCGGCGCCACGCCCTTCTCTGTCTACAACACCTACTCGTCCGAGCAGATCGAGTACCTCGTCGAGGACTCGAAGAGTCGAGTGCTCGTGACCGAGAAGGCGTTCCTCGACCGCATCCAGGCGGTCAACGAGCGCTGCGGCGTCGTGGACCACATCGTCGTCGTGGACGGCGATGGCGGCGGCGCGGAGGGCAAGGGAACGCTGTCGCTCGCAGAGCTTCCCGAGCAGGCCGAGAGCGGCTTCGACTTCGATGCCGCGTGGAGGGCGGTCGAGCCCGACGACGTTCTCACGCTGATCTACACGTCGGGAACCACCGGGCCGCCGAAGGGCGTCGAGGTCATGCACCGCAACTTCATGACGGCCGCGCGATCGTTCGACCAGATCATCAAGTTTCCGGCCGGCTCGCGTGTGGTCTCCTACCTGCCGATGGCGCACATCGCCGAGCGCGCCTGCAGCCACTACCTGCCGGAGGCGTTCGGCTTCACTGTGACGTGCTGCCCCGACCCGCGGCAGGTCGTCGCGTACCTGCCGGAGGTTCGGCCGAACTGGTTCTTCGCGGTCCCGCGGATCTGGGAGAAGGCCAAGGCCGCGCTCGAGGCAGGCATGGCGGCCGAGGAGGACGAGCAGCGAAAGCAGGCCACGAGCTGGGCGCTCGATGTGGGCATGCGCCGGGTCCGCGCCGAGCAGGCCGGCGAGGAGCTGTCCGAGGAGCTGCGCGCCGAGCACGAGAAGGCCGACTCGCTGGTGCTCTCGAAGATCCGCGAGCGGCTCGGATTGCATGAGGCCCAGTCGGTGAACGTCGGCGCCGCGCCCACGCCGCCCGAGGTGATCGAGTTCTTTCACGCGATCGGGATCCCGCTCGGCGAGCTGTGGGGGATGTCGGAGACATGCGGCGCCGGCACCTGCAACCGCCCCGACCACGTCAAGATCGGGACCGTCGGGCCGCCCGCGCCCGAGGTGGAGATCAAGCTCGCCGAGGACGGGGAGGTGCTGGTCAAGAGCGGCGTCGTGATGCGCGGCTACCGCAACCAGCCCGACAAGACGGCCGAGGCGATCGACTCGGACGGATGGCTGCACACCGGCGACATCGGTGAGTTCGACGACGACGGCTTCCTGCGCATCGTCGACCGCAAGAAGGAGCTGATCATCAACGCGGCGGGCAAGAACATGTCGCCCGCGAACATCGAGGCGAAGGCGAAGGCGTCGAGCCCGCTGATCGGCCAGGTCGCGGCGATCGGCGACCGAAGGTCCTACATCGCCGCGCTGATCACGCTCGACCCCGACGCCGCGCCGGGGTTCGCCAAGCAGCACGGGATCGAGGACGACTCGTTCGCCGCGCTCGCGGAGGAGGACGCGGTGCTCGCGGAGGTCCAGCGCGGGATCGACGCCGCCAACGAGGACCTGGCGCGCGTGGAGCAGATCAAGCGGTTCAGGGTCCTGCCGACCGACTGGGAGCCCGGCGGCGAGGAGCTGACCCCGACGATGAAGCTCAAGCGCAAGCCAGTCGCGGAGAAGTACGCGGAGGAGATCGAGGCGCTCTACACGGAGTAGGCGCGGCGCGGCGCGGCGCGGCTGGCCGCCGGGGCCGCCACCGTGCTGCATTGCCCTCGCCATGCGATGGCTAGGCAGCACAGTGAGGCTGCGGAGCCGACGGGTCGGCTACGCCGACGGGTCGGCTTACGCGGCGCTGCGGCGCACGACGCCGCAGGGACGCTTGCGGTGCCCGCCCATGTGACGGAACGGGCCGCCCCTGCGACCGGAGCCGCAGCCGACGATCCCAATGCCCCAGCCGAGCAGCGGCCAGATCGGCCAGAAGTAGCCGGCGCCGGACGCCGCCCAGATCGCCACCAGCAGGATGTTCACGAGGACGAACGCGCCGAGCTCGCCGCGCAGGACGGTCCGCAGCGGCCGCCGCTCGCGCTCCGGTGTCGGCTCGACGACGGGGAGATCCTTCGTGAGCGCCGTGAGCTCGGAGCGCGTGGCCGCCGAGTCGGCGCGCCCGACCCGCTCGGCGAGCTCGTCCGCGTCGAGGCGGCCATCCGCCGCGTGGTCGCGCAGGAGGGTGATCGTGCGCTCGCGTTCGGCGTCGGAGGCGCGGACATCGTGGGGGAGGGGTCCGGTGACTTCGCTCATGGCGGGCTCCAAGCGTGGCTGGCGGGCAAGCTTAGGTCCACACCATACCATCCATCCCGGACTGTCGCGAAAGGGGGCCGACGTTGCGATCAGCCCGCGCGCCGCCTCGTGTCGCCCCTCGGGAATGGTCATCAGGGAAGTCTTTCTGTGAGACCACTTCGCAAAGGGAAGGTCCCGCCGCCCGTCCCCCGCCGCCGCGACCGCCGTCGCGGCCGGCGCGGCGCCGCACCCCCGCTACGCTCTGAGCGATGGCTTCACGGCGCCAGATCTGGGTTGGAGGCGTCCCGATCGGTGGCGGCGCGCCGGTCGCGGTCCAGTCGATGACGAAGACCGAGACGGCCGACTACGAGGCCACGATGAGCCAGATCCGCGCCGTCGCGGACGCCGGCGGCGACTTGGTTCGGGTCGCGGTCCCGCGCGAGAAGGACGTGGACGCGCTCAGGCGGATCGTCGTGGAGTCGCCGATCCCGGTGATCGCGGACATCCACTTCAACCACACGCTCGCGCTGAAGGCGATCGACGCCGGCGCGCACTGCATCCGGCTCAACCCCGGCAACATCGGCGGCCCCGACAAGGTCGCGGAGGTGGTCGAGCGGGCGACGCGCGCGCGCACGCCGATGCGGATCGGCGTCAACTCGGGATCGCTTCCCAAGCACCTGCACGAGCTCGAGCGCGAGAATCCGGTCGAGGCGCTCGTCGCCGCCGCGGTCGAGTTCGTGGAGCTGATGGAGCGGCTCGAGTTCGAGGACTTCAAGGTCTCGATCAAGTCCACCAGCGTGCCGAACACGATCGCGTCGAACAGGCTGCTCTCGGAGCGGATCGACTACCCGCTGCACCTCGGCATCACCGAGGCGGGCACGAAGTGGTCGGGCTCGCTCAAGTCCGCGGTCGGCCTCGGGACGCTGCTCGCCGACGGAGTGGGAGACACGGTCCGCATCTCGCTCTCGACCTTTCACGCCGAGGAGGAGGTCAAGGTCGCCTGGGAGATTCTCAAGGCGCTCAAGCTGCGCGAGCGCGGGCCGGTCCTGATCGCGTGCCCGACCTGCGGCCGGCTTCAGTTCGACATGGACACCGTCGTGGCCGACGTCGAGCGGCGGCTCGAATCCTACGAGGAGCCGATCGAGGTCGCGGTGCTCGGCTGCGCGGTCAACGGCATCGGCGAGGCGTCGCACGCCGACTTCGGCATCACCGGCGCGAAGAACGAGGGGCTCATCTTCGCCGAGGGCAAGCCGCTGCGAAAGGTTCCACAGGAGCGGCTCGTGGACGAGCTGTTCGTCGAGATCGACCGCTCGCTCGAGCGCGGCCGCACCGAGGCTGACGCCGACCAGGTGCGCGAGGGAGCCGACTGGCTGCGCCGCATCGAGGACGAGAACGCCGGCGAGTTGACGCCGGAGCGGATCGCCGCGATGGAGGCCGCCGCCGCCGTCGCTTCCGATGGCGACGAGTCCGAGGCCGTGACGAGCGCCCTGGCCGCCGAGGGTCGCGACGACGGGGAGGACGAGCCCGTGAGGCTCGACGAGGCGATCTCTCCCACGGCCGGCCGCCGCTTCACGAGGGCCTGAGCAGCGCCGCACGGCGGCCCGAGGCGCGCGCGGCGCGCGAATAGACTCGGCACGTGACCCGCCTGAGCGGCTACTTCCTACCCACCGTCAAGGAGGCGCCGGCGGACGCCGAGGCCGTCTCGCACCAGCTGCTTGTGCGCGCCGGACTGGTCCGTCAGCTGGGCGCCGGGATGTGGAGCTTCCTGCCGGCGGGCTGGCGCACGCATCGCCGCGTCGAGCAGGTGCTCCGCGAGGAGCTCGACGCGATCGGCGCCCAGGAGCTGCTCCTGCCGGTGCTGAACCCGGCCGAGATCTGGCGCCGCACCGGCCGCCTCGAGATCGACGAGCTCTTCAAGCTCCAGGACCGCCGGGGCACGGAACTGACGCTCGCCATGAGCCACGAAGATCCGCTGACCTATCACGTCGCGCGCGAGGTCCGCTCCTACCGCGACCTGCCGCTGATCCTCTACCAATTCCAGGTCAAGGAGCGCGACGAGCCGCGCCCGCGAGCCGGCCTTCTGCGCACGCGCCATTTCGTGATGAAGGACTCCTACAGCTTCGATCGCGACGCCGACGGACTCGGCCGCGCCTACGAGCTCCATGCCGGCGCCTATGACCGGATCTTCGACCGCTGCGGGCTGCGCTGGTATCGCGTCGAGTCGGACGTGGGGATGATGGGCGGGTTCGGCGCGCACGAGTACATGGCGCCCTGCGCCGCCGGCGAGAACGAGGTCGCGCTGTCCGGCGCCGGTTACGCCGCGAACGTCGAGGTGGCGAGCGCGACGGCGCAGCCCGTCGAGGGACTCCCCGAGCCGCTCGGCGAGCCGGAGGCGGTCGACACGCCGGGCAGCGCCACGATCGAGGAGGTCACGGCGGCGCTCGGCGTCCCGGCGGGCGCGCTGCTGAAGGCGATCCCGATGGTCACCGACGATCGCGGCCCCGTGCTGTGCCTCGTCCGCGGCGACCACCGCCTCAACGAGGTCAAGCTTCAGAACGCGCTCGACACCGCCGCGCGGACGGCGAGCGAGGACGAGGTCGAGCGGCTGTTCGGCGCCCCACCCGGGTTCATCGGCCCGGTCGGAGCACGCACCGCGGTCGTCGCCGACGAGGCTCTGCGCGGGGCTCGCGGCATGGTGGCGGGCGCCAACCGGCTCGACACGCACCTGCGCGGCGTCGAGCTCGGACGCGACTTCGAGCCGGAGTGGGCCGACATCCGGGCGGTCGAGGCCGGGGACCGCTGTCCGGCGGGCGCGGCGATCACGATCGAGCCCGCGATCGAGGTGGGCAACATCTTCAAGCTCGGCACGCGCTACTCGGAGCCGCTCGGCGCGACCTTCCTAGACGAGGACGGGAAGGAGCGGTTCGTGTGGATGGGCTCCTACGGGATCGGGCCCGCGCGGGTGATGGCGGCGGCCGTCGAGCAGTACGCCGACGAGCAGGGCATCTCGTGGCCGCGGTCGATCGCGCCCTTCGACGTCGAGCTCGTCGGGCTCGGCAGGGACGGCGATCAGGCGCGCGAGGTGGCCGACCGCCTCTACGACGAGCTCCGCGAGGAGGGCCTGACGGTGCTCTACGATGACCGCGCCGACGCGAGCGCGGGCGAGAAGTTCGCCGACGCGGAGCTGCTCGGGTGCCCGCTGCGCGTCACCGTCGGCCGGCGGGGGCTCGAGTCGGGCGAGCTCGAGGTGCAGGTGCGCCGCGGCCGCGAGCGGTCAGCGGTCGCGCTCGAAGGTGCAGGGAAGGAGGTGCGCGAGCTGTGGCGCGCGCTTCCCTGACCAAGCGCCGGCTGGTCGGGCTCGACCGCTCGACGACGGCGCCCGAGACGCTCAAGGGACAGCCGCTGCGGCCGTTCACGGTGCCGAACGTGGTCGGCTTCTTCCGGCTGGCGCTCGTGCCGGTTTTCCTCGTGCTGGCGCTCGGCTCGGACGACGGGCGCGCAACCGCGGCCGTGGTCCTCTTCGCCGTGATCGGCGCGAGCGATTACCTCGACGGCCTGCTGGCGCGCCTCACCGGCCAGTACAGCCGCCTCGGCGCACTGCTCGACCCGCTCGTGGACCGGCTCTACGTGCTCTCCGGCGTGATCGTCACCTGGCACTTCGAGCTCCTGCCGCGGTGGGCGCTGGCGATCCTCGCGGGCCGCGAGGTCATGGTCATGGGCCTGACCTCGATCGCGCTCCGGCGCGGACGCGACCTCGAGATAAGCACGCTGGGCCGGTGGGCGGTGTGGCCGGTGATGTTCTCGATCTTCCTGGCGATGGTCGTCGAGACCTGGCTCTCGACCGCCCTGCTGCTGGTCGGTGTGGGGATGACCCTGATCGCGACCGTGCAGTACGTGGCCGCGCTGCGCGGCCACGACGACTACACGCAGCGCTCACCCTCAACCTCGACTTGATCCCCGGGGTATAGTCGGGAGCGTGAGCATGCACTGCCCCGAGTGCGGGTTCGTCAACGCGGAGGGCGCCAACTACTGCCAGAAGTGCGGCGCCTTCCTCGGCGACGTCGGGCCGCCCACGTCCGACACCACGGTGGCGTACCAGGTGACCGACACCGGCGAGCAAAAGCCGGTGGACCTCGACCGGGTCGCCGCCGAGGGGGCGACGCTCGTGATCCGCTCCGGGGGCGGGCGGGCGGGGGAGACGTTCGCGCTCGACGGCGAGCGCACGGCGATCGGTCGCAGCCCGGACTCCGACGTGTTCCTCGACGACGTCACCGTCTCGCGCAATCACGCGCTGCTGGTCCGGCGCCGCGACGGGATCTACATCGACGACCTCGGCTCGCTGAACGGCACCTAAGTCAACCGTGAGCGGATCGAGTCGCACAAGCTCGTGGACGGCGACGAGCTCCAGGTCGGCAAGTACAAGCTGAGCTACCTCGAGCGATGAGCGCGGGGGTCGAGCCGGCCGGAGGCGGGAGCGGCACGGCCGGAGTCGGCGACGAGGGACGGGCGCTACGGACGAAGTCGCTCACGATCGGCGCCGTCGTGAAGCAGCTCGGGCGCGAGTTCCCGGACATCTCGATCTCGAAGATCCGCTATCTCGAGGACCAGAAGCTGCTGTCGCCGCGGCGCACGCGCGGGGGCTACCGCCTCTACGCGCCCGCCGACCTCCAGCGGCTGCGGACGATCCTGCGCCTCCAGCGCGACGAGTTCCTGCCGTTGCGGGTCATCCGGCAGGAGCTGGCGGCGGGGCGCGCCGAGCCGGACGTCGCGCAGGGCGGCGGCGCCGACGGGCGGACGCTGCGCCGGGCGACGGTCGCGGTCAAGGGACAGGCCGCCAGCTACCGGATGGGCGACGTGATCGAGGACACCGGCGCCGACCAGTCGCTCGTCCGCGAGCTCGAGGACTTCGGGGTGATCAAGGGCCAGAAGCGAGACGGCGACATCTACTACGACGACACCGAGAAGGAGATCATCAGGGCGGTCTGCGAGCTGGCGCGCTTCGGAGTCGGCGGGCGCAACCTGCGGGTGTTCCGGACCTCGGCCGACCGCGAGGCGGCGCTGCTCGAGCAGATCCTCGCCCCGGCGCTTCGCTCCCGCAACGCCGAGCGGCGCAAGGAGGCCGTCGAGGCGCTCGAGAACCTCGCGGCGATCGCGTCCCACCTGAAGCATCTTCTGCTCGTGAGAGACCTCCGCCGGATCACCTCCTAGCCGCCGATGGGTGTCGCTTCGGACCTGCGGGACTACATCCGCGACGTGCCCGACTTTCCGCGCCCGGGGATCGTCTTCAAGGACGCCACGCCGCTGCTACTCGACGCGGGCGCCCTGCGACGCGCGGTGGAGGCGCTGGCCGAGCACGCGGCCGACCATGACGTGGCGCTCGTGGTGGCGGCGGAGGCGCGTGGGTTCGTCCTCGGCGGCGCCCTGGCGGAGCGGATCGGGGCGGGGTTCATCCCGGCCCGAAAGCCGGGCAAGCTGCCGGCCGAGGTGTCGGCCGTCGAGTACGTGCTCGAGCACGGCGTCGACGCGCTCGAGGTCCACCGCGACGCGCTCTCAGACGGCGCGCGCGTGCTCGTCCACGACGACCTGCTCGCCACCGGCGGCACGGCGCGCGCCCTCTGCGACCTGGTGCAGGGCGCGGGCGCGCGGATCGTCGGCTGCTCGTTCCTGGTGGAGCTCGGCTTCCTCGGCGGACGGGAGCGACTGCGACCGCACGAGGTGCATAGCCTCGTCCGCTACGAGGACGCATGAGCGGGGCGACCGCTCCGGGGGACGGCGGATGCCGCGCGTGAGGCGCAGCCGGGCGGTGGCCGCCGATCCGGACGCGGTCTGGGCGCTGGTGTCGGACCCGGACGCGCTGCCGCGCTGGTGGCCGGGGGTCGAGCGGGTCGAGGAGGTCACCGACGACGCCTGGACCCAGGTGCTGTCGAGCTCGCGCGGCAGGGCCGTACGGGCCGACTTCACGCGGACCGAGGCCGACCCGCCGCGGTCGCTCGAGTGGCGCCAGGAGATCGCGGAGTCGCCGTTCGAGCGCTTCCTGTCCGCGGCCACGACGCGCGTGTCGCTCGCGCCGACCGGCGACGGCGAGACTCGCGTCGAGCTGCGGGCCACGCGGCGGCTGCGCGGCCTCGCCCTGCTCGGCGCGCCGATGGTCCGGCTCGCGACGCGACGCCAGCTCGACGAGGCGCTGGCCGGCGTCGAAGCGGCCGTCGGGCCGGGGAGGGCGGGATGAGCGCGCCCGATCCTCGGATGCGCTGGTGGGGATGGGGCGAGGACGGCGCGGGCGGGACCGGGCTGACGCCCGCGGCGGAGGCGATGCTCGGGCGCGAGCTCGCGCCGTCGCCCGCACCGCCGCGCGCGGAGCTCGAGGACGTGGCGCTGCCGGACTCGAGCCTCGACGGCGCAATCCTCGAGCGCCTCGGCGCGGCCGTCGGGGCGGATCAAGTGCGCCGCGACCGCCTCGCGCGGGTCGCGCACGCCGCCGGCAAGAGCTACCCCGACCTGATCCGCCTCCGATCCGGGGACGCCTCGAGCGCGCCGGACGCCGTCGTCTATCCCGGCTCGCGCGAGGAGGTCGCCGCCGTCCTGTCCGAGTGCAGCGCCGCGCGCGTCGCCTGCGTGCCCTTCGGCGGCGGCACCAGCGTCGTCGGCGGCGTCGAGCCGGACGGCGATGGACTCGCGGGGGCGATCTCGCTGGACCTCGCCCGCATGGGGCGGCTGCTCGACGCGGACGAGCACGCGCTCACGGCGACGCTCGAGCCCGGCCTGACCGGTCCGCGCGCCGAGGAGGAGCTTCGAGCCCGCGGGCTCACGCTCGGGCACTTCCCCCAGTCCTTCGAGTACGCGACGATTGGCGGCTTCGTGGCCACGCGGTCCGCCGGCCAGGCGTCGACGGGCTACGGGCGGATCGACGACCTCGTGCTCGGGCTGCGGATGACCACGCCGGCCGGGGAGGTGGTCGTCCGGCCGGTGCCGGCGTCCGCCGCGGGCCCCGCGCTGCGTGAGCTGCTCGTGGGCTCCGAGGGGACGCTCGGGGTGATCACCGAGGTGACCGTCGCCGTTCGGCGCGCCCCCGCCGCCCGTCGCTACGAGGCCTGGTCGTTTCGCTCGCTCGAGGACGGCGTGGAGGCCCTTCGGTCCGTCGAGCAGGCGCGCGCGGCGCCGGACGTGGCGAGGCTCTCCGACGCCGGCGAGACGCGCCTGTCGATGGCGCTCTCCGCGCGTGGGGGCGGCGGGCTCGCGGCGGCGGCGCGCACGGCCGGCGAGCGCTACCTGCGGCTGCGCGGCCACGCCGGCGGCTGCCTGGCGATCCTGGGCTTCGAGGGCGAGCCGCGCGACCTGGCGCGCCGGCGGACGCGCGTCGCGCGCCTCCTGCGGTCGGGCGGCGGACTGCCGCTGGGCCAGCAACCCGGACGCGCGTGGCGAAAGAGCCGCTTCCGCGCCCCCTACCTGCGCGACGAGCTGCTCGACCGCGGCGTGCTCGTGGACACGCTCGAGACCGCGACGAGCTGGTCCAACCTGCTCGAGCTCGACGCGCGCGTCAAGGAGGCGCTGCGGAGCTCTCTGTCGGCACGCGGTACCCCGCCGCTCGTGATGTGCCACGTGTCGCACCTCTACCCGTCGGGCGCGTCGCTCTACTACACCTATCTCGCGCGCCAGGAGCGCGGCGCCGAGCTCGACCAATGGCGGGCGGCGAAGCGCGCCGCGAGCGACGCGATCATGGCGTCCGGCGGGACGATCACCCACCACCACGCGGTGGGGAGCGACCACGCGCCCTGGATGCGCGCGGAGGTCGGCGACCGGGGGTTGGAGCGGCTGGCGGCCGCCAAGGACCGACTCGACCCGGCCGGGATCATGAACCCCGGCAAGCTCCTCTCCCCGCGCGAGCGCGACCGAGGCTAGGGCTCGGGCGCCGGCGGCGGCGTGCCCGGCACCGCGGGCGCGCCCGGCGGCGC
>JBPCMT010000232.1:0-8393 GCA_051001995.1 Thermoleophilaceae bacterium
CACGATCATGCCGAGGATCACTGCGGAGGTCATCGCCCCGCCGACTCCCTGGATGAACCGGGCCACCACGAGCAGCTCTTGGCTCTGGGCCAGCCCGCACAGGAGCGAGGCCACCGTGAAGACGCCCAGGCCGGCCATGAAGACGCTCTTGCGCCCGAGGATGTCGCCAAAGCGCCCGGAAAGCAGGAGCAGGCCGCCGAAGGCGATCAGATAGGCATTGACCACCCACGCGAGGGCCCCCTGCGAGAAGCCCAGGTCGTCCTGGATCGACGGCAGGGCCACGTTCACGACGGTGACGTCGAGGACGATCATCAGCATCCCCGCGCAGAGCACGTAGAGGGCGATCCAGCGGTTGCGGTCGGTCATCTCGTTCTGGGCAGGTCGGCGGTGTGCAACTCCAGGTGGACGACTGGCTTGGGGGAGATTGGCACCATGTCCTGCTTCTATGACCAGCGCGCGCCGCAGAAATGATCGCCCGACTAGCCTCAGGCGCTCGCGGGAGCGCGAGGTGCTTGCAGCCGCGAGCGGCGGTGACGAGGACGCCTACCGGCGGCTGGTCGAGCCCTACCACCGTGAGCTCCACGCCCACTGCTACCGGATGCTCGGCTCGCTCCACGACGCCGAGGACGCGCTCCAGGAGGCGCTGCTGCGCGCCTGGCGCGGGCTGGGGCGGTTCGAGGGGCGGAGCTCGCTCCGCTCGTGGCTATACACGATCGCGACGAACGCGTGCCTGACCGCGATCGAGCGGCGGCCCAAGCGCGTGCTCCCGATCGACTACGGGCCGGCCACGGACCCCCACGTCGGGCCGGGCGAGCCGATCGTCGAGTCGGTGTGGGTGGAGCCCTACCCGGACGAGATGCTAGGGCTCGAGGACGGGCCCGCGGCTCCGGAGGCCCGCTACGAGCGTCGCGAGGGCATCGAGCTGGCGTTCGTCGCGGCGCTTCAGCACCTCCCCGCCACGCAGCGCGCCGTGCTGATCCTGCGCGAGGTCCTCGGCTTCTCCGCCAAGGAGGTTTCGGAGACGCTCGACACAACCGTCGCGTCGGTGAACAGCGCCCTGCAACGGGCGCGTGCGGCGGTCGAGGAGCGCGTCCCCGAGCAGAGTCAGCAGGCCACCCTGCGCGCGCTCGGCGACGACGCCGTTCGCGACCTCGTGGGCCGCTACGTCGATGCGTGGGAGCGCTGCGATGTCGACGCGGTCGCCGCGATGCTGGCCGAGGACGCCGCCTTCGCGATGCCGCCGCTCGCGACCTGGTACCGCGGCCGTAAGGAGATCGCCCTCTGGATGGCCGGCTGGCCGCTGTCGGGCGCCTGGCGCTGGCGTGCCGTCGCGGCGCGCGCGAACGGGCAGCCGGCGCTCGGCTTCTACACCTGGGACGAGCAGGAGGAGAGCTACCTGCCGTTCGCGCTCAACGTCCTGACCCTTCGCGGCTCGCAGATCAGCGACGTCACTGCCTTCGTGGCCCGGTCCACCGAACGACCCGAGTCCGAGGTCTACGAGCGGTGGCCGGAGCAGCCCGCCGACTCCCGGAGCCTGACCGCGTTCTTCGAGCGCTTCGGGCTGCCCGACAAGCTGGAACGCTGAGGACCGGGCTCTAGGCCGGTCCGAGCGTCCGCTTCACGGCCTCGACCAGGCGGCCCGCCACCGCGTCGCACTCGGCGGAGTCCGGCGCCTCGACCATGACCCTGACCAGGGGCTCGGTGCCCGACGCCCGGACGAGCACCCGGCCCCGGCCCACGAGAGCCTCCCCCTCGCGCTCGACCGCGTCCCAGACGGCGCCCGCGGAGGCCAGTGCCGAGCCGTCGGCCACCGCGACGTTGACGAGCCGCTGGGGCAACTTGATCATCGCGTCCCGCTCCGAGAGGTCGCGCCCCGCGAGCGCCTCGAGGGTGAGCAGCGCGCCGGCGATCCCGTCGCCCGACGGAACGAAGCCGGTCTCGATGATGTGTCCCGACTGCTCTCCGCCGAGCGCCCAGCCGCGCTCGAGCAGCGCCGCCAGCACGTGGCGATCGCCGACCGGCGTCGTCGCGACCGCGACCCCGGCCGCGTCCATCGCCTGGTGAAAGCCGTAGTTGGTCATCACGGTCACCGCCACGCCGCCGCCCGGCAGCCGACCGGCGCGGCGCAGGTGGATCGCCGCCAGCGCGATCAGCTCGTCGCCGTCGACGATCTCGCCGCCGCGGTCCACGGCCAGCACGCGGTCGCCATCGCCATCGAAGGCGAAGCCGGCGTCGTGACCGCCCTCGGTCACCCGCGCGACCAGCGGCTCGAGGTGCGTCGATCCGCAGCCGCGGTTGATGTTGCGGCCATCGGGGTCGCGGCCGATCGCGTCCACCTCGGCGCCGAGGCGGCTGAAGATCTCGGGGGCGACCCTGTGGGTCGCCCCGTTGGCGCAGTCGAGCGCCACCCTCAGACCGCGGAGGTCGAGGTCGCGGAAGCGGAGCTCCAGCTCGCGCAGGTAGTCGCCGCCCGCGCCGTGCAGCTCGCGCACCCGCCCCGGAGCGGCCGTTCGAGCGGCGGATGGGTCGGCTTCGTCCTGGTAGACGAGCGCCTCGATGCGCCGTTCCAGGTCGTCGGAGACCTTGGTCCCGTCGGGGCCGAAGAACTTGATCCCGTTGTCCTCGTAGGGGTTGTGCGACGCGGAGACGACCGCCGCCAGGTCGAGGCCGAAGCGCCGCACGAGCAGCGCCGCGCCGGGCGTGGGCAGGACGCCGCCGAGCAGCGCCTCGCCTCCGGCGGCGGCGATCCCCGCGGCGAGCGCGGCCTCCAGCATCTGCCCGGACTCGCGCGTATCGCGCACGATGAGTACCCGCGGCGCCTCGCTCCCCGTCACGGCCGCCGCTCCGCGGCCCAGCGCGAGCGCGAGCTCGGCGGTGAGCCGCTCGCCGACGCGCCCGCGAACGCCGTCGGTGCCGAATAGATGCGGTACCTGGAGGGTCGCCGCGGGCGGCGCGGCGGGCGCCGTGCTCCTACCCGGGACCGCCACCCGGGGCTAGCGCTTGGAGAACTGGGGCCGCTTGCGGGCCTTCTTCAGTCCCGCCTTCTTGCGTTCCTTCGCGCGCGGGTCGCGCGTGAGGTAGCCGCGGCGCTTGAGCTCCTCGCGGAGCGCGGGATCGGCCTCCACCAGCGCGCGGGCCACCCCGTGGCGGAGCGCTCCCGCCTGAGACGACACCCCGCCACCGTGCAGCCGCGCGACCACGTCCATGCGCGACTCATAGCCGGCCGCCGCGAGCGGCTGGCGGGCCGTGGCCTGGAGGCCGTGGCGCGGGAAGAACTGCTCGAGCGTGCGGCCGTTGACGGTGTAGGTACCGTCGCCGGGCTTGAGGATCACGCGCGCGACCGCGGTCTTGCGCTTGCCGGTGGCCTGATAGCGGGCGTCGGCGGCCAGATCGCGCGGCGTCAGGGGGGCCGGCTCGGCCGCGGCGGCGGGAGACTCCTCGGGCGCGGTCGGCAGAGCCTCGTCGGCGGTTGCCTCGGCCTCGGGCTCGGCGTAGCGCTCTGCGGCTGCCGTCTCGAACTGGTCGTCCTGGCGCGCCGGCTCGTCGAGGACGAGGTCCGGCTCAAGGTCGGCTCCGGGCACGACCTCGGGCTGCTCGGCCACCCCGGCGGCGTCGCCGCGGCGCTCGCGGCCGCGGGGCGGCCGCTTGGGCTCGGCGGCGGGGTCGTCGGGCGGGGGCTGCTCGCCGGCGTCGGGGGCACCTCCGGCCTCGGGCTCGGCTGGCGCGGGCTCGTCGGGGCCGGGCGCCTGGTCGCCCGACCGGGGAGCAGGGCCCTCAACCTCGCCCTCGGGGGTCTCGCCCTCGGCGGCTGGAACCTCACCCTCGCCCTCGGGGGTCTCGCCCTCGGGGGCTGGAACCTCGCCCTCGCCCTCGGGGGTCTCGCCCTCGGCCTCGGCGGGGGCATCCGACTGGGCCCCGGGCGCCTCGCCCTCGGGGGCGGCGGGCGCCTCCCCCTCCGGGGCGCCGGGCGCGTCCTGGCCGGCGCCCTCGGGCGCGCCCTCCTCGCGCGGCTCCTGCCGCTCGTCCTCGATCGTCATGCGTCCACCTCCATCGTCGCCGGCCGCTGCGCCACATGAGGGTGCTCGGGGCCGGCGTAGATCTTGAGCTTGCGAAGCTGCTGGCGCGCGAGGCGGTTGCGGGGCATCATGCCCTTCACAGCGAGTCGCACGGCATCCTCGGGGTGGCGGGCGAGCACCTGCGCGAGCGTCCGCGAGCGCAGGCCGCCCGGGTAGCCGGAATGCCGATAGTAGCGCTTCTCAGCGCGCTTGTTCCCGGTGACCGCGATCTTCTCGGCGTTGACGACAACAACGAAGTCCCCCACGTCGCAGTGCGGCGTGTACTCGGGCTTGCGCTTGCCGCGCAGGGCGTCAGCCACCTGGGTGGCGAGGCGTCCGAGCGTCTTACCGTTCGCGTCGACGACGAGCCAGTTGCGCTCGCGCGTGGACGGGGTGGCGACGTACGTCTTCATCGAAAGGGTGGGAACGCGCCCTGCGCAGCGTCCCAGGAGCGCGGCGGGCCGCAGCAGCCGCACATCTTAGACGCACGAGCGCCACACCGGGGGGGCCGGAGCCGCGCGCCGGGGGTTGGCAGAAGTCGCTCATAGGGGCCGTCCGGGCGAGTTATGTCTCCTTCCGCCGGCGCTTTGTGCTTTACTACCGCGCGATTCGATACAGCCTGCCGAATCCCCGGTGTCATCCAGCGGGGAGCGGGGGAACCAGGTCGGTGGCCGCAAGGCCGCCGTGGGGCGAATCCGGCGGGGTGCGATGTGCGCCTTCCGTCAGTAGCGCCGCTCTTTTCGGCGCGAGCCCGTCAGCTAACCCCGTAGGCCGCAGAAAGAGAGGCCAAGGGGTGCCGCATTCAGCGCTGTCGTTCGCAGGTCGCAGGGCGATGCGTCTCGCGCTCGCTTCCGCGTGCGCGGCCGTCGCCGCCGCCGCGCTCCCGGCCGGCGCCTCCGCGCAGGACATGGCGCGCGCCAGCGGGCCGAGCGACAGCGGCGGGCCGCGCGTCTACACCGCCACCAATTCGCCCAAGCTCTTCTACGACGCCAGCCGCAAGCTGCGGTTCTCCTACCGCGTCGTGCACGCGACGCCGGTCACGGCCAAGGTGACGGTCGTCAAGCCGGGCAGCGGCGAGGTGCTCAAGCGCTGGGTCGAGACGGTCCGCAACGACGACGTCCAGACGGTGAGCTGGAACGGAACCGTGGGCGGCAACCTCCAGAAGGAGCGCAACTACGCGTTCCGCGTGGTGGCGAGGGATGCCGCCGGCGCCGAGACCTACAGCGCGAGCTCGCGCGACACCGAGCGCGACAGCTTCAAGCTCTGGCATCACCGCTTCCCGGTCCGCGGCAGGCACCAGTACGGCGACGGTTTCGGCGCCGGGCGTGGTCACCAGGGCACGGATGTGTTCGCCAACTGCGGCAACAGGCTCGAGGCCGCCCGTGGAGGCAGGGTGCAATACGCCGGCTACCACAGCTCGGCGGGCAACTACCTGGTGATCGACCTCAAGGGAAGCCGCAAGGACTTCGCGTACATGCACCTCCTGCGGCGTCCGCGCGTGCAGGACGGAGACCGCGTGAAGACCGGGCAGCTCATCGGCAAGGTCGGTGAGAGCGGCAACGCCTCGGGGTGCCACCTGCACTTCGAGATCTGGAGCAAGCCCGGCTGGTACGAGGGCGGCTCGGCGACCGACTCCGAAGATGACCTCCGTCGCTGGGACCGCTACTCCTAGGTCCCTGCAAACCTTCGCCACCACGCCCTGAAGCCGGTTCGCGGGCTCGGTGGCCGCCGTCCTGCATAGGGGTCCGGATGCGACCCCTAAGTAGCACAGCAGCCGAAGCCGCGGCTCACTCCCACTCGATCGTGCCCGGCGGCTTCGAGGTCACGTCGAGCACCACGCGGTTGACCTGCGGGATCTCGTTGATCATCCGCGAGGCGATCCGCTCGACCAGGTCGTAGGGCAGCCGCGCCCAGTCGGCGGTCATCGCGTCGTCGCTCGTGACGGCGCGTACCACGATCACGTGGCCGTAGCTTCGCTCGTCGCCCTGGACGCCGACCGAGCGCAGATCGCCCGGCAGGACGCAGAACGACTGCCACAGCTCGCGGTACAGCCCGGCTGAGCGGATCTCGTCCTGGAGCACGAAGTCGGCGTCGCGCAGGATCGCGAGCCGCTCGCGCGTGACCTCGCCGCCGACGATGCGGATCGCCAGGCCCGGCCCGGGGAACGGCTGGCGCCACACCAGCCGGTCGGGCAGCCCGAGCTCGGCCCCCACCGCCCGGACCTCGTCCTTGAAGAGCGACCGCAGCGGCTCGACGAGCTCGAACTCGAGGTCCTCCGGCAGGCCGCCGACGTTGTGGTGCGACTTGATCGTGGCCGCGCCGGTGCCGCCGCCCGACTCGATCACGTCCGAGTAGAGGGTGCCCTGCACGAGGAAGCCGGGGTCGTCGAGCTTGGCCGCCTCCTCCTCGAAGACACGGATGAACTCCTCCCCCACGATCTTGCGCTTGACCTCCGGGTCGGTCACGCCCCGCAGCCGCGAGAGGAAGCGCTGCTCCGCGTCGACCGCCACCAGCCGGACCTTGAAGTGGTCGGCGAAGGTGGCCACGACCTGGGCGCCCTCGTCCTTTCGCATCAGGCCGTGGTCGACGAACACGCACGTCAGCCGGTCGCCGATCGCCCGGTGCACGAGCAGCGCCGCAACCGACGAGTCGACGCCGCCGGAGAGGCCACAGATTGCGTGGCCGTCCCCCACCTGTGCTCGGATCCGCGCGACCTGCTCCTCGATCACCGAGGCCGGGCTCCAGTCCATGTCGCAGCCGCAGCCGCTCTCCAGGAAGCGCGTCAGGATCTCCGTGCCGTGCGGCGTGTGGACAACCTCGGGGTGGAACTGGATGCCGTAGAGCCCGCGGTCGGCCGCCTCCATCGCGGCGACCGGCGACTCGCTCGAGGACGCGAGCGCAGTGAAGCCGGGCGGGGCGTCGTAGACCGTGTCGCGGTGGCTCATCCAGCAGCTCTGCTCGGCGGGCAGGCCGGCGAGCAGCATGCCCGGCCGCGAGACCGTGAGCCGCGAGCGGCCGAACTCGCCGACGCGCGCCTGCTCGACGCGCCCGCCGAGCTCGAGCACCATCGCCTGCATCCCGTAGCAGATGCCCAGCACGGGGATCCCGAGCTCGAGCAGCTCGGGGCGCAGCTTCGGCGCGCCGTCGGAGTAAACGGACGCCGGCCCGCCCGAGAGGATCAACCCGCGCGGAGCGCGGCGGCGGATCTCCTCGACCGAGGCGTGGTGCGGTAGAAGCTCGGCGAAGACGCCGCACTCGCGGACGCGGCGCGCGATCAGCTGCGAGTACTGGCCGCCGAAGTCGAGGACCAGCACCTCGTCGGTCTCGGACACGGGGCCCGCTGCCACGCGCTCGGCCGGGGCACTGTCCGCCGCAACCGTCCGATCGGTCGTGGCGGCGGCGCCGGTCACTCGCCGACGGGCGTCGGCGCGGCTACCTGCGGCTCGGTGAGGGCGCTGTGGGCGGCGCCGTTGGTGACGTTGTCGCGCGACGGAGCGGCGGTCGCCCCGGCGCTGCCCATTCCGATCGACTGATCGCGCTGGAGCTGCTTGCCCTCGGTCTGGAGCGCGGGCGCCACCATCACCTCCGCGCGGTGGAAGTCGGGGATGTCCTCGTAGCCGCAGGTGGCCATCGAGGTCCGCAGGCTGCCCATCAGGTTGAACGTGCCGTCGTTCTCGTGCGCGGGGCCGAGCAGGATCTGCTCGAGCGTGCCGTTCTGGGTGGTCTTGACGCGCGCCCCGCGCGGCAGCGACGGATGGAAGGTGGCCATGCCCCAGTGAAAGCCGTGGCCGGGCGCCTCGTAGGCGCGCGCCAGCGGCGAGCCGATCATCACCGCGTCCGCCCCGCACGCGAACGCCTTGGCGATGTCGCCGCCGTTGCGCATGCCGCCGTCGGCGATCACCTTGACGTACTCACCGGTCTCGAGCATGTGCTGCGAGCGCGCGGCCTGCACGTCGGCGATCGCCGTGGCCTGCGGCACGCCGATGCCGAGCACGCCGCGCGTCGTGCAGGCCGCTCCAGGCCCGACGCCGACCAGCACCGCGACCGCCCCTGTGCGCATCAGGTGGAGCCCCGTGGCGTAGGAGGCACACCCGCCGACGATCACCGGCACGGGCACTTCGCGGATGAACTCCTTGAGGTTGAGCGGTTCGCTGGTGGTGGAGACGTGCTCTGCGGAGATCACGGTGCCCTGGATCACGAGGATGTCGAGGCCGGCCTCGAGCGCGGCCTCGTAGTGGCTGGTGACGCGCTGGGGCGTGAGCGAGGCGGCGCAGACGACGCCCTGCTCCTTTACCTCGCGGATCCGTCGCTCGACGAGGTCCTCTCGGATCGGCGCCG
>JBPCMT010000233.1:0-4659 GCA_051001995.1 Thermoleophilaceae bacterium
TCGCCCGGACGCAGGAGCGAGCCAGGCTCGGCCACGACCAGGTAGAAGACGCGCGCGCCGACGATGCCCGCGACCGCCATGATCACGACCGCGTTCTGAAGCCGCGCCGTGTCGAGCCCGCGCTCGCTGCCGCAGCGCGTCGCGAGCCAGCCGCCGACAAGGATTCCGACCGCGGTCATGATCCCGTGCCAGGCGAGCGTCACGGGACCGAGCTCCACGAACGGGTCGATTCCGATCGTGATCGTGGCTAGCAGGGTGGCGATCAACTGCCTGACGCGCTCGAGCCGGACGCCGTGCGCTGTCCCTGCGCCTCGTCCAGCAGCACCTCGAAGTCGTGCGCGATGTCCGCCGGCGGCACCGGAACCCCCGCGGAGAACTTGGTGCGGATCCGTCCTTCCGCGTCGACCATCCAGATGCTCGCCGAGTGGGAGCTCTCGGGGTCGCCCGGGACCTGGGGGGCGGCGTAGTAGGAATCCCAGGTCGGCTCGAGCTCCTCCTGCGCGCCGATCAGGTAATGGAAGTTGTCCGGCAGGTCCAGCCGGTCGAGCCAGGCGGTGACCGCCTCACGGGTGTCGCCCGCGGGATCGACGCTCACGCCCACCACCGCCACGTCGTCCCCGCGCTCGCCGAGCAGCTCGAGTGCCTGACCGATCTCCTGCCCGATCAGCGGGCAGACGTCCGGGCAGTCGGTGTAGAGGAAGGTGACTGCGTAGGGGGTGCCTCGGAGCGAGCGGGTGTCGACCTCGCCGCCACGGGCGTCCGCGTGGCGGAAGTCCGGCGCCGGCGTGTCGGCGATCCCCTCGGGCAGGACGTTGCCGCGGAATGGACCCTCCTTCTCGGGGACGATCGCGATCGGCCCGTCGTCGCGAGCCGCGAGCGCGACGAAGGCGAGCCCGGCGCTCCCGGCGAGTGCAACCGCGAGCAACAGCAGGAGCGGAGCTCTGCGGACTCGGTGAGGGTCGGCTCCACGGCGCGCTCCTCTCCCCGCCTCCTTTCGCTGCTCGTCGCTCACCCGGCGCTCGGGGTCGCGCGCACGGACCACGTGCGCCCGCCGTCGGTCGACTGCTCGATCGTCCCGTCGGGGAGCGCGGCGTAGAGCTCGTCCGGGCTCTCCGCGATCAGCGCGGCCGGCTGGCCGCCGATTGAGCCGAGCTCCTCCCAGCTCGCTCCGAGGTCCGAGCTTGCCTGGACGACGCCGCTCGCTCCGATGAGCAGCAGGCGGTCCTCCGCCGGCCAGGCGAGGAAGCCGATCTCGCCTCCGACTGGACGCCAGGTCTCGCCGTCGTCGTCGGAGACGAAGACTCCCCGCTCGCTCGTGGCGGCGAGGCGCTCTGGCTCGGAGGGGTGGACCGCGATGTCGAGCAGCGGGCCCGGCGGCTCGCGCTCCGCCCAGGTCTCGCCGCCGTCGTCCGAGATCATCAGCCGGCCGTTCGCGCCGTCGAAGCCGTAGACGCGGTCGTGCGCTGCCTCGAGCGCGTGGAAGTCGGCCTCGCCGGAGAGCGACACGGGCTCCCAGCTCTGGCCGGCGTCGGTCGAGCGGATCAGGCCGAGGAGCGGCGGGCCGTCCTCGCCCGGCCCAGGGTGTCCCGAGCCGAGGAAGGTGTCCTCGCCGACCACGGTGAAGCCCATCGTGTCCTGGAGGCTGTCGCCCACCCGCTCGGCCGCCTGCTCGCCCGCTGGGGCGCGGAAAAGCCCCGAGTGGGTCGCGATGAACAGGGAGCCATCGGCGGGGTTCGTCCCGAGGCCGTGGACGTGGCCGAGCTCCGCGTCTGCGGTCGCTTCGGCGGCACCGTCGGCCGCCGAATCGTCGCCTCCGCAGGCGGCGGCGACCACCATGACGAGCGCGAGCGCTACTCCTTGAGCGAGCCTAGATAGACGCACAGGGCCCCAGTTTAGCTACGCCGTGTAGTAGGTCGCTTGGGAAGGGGGTCTTGCTCGCAATGCTCCCGCTCCCACCCCTTCACCTAGCGCACCGATCGCTGCTGGCCGCCGGAGAGGGGGCCGACCGGCCTCCCTGGCGCGCGGCGCCGATGCCCTGGCGCATCTGCTCCTCGGAGACCACCCCCCGATCGCGTGGCTTACGACCTCGCCTTGCGAGGTGATGAAGAAGGTCTCCGGCAGCCCCGTCACGCCCCACGTGCGCGCGACGCCGTTCGACTCGTCGCGCATGTTCAGGTAGCGGACGTCGAACTCGCGGCTGCCCCTCACCCTTGTCCGCGCGCCTACCGTGCGCGGCGAGCTGGACGCCGCGAAGAGACGAGCGCCACGAACATGCCGGCGACGACCAGCGCGACCATCGCCAGCATGCAGCTCTGCGCGAGCAGCATCGCGGCGTTCAAGCTCGAGCTCGCGACGAGTGCGCCGGCCGCAGCGGTCCCTGCCACGAGGCCGCCGAGCAGCACGAGCGACCCGACCAGCAGCGACAGCGGGAGCTCCCACCGAGGCGGGCGGCCGAGCAGGTGGTCGACCCGCTCGGGGGCGATGCCGACGGCACCCGCCGGCGCGCGCGACTCCCCGAACGCGAGCAGCGCCGAGGCGAGCGTCTGCGGGCTGCGCTGTCGGGCAGCCGCCTCGTCGGCGGCGATCTCGGCAAGGGCGGTGTAGCGACGCTCGAGCCGCCGCAGGATCGGCATGAAGAAAAGGGCGTCGCGCAAGACGCGCGCCGCCAGCATCCGCAGCGGATCGCGACGCCCGAGGTGATGGCGCTCGTGGGCCACGACCGCCGCGAGCTCCGCGGCGGGCAGGCGCTCAACCGCACCGCGCGACAGGAAGATGCGGGGGCGCAGGAAGCCGGCGCAGAAGGCATGCGGAGCCGATCCCTCGAACACGGTGACCGATGATCGCTCAACGACCCGCGCGCCGCCCGGCGACAGCGTCGCCATGAAGCGGCGGTAGGCGTGAAGCTGGCGGTAGAGCGAGCGGGCGCCGAGGAGGAACGTCACCATGCCTAGGCCGGCGAGCGCGATCACGAGCGCGCCGCCGGCTCCGACCTCCGGCACCATGAGGTCGCGGCAGACCGCGGCCAGCGCCGCGGGCGAGGGAATGTTGAATTCAAGTGCCCGGAGCGCGACCACCGTCGCGAGCGCCGAGGCCGCGGCCCCGAGGCACGCGATGCCGGCGCCCAGGCGGTAGAGGCGGCGCGCGCTCGTCACGACTTCGCGAGCCGCCGCAGCGCGCGGACCCGCTTCGGGTCGAGCTCAGCCATCCGCTCCGAGAAGTGGGCAAGCGCGAGCTCGCCGTACTCGTCGACGACCGCCTTCACCTCCGCCTCGGCGCGCGCGTCCCGGTAGGCCTCGCGGCTCATGACGGTCGAGTAGACGTCGGTCTTACCTCTACGCTCGCGCGTCAGGAGGCCCTTGCGGTCGAGCCGGACCATGATCGTCATGATCGTGGTGTAGGCGCGCTCCTTGGGTCCGCGGTTGAGTGCTTCGAGGACCTCCCGCACCGTGGCGGCCCCGTCCCACAGCTCCTCCATGACCGCCTCCTCGAGCTCATGGAGCGGCGGCGGCTCCTTCTTGGCGCGTGGCATCGCTCTAGCTCAGCGGCGCCCGGTGACGGGCTGCGCGTCGCGCAGCGCGGCCTCACGCTCGTAGTACTCCTCGGCGCTGATCTCGCCGGCGGCGAGCCTGCGGTCGAGTAGTGCCCGGGCGGACCCCTCCACCTGGTGATCCCCCGGAGGGCGGAGGGCGCGTACCCCGAAGTAGACGGCAGTCACGAGCCCCCCGACGACGACGAGCGCGACGAGCACCATCACGACCGCCATCAGGCCCATGTCCATCCCCATCATGAGCGGCCCACGACCTCGCCCTGCGGGCTCGGTGCCGCCCCTGCGCCCTCCTCGCCTCGCCGAGGCGCCTCACTGTGCTCCAGGCGCTCGATCTCGGCGGCGAGGCGGCGCTGCTCGGTGCGCAGTTCAGCGACCGAAGCGAGCGTCGCCGCCGACGGCTCAGGCTTCGACCGGCTCTTCGATCTGGTCATCATCCACATGCAGCCACCCATCAAGAGAGGACAGGCGAGCAGGGCGAGTATGGGAAAGACCGCTTCCAAGTCACCGTCTCCTTCGGTTGCTGCGACGCATTGTAGTAGTCGGCGGAACAGGGGGCTCACTGGGTGGCTTCAACAAGCCACGTCTAGGTTAAATCGGTGCCTTCCGCCCCCGACGAGCCGACCCCGAACGATCGGTTTCGCATCCTCTCGGTCGACGGTGGCGGGATCCGTGGACTGATCCCTGCCCTGGTCATCGCAGGGATCGAGAAGCGGCTCAAGGAGAAGGTTGGAGGCGAGCCGCGCAAGCGGTTTCCGCCCTAGCAGAGGAGCACGCCCGGCAGGATTCGAACCTGCGACCTTCGGTTCCGTAGACGGCTACGGGAGTTCGGCCGGGTGGCCGCGAGGCGGGGAAACGCCGTCTACGGCATGGCTTCCGCCGGAGACGCGGCCTCCGAATTCGGCTGAGTTCGCCGGGCAGAAGTTGCCACATCGTTGCCACGCTCGAGTTCGTCGCGCAGGACCAGCGGTTCGCCGAGGTCGTCCTCGAGCAGGTGGACGTAGGTGTCGAGCGTGAAGGACGCTGAGTGGTGCCCGAGCCAGCGCTGCACCTGCTTTGCGTTCGCCCCACGCTCGAAGAGCATCGACGCGCAGGTATGGCGGAAGGTGTGGAAG
>JBPCMT010000234.1:0-6666 GCA_051001995.1 Thermoleophilaceae bacterium
CGGCCTCCGAGGATCAGGGACGTGGCGGAGCCCGCGCGCGGCGGCCACGACGACCCGGGCGCCCAGAAGCCGGGCCGCCTGCACCGCGATCTGGCCCACGGCGCCGCTCGCGCCGAGCACCAGCACCCGCTCGCCCTCGCGCAGGCGCGCCCGCCACTCGAGCGGGAGCCACGCGGCGAGCCCCGCCACCCCGAGACAGGCGGCCAGGGAGTCGTCGACGCCGTCGGGAACGGCGATCGCCCGCTCCTCCAGCGGCGCTGCCCGCTCGCTGAACGACCCCGCCCCGCCGAGGCCGCCGGGCATCGGGAAGTAGACGCGCGCGCCCGTCGCGAGCGAGTCGGCCTCGAGCACCCGCCCGAGCCCCTCCTTGCCGGCGATGTAGGGAAGCTCAGCGGGGCCTTCGTAGAAGCGGCCGGCCGCGATCGAGAGGTCGATCGGGTTGAGCGGGGCTGCGGCGACCTCGACGAGCGTGCATCCTTCGCCGCGCTCGGGCTCCGCCACGTCCCTGATCCTCGGAGGCCGGCCGATCTCCTCGACGAGGGCGGCAAGCACCCGAGCGAGGCTAGCGCCGAACGCGGGCGCGGGCGTCCGCGGAGCCCGTCGGGACGGCGACCCGACAAACGTGAAAGAGTCCGCTTGCAACTGCCAGCGGAGGAGAGGAGCGACGAGATGGCCGAGAGCGTCTACCGCGTCACCGATGTCATCGGGGTAAGCAGCGAGTCCTGGGAGGCCGCGGCGCGCAACGCCGTCGAGACGGCGGCGAAGACGATCCGCGACCTGCGCATCGCCGAGGTCGTCCGCCAGGACGTGCGGATCGAGAACGGCCAGGTGACCGGCTTCCGGGTCCGGCTCGCGATCTCGTTCAAGTACGAGTCGGGCGAGTAGCGACGGCGCGCGCCGGTACGCCACCCGGCGCTCGGCCGGGTGTCGGCGCGCCGGCGCCGGCGCGCATCTTCCCGTCGCGAAGTGGTCTCAGAAGAAGTCTTTCGTAGGGACCACTTCGCGACGGAACATCGCAGCGCGACGCGTGCGACGCAGGCCGCAGGCCGGACGCCGCGCGTCCCGGGTCGCGGCCACGGCTCCCCTGGAAACCGCGCGGCCGCCGGTGTAGGTTTACGGCATGGAGGCGTCGCAGGCCGAGCGCAAGCGGAGCTTCATTCAGCTGGGACTTCTCCAGAAGGCCGAGTACTTCGGCTTCCTGGCGGCGGCGGTGCTGTTCGTGTCGCTGTTCCTGCCCTGGTTCGACACGTCGCGCAACGTGAACTCGCGGATCAGCGGGCGTGAGGGACCGCTGACGGCCTTCGAGACGTTCGGAATACTGGACCTGCTGCTCGTCGCGGCCTGCACGGCGCCGTTCATCCTCGCCTACATCATCGTGCGCGGTCACGACCTGAGCTGGCGGCCCGGCGAGGTCACCGCGATCGTCGGCCTCACCGCGTTCGTCCTGATCATCTGCAACGGGATCGTCTTCGGCAAGCCGGGCGACGGCGTGGAGATCTCGCTGGCGATCGGCTGGCTGGTCGGGCTTATCGCGGCGGCCGGGGTCGCGATCAGCGGCTTTCTCCGCCAGCTTCGGGGCACCAAGCGCAAGCCGCCCGGAGTCTGATCTCCTTGCCGCGGGAGCACAACGCCGTCGTCGACGGCGCCCCCGGCGTGCCGTCGGGCGCGGCGCGGCCGGACCGCAACCTGGCCCTCGAGCTCGTGCGCGTCACGGAGTACGCGGCGCTCGCCGCCGCGCGCTGGGTCGGGATGGGGGACAAGGAGGCCGCCGACCAGGCCGCGGTGGACGCGATGCGGCTGATGCTCGAGACCGTCCGCATGGACGGTCGCGTGGTGATCGGCGAGGGTGAGAAGGACGAGGCGCCGATGCTCTACAACGGCGAGCGGATCGGCGACGGCTCACCTCCGGAGGTGGACATCGCGGTCGACCCGCTCGAGGGCACCGAGCTCGCCGCCACCGGTGCCCCGCGAGCCCTGGCGATCATCGCGCTCGGCGCGCGCGACTCGATGTTCGACCCCGGCCCGTGCGTCTACATGGAGAAGATGGCCGCGTCGGCGCGCTACGCCGGGATCCTCGACCTCGACCGGCCGCTTGGCGAGACGCTGCGGCTGATCGCGCGCGAGAAGGGAACCGATGTCCGCGACGTGTCGGTCGTGATGCTCGACCGTCCGCGGCACGAGGACGCGGTGCGCGAGGTCCGCGAGGCGGGCGGCCGGATCCGCTTCATCCCGCATGGCGACGTGTCCGCCGCGCTGATCGCGGTCGCCGGGGACTCTCCGGTCGACGTCCTGTGGGGGATCGGCGGCACGCCGGAGGGCGTGATCACCGCCGCGGCGATCAAGTGCATCGGAGGCCAGCTTCTCGGCCGGTTGTGGCCGCGCTCGGACGAGGAGCGGCGCACCGCGCTGGATGCCGGGTACGACCTCGACGAGATCCTGGACGTCGACCGGCTGATCACGGGTGAGGACGTCTTCTTCGCGGCGACCGGCGTCACCGACGGGGACGTGCTCCAAGGGGTCCACTACGAGCCGGTCGGGGTCACCACCGAGTCGCTCGTCATGCGGACGCGCTCGGGAACGGTCCGCAAGGTCCAGGCGACCCACGATCGGGCGAAGCTGCGCGAGATAACGGGAGCGCGCGCCGGCTAGGACTAGATGACTAGCGGCTGGCGCTCGCGCCGGTGTCCGGAGCCGGCTCAAGGGTGCCCACTACCGAGGGGGCCAGGTCTAGCCGTGCGAGCGAGCGCAGGAAGGCGTTCGTCACGATCACGTGGATCCGCAGCTGCGTGACGCGGTAGAGGACGCGGCCCACGCGCGAGAAGCGTCCCGAGCCGGCGATCATCGGGTAGAAGTTTGCGACCTCGGACGAGACGGTGACGCCGGTTTCGTCCGCCGGTCCCACGGGGCGGCTTGAACGCCGCACCGCGATTCGCAGGAAGCCCCTGCCGCGCCCGCGCGGGATGACCAGCAGGCCGCGGTCGATGCGCCACGTCACCGCGCCTCGATCCGCCGACACGTCGTACTCGGGCGCCCTGAAGCGAAGGAGCACGAGCGGGCGGCGTACCAGCACGATCTCCCGCGAGTGCGGCGTGTAGAGGACGCGCAGCAGGCCGAGCGAGACCCGCTCGAGGAAGCGCCAGTACGTGCGCGCGAGCCGCTCCAGGTACTCGGCCGACCAGATTCGCTCGAACTCGCCCTCGGGCAGGGAGAGGTCGGCGGTCTGCCTTGTGGTCACCGCGCCGTCGGCCGCCGCGAACGAGACCGGCGGCTCGCGGACCGAGACGCGCGCCGGTTGGCGCGACCGCCCTCTCACCACGAGCTGAGGAGCTCTACGGCGACCCGTGAGCCGGAGCCGAGCTCCCCTTCGCCGGCGGGCACGAGCGCGAGCGCCCTCGCCCCCAGCATCGACGTCAGGATGTGCGAGCCCTGCTTCGGTGCCGGCGTCACGTGCCAGCCGTCGGGCTCCGCCGAGAGACTGCACCGGAGCACCTGGTCGCGCCGCGGGTCGCGCATCGCCGGCGCGTCCAGAAGCGCCGCCGTCCGCGTGTCGTCGGGGTCCGTGCCCGCGAGCCGGCGCAGCGCCGGTCGGGCGAAGAGGTGGAAGGTGACGATCGCCGAGACCGGATTTCCCGGCAGGCCGAAGACAGCGGCGCCGCCGCGGACGCCAAACCACGTGGGCTTTCCGGGCCTGAGGCTCACGCCCCAGAAGCGCTCCTCTACGCCGAGCCGCTTGAGCGCGGGCCTGACGTGGTCGTGGGGTCCCACCGACACGCCTCCCGACACGCAGACCACGTCGGCCTCCTCGAGCGCGCGGGCCAGCGCCCCAGCGGTGGCCTCGGCGTCGTCGCGCACGATCTCCGACCCGACCACTTCTGCTCCGGCGACCGCGGCCTGGGCAGCCACCGCGACGCCGTTCGAGCTCCGGATCTGGCCGGGGCCGATCGGCTGCCCCGGATCCACGAGCTCGTCTCCGGTCACGAGGACGGCCACCCGCGGACGGAGGGAGCAGCGCAGCCGGGCACGGCCGGCGGCCACCGCAACCGCGAGCTCCGGCGGTCCGAGCGCGATGCCTGCTGGCAGGACGGCGGCGCCGGCCCGCACGTCCTCGCCCGCACGCCGGACGTTCGCGCCCGGCTCGGACTCCGGCACCGCGACGACTCCGTCGCCGCACTCCCTCACGCGCTCGACGGGGACAACGGCGAGCTCGGTCTGAGCCGGCACCATCGCGCCGGTGGAGATCGCGAGCGCCTCTCCCGCAGCCGGGCCACGGTCCGCCGGATGGCCGGCGCGCGACTCGCCCGCCACGCGCAGCTGCCGCGCCGGCCCGGGCACGACCGCGTAGCCGTCCATCGCCGACGAGTCGAAGGGCGGCACGTCCCCGTCGCTTTGGACATCCTCCGCCAGGATGCGGCCCAGCGCCTCTACAACTGGTACCTGCTCGGCCCCGAGTCGCCCGACCGACTCGAGGACGGTCCGGCGCGCGGTGGCGATGTCGATCAACTCTGACACTCGTCCCATCATCTCAGCGGCTTCGCCGCCGCCCCGGTGGTTAGCATGGCCGTCATCGATCGAGGGAGGGGGCGGAGCCGCCGCGCCAGCCCGACCCGAGCACTTGGACGCTTCCCTGACGCGCCTCGAGAGCGCCCGCGACGACCTAGCGCGCCGCTGGCTCGTGCGCGTCATCGAGCGTTCCTCGCTCGACGAGGTCGCCGAGCTGCCGGTCGACCGAATCGCGCGCGAGCTGCCCGGCCTTGTCTCTGAGCTCGTGCGCGCCGCCGCGGAGGGGCCGCAGGAAGGCGCCGAGACGGCGAGCGAGGAGCGACTGGTCGAGCTCCTCACAGACCTTCGCGGGCGCGACCGGCGCGACCCGGTCGAGCTCACGCGCGACGTGGCTGCGCTTCAGTCGGTGATCGCCGAGGCGCTTGCGAGCTCGCTGAGCGACCATTCCGCGCGTTCGGTCCTCGGCGCGGTGGATCGCCTCTCGGGCACGATGCTCGCGGTCCTCGGCGTCGCGGTCTCGGAGCTAGGAGAGCGGCGCGCGCGCCAGCTCGAGGGGCTGTCCGGCATGGATGCCGTCACCGGCCTCCCAAACGCGCGCCAGCTCAGGCGCCAGCTCGCCCAGTTCGTCGCCATCCAGCAGCGCTACGGGCACCCGTTCGCGCTGCTCGCGCTCGACATCGAGGGCCTGAGGCGGATCAACGACGCCCACGGGCGAGAGGCGGGCGATCGGGCGCTGGCCGACGTGGCCGCGGTCGTGCGGGGAGCGGTCCGCGCCGCCGACAGCGTCGCCCGCCTCGACGACGACGAGCTCTGCGTGCTGGCGCCGCATCAGACGGCGTTGGGCGGCCGCGCGATCGGTGAGCGCCTCGCCGACGCCGTCGGACGCCTCGAGCGTCCCGAGGGCGTGCCTGTCGGGATCGCAATCGGCGTCGCCGGCTGCCCCGAGCACGCCGTCGAGGAGGATCGCCTGCTGGAGCTGGCCGACGAGGCCATGTATCGCGCCAAGGCCTCGGGTGAGCCGGTCGCGGTCGCCGCTCCGCCGCTCGCGCGCGCTGCCGGCGAGGACGAGCGCTAGCTCTCGGCGCTTGCGGCGCGTCCGCGCGGCGCGGCGACGTCGGTCGAGGCGGGCGCCGGCTGACCGTCCTGGCGGGCCCCCTCCACCGCCGCGGCGGCCTCGGTCGCACTCGTCAGCCGCACCGCGTTGATCTCCGCCCCGGCGAGGATGATGATCGCGAGCGCGTAGAACCAGAGCAGGACGATCACGATGAAGATCAGCGAGGTGCCGAGGCCGGCGAGCGTTGAGATCCTCGACAGGTACGCCGGGAACGCGTAGTCGACCACCGCGATTGCGAGCGTGGCGCCGAGCGCGCCGGGCCAGATGGCCCGCCACGGCACGCGCCCGTGGGGCACCGTCCAGTAGATCACGCTGAGGATCGCAAACAGGAGCGCGATCCCGCCGGCGAGCGTCGCGACGAACACGAGTCCCTCGACGTCCGAGAGCCCGAGCGGCAGGTCGTCGGCCCCCGCGACGATGATGCTTTGAAGCGCGGGGACCGCCACCGTGGCGGCGATGAACGCGAGCGACACGGCGAGCATCGCGATGCCGAACCGCTTCTGCTTCAGCCACGGGCGACACTCCAGGTGGTAGATACGGCAGAAGGCGGTGTCAAGAGCGCCCCAGAACGACGATCCGATCCAGATGCTCGCAACCAACGCGACAACCCCGAACCCCGTCGTCGACGTGCGGATGCTGTCGAGCAGGCTGAGCAGGGTGGACTCGGCGGCGCTCGGAAACAGCCGCCGGAGGTCCTCGAAGACGCTCGTCTGAAGTTGCTCGGACTGGAGCACCTGGCTCGCGATGAAGAGCGCGAGCAGCGCGAGCGGGAAGATCGACAGCAGCAGGTTGTAGGCGACCATCGCCGCCATGCCGGTGAGGTTGTCGTCGAAGGCTCTCCAGTAGAGGCGCCTGATGCCGCCGCGCGGCTTGTGGCCGGGTGCCGGTGCGGGCTCCGGCGACGGTTGGTCGGGCATGGGCTCCGGCGAGGATCGGCCGGCGGCGGTCAAGGCCTCGGCAGCCGGCGCAGCGCGCCGCCTGCGAGCCGCGAGGCGATCGCCAGCCCGGCGGTCGCGGCCTGACCCGCCGCCCGCGCCGCCCCGCCGATCAGG
>JBPCMT010000235.1:0-16996 GCA_051001995.1 Thermoleophilaceae bacterium
AGTCGCGCCTGCACCTCGTGCCGCGCTACCGCCAGAAGCTCAAGGAGCCGCGGTTCGAGATGGGCCGGCCGTTCTGGATCGACGACCCCCGCTTCAACCTCGAGTACCACGTCCGGTTCACCGCCCTCCCGGCGCCCGGGTCAGAGGAGCAGCTTCGACACCTCGCCGGCCGCGTCTTCTCGCAGCGGCTCGACCGGTCGAAGCCCCTATGGGAGCTGTGGGTCGTCCAGGGCATGCACGACGGCCGCTTCGCCGTGCTCACCAAGACCCACCACGCGATGATCGACGGCGTCGCCGGGGTGGACATCGCGACCGTGCTCTTCGACCTCTCCGGGGAGCCGCCCGACCCGGCCGACGCGGAGGCGCCGTGGGTGCCGAGCCCCGAGCCGTCGCAGGCGGAGCTCATGGCCGAGGGGATCAAGGGAGCGGTCAAGGCGCCGGCCGAGCTCGCCGGGCAGGCGCTCGGCGCCGTCCAGCACCCGCGCCAGACCGCGGCGCGGGCGATGGAGGCCGCGGAGGCGCTCGGCGAGGTGGCGTGGGCCGGGCTGAACGCCGCGCCCGAGTCGCCGCTAAACGTCGAGATCGGGCCGCACCGTCGCGTGCGGTGGGTCGGGAGCCGGCTCGACGACTTCAAGGCGATCAAGGACGAGCTCGGTGGGACCGTGAACGACGTGGTGATCGCGGTCGTCTCGGGCGCGCTGCGGCGCTGGCTCCGGGCGCGCGGCGTGCGCGCCGAGGGGCTCGAGCTGCGCGCGCTCGTTCCCGTCTCGATCCGCACCGAGCAGCAGGCGGGCGAGGGCGGTAACCGGATCGCCGCGATGCGGGGACCGCTTCCCGTCTACGTCGACGACCCGGTCGAGCGGCTGCGCATCGTCAGCGCCGCGATGCAGGGACTGAAGGAGTCCAAGCAGGCGCTCGGCGCGGAGGTGCTCGCCGGCCTCCAGGGCTTCGCGCCGCCCACGATCCTCGCCCAGGCCTCGCGGCTCAACTTCTCGACGCGCCTCTTCAATTTGATCGTGACCAACGTCCCCGGACCGCAGTTCCCGCTCTACCTCATGGGCCGGGAGCTCCAGCAGATCGTGCCGGTGGCCTTCCTGCCCGACGGCCACGCGCTGGCGGTGGCGGTCATGAGCTACAACGGCGGCGTCGACTTCGGGCTGCTCGGCGATTACGACGCGCTTCCGGACATCGACGAGTTCGGCGAGTTCATCGAGCAGTCGCTCGACGAGCTGCTCGACGCGGCCGAGAGGTCGCGCCCGGCGAAGCGGAGCTCGGGACGGAAGTCGCAGCCGCGCAAGCAGGCTTCCGCGCGAAGGCGCAGCGAGTCCTCGCGCGACGGAGGGCGCAAGGCGTCGTCGCGGGCCGGAAGGCGCAAGACGTCCTCGCGCGACGGAAAGCCGCGCGCGGCCAGCGCGCGCTCCTAGGCTCCCGCCCGAGGCGAGATGAAGGCCTGGCTCGGACAACCGGTGCGGCGAGGGACGCTTATCGTGCTCGCCCTCCTCGCCCTCCTGCTCGTGGCCGGCGTCGTCGCGCTCGCGCTCACGACAGGACGCGACGTGGTCCGCGAGCAGATCGTCTACGAGGCGATCGAGCACGACCCGTCGCGGACGTCTGAGGCAATCCGCCCAAAGCTGGCGCCGCGCTTCGCTGAGCTGGAGCAGCGGATCCTGCGGACCAAGGGCTTCTCCGACGAGGAGCTGGCCGAGCTCGAGAAGGAGCTCGCGGTTCAGTCCGGCGACGTCTTCGAGGCGCTCGGCGCCGAGGAGCTGCCCCCGCGCGTGGCCACGAGCATCGAGGACGCGCTGAGCCCGTCAGCCGAGGACGTTCAAAACGAGCTCGATCGCCTCTGCCGCGAGATCCAGGCCACCGATCAGGGCCCGGGCGGCGGGGTCGTCTGCTGACTCGGGCAGCTCGCCGCGGTCAGCGCCGGCTCAGAAGCCGAGCGCGAACTTGGCGTCCTCGCTCATCAGGTCCGGGGACCAGGGCGGCGAGAACACCATCTTCGGATGCACCTTCGCGACGCCGTCGAGCTCGCCGACGTACTCGCGCATCTGGTCCGACACCTGCGGACCGATCGGGCATCCCGGCGAGGTCAGCGTGAACGTGACATGGACCTCGTCGTCCTCGACCTCGACCCCGTAGACGAGTCCGAGCTCCACGAAGTCGAGGCCCAGCTCGGGGTCGATGACGTTCGTCAGCGCTTGCTCCACCTGCTCCACGGAAGGCATGAACCCCATCTTAGTAGCCTGCTTTTCGTGCCCGCGCTGCTCCTGATCGTCCTGTTCATCGTGGTTCCGCTCGCGGAGCTCGCGGTGATCATCGAGGTCGGGCAGGCGATCGGGCTCCTCCCCACCGTCGCCATCCTCCTGGCCGACTCGATCCTCGGCGGGCTCCTGATGCGCTCCCAGGGGGGGGGCGCCTGGCGACGGTTCAACGACGCCATGCGCGCCGGACGCGTCCCGCATCGTGAGGCGCTCGACGGGGCGCTCGTGATCTTCGGCGGCGCGCTGCTGCTGACTCCGGGCTTTATCACCGACATCTTCGGGCTGCTGCTACTGCTGCCGCCGACGCGCGCCGTGGCCCGCCGCGTCGTGGGGCGACTTGTCGTCCAGCGCGTGTTCGTCGGAGTTGCCGGCCTCGGCGGGAGGGCGGCATCGCGCCGCGCCGATCGCGGTCGGCCGGCCGGCACAGGCCGGCGCGACTACGACGTGGAGGGCACGGCCACCGACGCCGACTCCCCCGACGAGGTCGGGCGACGGCGGCTCGAGCGGTGACCGGAGCGTCCCGGTGAGCGAGGCGCCGGTCTCGCTCTCCTTCTTCGACCCCTCTCGCCGACTTCACGGGATCGCGCGAGCGGGCCTCACGCTGCTGTTTCACGGCGCCAACCCGAGCGCGGTTGGCGGCGCTCCGGAGATCGACACGCGCGGCGAGACCTACCGCGCCGAGCTCGAGGACCGGCTCCAGCTGGAGTTCGAGCCGGTCTCGAACATTGCTCAGCTGGCCGGCTCGCGCGTGCGGGTGTGTCAGGTCAGCGGCACGGTCGACGGCGTCCCGATCAACTGCCTCGGAACCGCGGCCGAGACGGTCTCGCCGCCCGAGTGGGACGGCTTGGACGCGCTTCGGGCCGTCTCCGCGCTCTTCGACCGCGGCCACGCCGTCCTCGCGGTGGCCCGCCGGCCCCGTGGCGCGCTGGGACACGGTCACGAGCTTGTCTCGGCGGTGCTCGTCGCCGACGGCGAGCTGAGGGCCGTCGAGGACGCGCGTCTGTCGACGGTCTACGACGGCGACGGACGTCAGCGCAGCGCCGGCATGGAGCTCTGGCTCCCCGGCGAGGACTTCCCGCGCCGCGCCTCCGGCGCGCTGACCGGCGGAACGACGCTCGAGCTGCCGGGCCTGCGCGTGAACGCGTCGATCTTCGCCTGGCGGATGGAGGGGCGGGAGGGCGTGGGCGCGTATGAGCTGACGGTTCGAGGCGAGCCGCCGGAGGCTGCGTGAGCGCGCCGTCGCGAGCGGTGATCTCGGACTTCGGCGGGGTCCTGACGACGCCGCTGATCGAGTCGTTCGCGGCCTACCAGCGACGCTCGGGCATCACGCCCGAGGCGCTCGGCCAGGCGATGGTGCGGATCACCGAGGCGGACGGGCGGCATCCGCTGCACGAGCTCGAGCTCGGGCGGGTCACCGAAGACGATTTCCTCCGGCGCCTCGAGCGCGAGCTGCGTGGCGATGTCACCCTGCACGAGTTCCGCGAGACCTATTTCGAAGCGCTCAACCCCAACCAGGAGATGATCGCGCTGATGCGCGACCTTCGCGGGCGCGGCCTCCGGATGGCGCTGCTCACGAACAACGTTCGCGAGTGGGAGCCGCACTGGCGCGCGCTCCTGCCCGACATCGACGAGACCTTCGAGATCGTGGTTGACTCGGCCTTCGTCGGGATGAGAAAGCCGGACCCGGAGATCTACGAGCTCACGATCGAGCGGCTGGGCGACGGGCTGCGCGCCGACGAGTGCGTCTTCATCGACGACGTCGAGGTGAACTGCGACGCGGCTCGGGGGCTCGGCATGCGCGCGATCCAGTTCCACGACACGCGGCAGGCGGCGGCGGAGCTCGAGGCGGCGCTCGCCTGAGGCGGGGCGGTCCGCCTCACCGCCCCCGAACTTCGGCGATTCTCCTTCACCCCTCGAAGGGAAGGCGCCAAGGTTGGGGCTCGCCACGCTCGCCGAGCGGCAGGGCGGAGTCGTCCCGCTCCATGCGCGCGAAAAAAAAGAGACGCGGACGAAGTCGCTTGAGAAGCGCGCCTGCCGGTCGACCGAAGCCTCCGGTGGCTAGCGCGGCGGGCCTTACATCTCTCGGCCTCGCTCTTCTGCGTCCAGTCCGCGTCTCGCCAGCCAGCTAACCACCGCCGGCCCGGCCCGTCAAGGCCCCGATGTCGCGGGTGTTCGCTATTTGCGACGAACCTAGTGGCAGCTCGAGCCGGCGCAGTTGCGAAGCTGGCGCAATCGCTGCTCGAGTCGTGACCGGGTCAGCGCCAGCCGCGGATCCCGGTGCCGGCTGTTGAGCTGGAACGGATCGGCGGTCAGGTCGTAGAGCTCGAACTCTCCGTTCGGGTGTTCGGCGTACATGTGGCGGCGTGTTCGGACAGCCGAGGAGCTGTGGTTTTCGAGCAGGATGTCTCGGCCTGACTCTACGCCCGCGCTCTGGGCCAGCGGAAACAAGGAGATACCGTCTACAACGCGTCGTGGGTCCGCGTTCGCCGCGTCGAGGATCGTCGGCGTCAGGTCGATGTTGCCAGTCACCTGCCCTCGCGTCTCTCCCTCCGGGATGCCGGGCCCGCGCATGATCAGCGGGACGCGCGCGCTCTCCTCGTAGAGCTTCGTCTTCTTGACGAGCCTGTGCTCGCCGAGGAGGTAGCCGTTGTCGGAGGTGAAGATGAGCAACGTATTGTCGAGCTCCCCGGTCTCGCGGAGCTCTCGAACGATTCTCTCGATCGCATCGTCCACCGCAAGCAGGGCCCGGAGGCGCCCTCGGTAGAGATCGCGGAGCTGCCGTTGGGCGTCACGGTCGAGGCGCGGGAGCCTCCGGACGAATGCGGGCTTGTCGGATACGCGCCGCTCGTTGAACGAGGGCGGCTTTGGAAGCCGAGCGTTTCGGAAGCGGTTCCGGTGCCTGGGTGCAGGGCGCGGCGGCTGTTTGCCCTCGCTGTGGGGAGCGTAGGGCGACACGGTCAGGAAGAAAGGTCTCGACTGGCGCGACCCGCTCTGGATGAAGTGTGCCGCCTTGCGCGCGAAGACGTCCGTCTGGTAGTTGCGCGGCTTGCTGCCGTAGTTTCGGATTCGGCCGTTGTCGTTCAGCTCGTAGTCGAACATCCCCGCCTCGGTCAGTACGTGCCAATCGCCCCACCCGGGCGGGATCCTTCGTTCGTGGTAGCCGTTGAGGTACTTGCCGATGTAGCCGGTGCGGTATCCGGCCCGTGCGAGCGAGACCGCGACTGTCCCCGAGTCTTCGAAGCGCTCGTAGCCTCCGTCGGGAGGACCGTTGTCGCGGACGCCGTGGTTGTGCGCGTACTGCCCGGTCAGGAACGTTGCCCGCGAGGGGCAGCAGAGGGGGAAGGTGGCGAAGAAGTTCTTGAAGGTGGTCCCGTGGTGGCGCAGGCGCTCCCTCACGGCGTCCATGACGCGAACCGATTGCGCGTCCTGATCGTCGGTCATGACGACCACGATGTTCGGCCGTGGGCCCGGCTGAGCCACCGCTTCCTGCCCGGCATTGGGCGCGGACAGCACAACGAGTACCCACGCCACCAGCAGCGACGCCAGCGCCGATCGATACCGCGGCCGTCTCCTCAGTTCCCGCATCTACCCCCGATGGTGGTCCGCCGAGCGTGGCGGAGCCAGGCCCTATTACCGAACCTGGCCCGAGTCTACGTAGTTTGAGAAGCGGCGCGCGCCACGGCGAGCCGTTCATCCTCTCGTGCGCGGAAGCGTCCGCGGCAACGACACCTCGGTCCTCGAGGACCAGGGCGATGAAGCGAGAGAGGAGGTACAGAGCTTCAGTCGGCTTGAGCAGCCAACGGTCCTGCCGACGGTCCCGCGTTACACGACTTGGTCCGACGTGATCAACGCCACGCGACGGGTCGCAGCCGTCAGTTGTCGGAGCCGAGGCGGTCCCAGTAGTAGAGCTCGACCGCCTCGGCGGCGAGCTCCATGGTCCGCTCCGCGGACAGCCAGGGCAGCACGGTGCCCAGCGCCTGCTCCTCGCTGACGCCGGCGTCGAAGGCCTCGTCGCCTCGGAAGCCGGCCGCGATCTTGAGCGCCTCGCGCCGGTGCTCGCCGAGGCCCGGGAACGCCTTGAGCAGGAACTCCTTGCTGGCGATCGGGTGACCGGCCTCCAGCGACGCATGCCAGGCGGCGAGCATCGAGAGGTCGTCGTCATCCAGGTCGTCGACCGCCTTCGCGTAGTGAACCTCGAGCTCGTCGTCGGGGATCTCGTCGACCCAGGCGCGCACCACCTCGCCGAGGAGCTGACGCCGGGCCTCGCGGCCGACCGACTCCGCCACGACCCGAATCGCCTCGGTGGGCTCTATGAAGCACAGGGGCATGCGCGCTCCGCTCTCCATTCCTCGCGTGCAGGTACAGCGCCAAGGTAGGGGTAGCCCCCGACGGAAAACCCGTGCGGCAGCCGCGACTCAGGCCATCGCCGCGTCTCGCAGCGTGAGCTCGGGCCCGTGGACGCATAGACGCTCGCGCGCCGGGCAGTCCAGGCACAGTGAGCGTTCCGGCGATTCCGTCACCGTGAACCGGCCGGCCGCCACGGCGCCGGCCAGGCCCGCGACCTCGTCGGTGATCCCCGCCGCCTCGTGCTCGCCGAACCGCCGCTCCACGGGTTCCTCCGGGCGCTCGAGGAAGACGTAGGCCACGCGCACCGGGCGCCCGTAGCGGCGCAGCGCCGCCAGCGCGTAGATCCGCCGCTGCACCTCGTAGCGCCCCATGTGGTCCGCCGGTGCCGATCCCGCGAGCGCATCCGACTTGTAATCGAGCACCAGCGTCTCATCGCCCAGGTCGGCGAGCAGGTCGATCTCGCCGCGCACGAGGAGCCCCCCGGCGCGCAACGCGAATGACGCCTCCGGATGGAGGCTGCGCGCCGCCGCGAGCTGCGCGCGAATCGGCGCGCGCAGGAACCCCTCGACGAGCGCCACCACGCGGGCAACCTGGCGGGCGTCGGGGCTGAGGCCCTCGCGGCGGAGCAGGTCGGCCGCCTCGCGCTCGGCCGGGACCGTCCATCCGGCGCGAGCGCTTCGCTCGAGCAGCTCGTGAGTCACGCGCCCGCGGCCGTAGCGCATGGCCACCCGTTCGTCATCCTCGGACGCGGGGTGGATCTCGTCAACCTCAACGGCCCCAGGCTCCGCGGTCCCGGCGCGCGACGTCCGCGGGAGGCGCGGACGCAGGCCGAGGACCCGCTCGGCGTAGAAGCGATAGCCGCAGCGCTCGTACAGCGATAGTGCCGAGTAGGAGACCGCCCTGACCGGCGGTCCGTCGCGGGCCGCGAGGGGGGCGAGGTCGGGGTCCGGCAGCGGGGCGGCGTCCGGGTCCGCCGGTGGGGCGCCGAGCGTCCCGGCCCGATCGGGCTCCGCGTACCGAGGCGCGCTCGCCGGCTCGTCCCCGGGAGCACGCGTGCGGACGGCGACCGGCACCGGGGCAGCGGCCCCCTCGAGGCCGGGGCGCAGCGGAGGCGGCTCGACCTCGACCGACTCGCGCCCGGCCTCCCAGCCGAGCGCGCGCAGCACCGGTCCGATCAGCGGTTCGGTCGGCCTGGGCTCGCGGTCGAGCTTCTCGAGCGCCACGACTCCGCTCAGTATCAGCCGCCGCTCCGCCCGCGTCATCGCGACGTGCAGGATCCGGCGCTCCTCCTCGCGCTCGCGAGCTACGGCACGCTGCTCGAGCTCGGGATAGTCGAAGATCTGCGCCTGCCTGCGGCCGAGGCGGGCGAGCCGCAGTCCCACCCGCAGCGCCTCCGAGCCGGCGGAGCGGCCGTCGTCGGAGCGGGCATCGTCGCCCGGCGCGGCGGGCTCGACGCGCAGCAGCGGCGGAAAACCGGCGCCAAGCGACCGTCCCAGGTCGGCGACCGCGACGACCGGGAACTCGAGTCCCTTGGCCGAGTGCACCGTCATCAGCCGAACGCCGTCGTGTCCCTCGGCGTCCACCGCGGCCTCGGCCTCGCGTGCGTCGCCCTCGGTCTCCGACTCGACGTGGTCGAGGAATGCGCGAAGGTCGCGGCCCTCGTCCGCCTCGAACTCGCGCGCGAGGCGCATCAGCTTGCGGACGTTCGCCATCCGGCGGCGGCCGCGCCGGCGCATCAGCAGCGCCAGGTCGTACCCGGTGGCGGTGATCGTCCGCTCGATCAGGCCCTCGAGCGACAGTTGTGGCGCCTCGGCCCGCAGCTCGAGCAGGGCCGAGACGAACTCGCGCAGTCGCTCGCGGTCGTCCGTCGGGATGTGTCCCCCAATCTCCTCGACCTGGGCGCTCCAACCGGAGCCGCCGTCCCCCGCGTCTGGCGGCTGGGACCCGTCGGCGGGCCCGGGCGGCGGCCCGAAGAGCCACCTGACCGCCGACCACAGCGGCGCGCCCCCGCCCGCCTGGCGCAGCAGCCAGAGCGTGTCGGGCGCCACGCCGCAGGCAGGCGAGGCGAGCGCCCCGAACAGCACCTTCTCATCGAGCGGGTTGGCCACGCAGCCGAGGAGGTTGCGCACGTCCGCCACCTGCTGCTTGCTCCAGTAGCCGCGCCCGCCGATCACGTGCGGCGCGAGCCCCGCTCGGTCGAGCGCATCCTCGTAGGCCTCGACGAAGGAGAACGAGCGCAGCAGCACCACCATGTCGCCGCGCGGCACGCCGAGCTCGCGCAGCTCGCGCAGGCGCTCGGCCAAAAAACGAGCCTCCGCGAGGCGCCAGGGCTGTGCCCGCTCGTCGGTGGAGATCTCGAGCGCCGCGTCGCGCTCGTCCCAGCCCTCGCGCTCGGTCACGAGGAGCTCGGCACCCGGCCCCTCCCCCGCTACGCCCTCGGCGCCGAGCGCCCCCACGGCAAGGTCGGCGTACGCCGCGCCGAAGAGGCTCCGCCCGATGCGGTTGACGAGCGCCAGCACCTCCGGGCTCGAGCGGAAGTTGCCGGTCAGCGGCCGAACGCCCGCGTCCGCGTCCTCCGCCCGCGCGCTGTCCTCGCGCTGCGCGCGGAACACGTCCACGTCGGCGTGGCGGAAGCCGTAGATCGACTGGAGCTCGTCGCCGACGGTGAAGAGGCGGTTCTGCCGCACGCCGCCCTCGAGGTGGAGCAACCTGATGACCGCGAGTTGCAGGGCGTTTGTGTCCTGGAACTCGTCCACCATCAGATGGCGGAACTGCTGCTGGTAGCGGACGCGCACGTCCGGACGGTCGCGAAGGAGCCGCCGGGCGCAGAGCTGGAGGTCCTCGAAGTCGAGCGCGGAGCGCTGATCCTTGCGGCGCGAGTACTCCTCGCCGAAGAGCTCGACGAGCTCGCCGAGGTACTCGTAGTGGTGTGCGAAGCGCTCCTCGACGACGCGTCGCTCCAGCGTCGCGCGCGCCGCCTCGTAGGCGTCGATCTCGGGCCCGGCGAGCGGCTTGCTGGAGAACCTCCAACCGGCGACCTCGTCCTCGGTCGGCGGACGGCCGTCCGCGGTGGCCGCGACGGCGTCGGCGAGTAGCCCCAGGCACTTCTCGACCTTCGACGTCCGTTTCACCGCGCCGGCGAAGGCGAGCGCGTCGCGCGCCGCGGCGTGCAGCGCGGCGGCGGCGGGGACAACCTCCGGCGGCTCGATCGCCGGCAGCGCCGGGCGCTCGTGTCCGCGCGCGCGCAGCTCGCCGTAGGCCCCCCGGACCACGTCGCGGAGGCTCGAGAGTCGGAACGCTGCGGCGAGCTCGAAGCGCTCGTCTCCCTCCCGGGCCGCGAAGCGCTGAAACGCCGCGTCGAAGGCCTCTGCGGCGACGCGGCCCGCCTCCGGCTCGTCGAGCACGCGGAAGCCGGGGTCCAGACCGGCCGCCACGGGGTTCGAGCCCAGCACGCGCCGGCAGAAGGAGTGAATCGTCGAGATCCACGCCGATTCCGCGTCGCGGGCCAGCGTGCGCAGCCGGCGGCCGCTCGAGCCCTCTCCGGCCTCGACCGCCCGCTTCGACAGCTCGGAGCGGATCCGGCGCTTGAGCTCGTCGGCCGCGCGCTCGGTGAAGGTGAAGGCGAGGACGTTCTCGACGGAGGCGTCCTCCCCCGAGTCATCCCTGGCGCAGACGACGTCGCAGAAGCGCTCGACGAGCACGGTCGTCTTGCCGGTCCCGGCGCCCGCCGAGAGGAACAGGTCGCGCTCGCGATCCTCGATCGCCGTGCGCTGCTCGGGCGTGGGCGCGTGGCCGGGCTCAGTCATCATCGTCCTCGGCCGTCGCGCCGTTCTCGTCCGGGTTCTTCTCGCCGCGCTCACGGCGGCAGATCGGATGGAAGTCGCAGTGGCGCGGGCACCTGTCTGCGAGCGGATCGCGCGCGAGATGCCCGCGGTGGATGCGCGCCGCCAGCCGCTCGGCCTCCTCCCGGGCGCGCTGCAGGCTGCGCTCGAACTCCTCCGCGTCGGCGGTGTAGTCCCTGCGCGAGAAGCGCTCCGACAGCGGCGACGCGTCCTGAGGCCCGCGCAGGATCCCGCGCGGCGCCCCGCCGTGCTGCTTGCCGAGCGGGTGGTAGACGCCTCCGACCGGCTCCAGGCCCCACAGCTCGCGCGCCGCGAGCATGTAGAGCGGCAGCTGCAGCTTGCCCTCCTCGAGCATCTTCTCCCGCGGCGTGACGTTCGAGCCCGTCTTGTAGTCGTGGACCAGCGCCTGCCCGTCGCCCACCGTGTCGATGCGGTCGATCTTTCCGTGCAGCCCAAAGCCCGCGAGCGTCAGGGCCGGCTTCTCGTCATCCTCCCTTTCGCCGAAGGCCGCCTCGAGGCGAGCGACGGTTCCCTCGCCGCGCTGAGCGTCGTAGCGGAGAAAGCGCGCGACGTCGGACTCCATGCGCCTGTACGTCGGGCGCGCCGCCGGCCGTTCCGGGTGGAGGCTCGTGCCACGGGCCTCCTCGGCGAGGATCGACCGCGAGCGCTCGATCGCGTCGGAGAGGGTGTCCGGCGTCACCGCGCCGATCGCCTCGTAAACGCGCTCGAGCACCCGGTGCGTGATCCCGCCGCGCACGAGCGGCTCGGGCGCGGGCGCCAGCTCGCGCGGGGACAGCTCGTGGCCCACGAAGTAGCGAAAGGAGCACTCGGCCTGCGTCTCGAGGCTCGAGGCGCCGATCAGCGTCTTGCCCGCGAACTGCTCGAGCACGTAGGGGACACGCAGCGAGCCCGGGAGGCGGTCGGCGCGGTCACGCGCGGAGACGAGCCATGGGGCGAGCCGCGCGACCAGGCGCTCGGAGGCGCCGAGCGCGGGCGGAGGCTCGACCGCGCGTCGCTCGGCGAGCGCCCGCGCGAGCTCACGCTCGGTCGGCGACTCCGACGCTCTGAACACCGTGTCCGACAGCGTCTTCGACGCGGTGATCGCGGACTCGGCGCCCGGGGCGAGCAGGTCGAGGACCTCGTCCACGAAGAAGGAGCGACTCGCTGCGCGCCCCTCGTCGTCCGCCGTCCGAAAGGACAGGTGGAGGGTTCGTGTCGCGCGCGTCAGGCAGACGTAGAAGAGGTAGCGCTCCTCGTCGCGCTGGTCGCCGAGCGCCGGCAACCCGGCGCCGGCGCGCTCGGCATCGGTGAGGAACGCGTCTTCGCGGCGCCGGCGCGGGAAGTCGCCCTCCTGGAGCGAGACCACGAAGACGTGCGCAAACTGGCGGGCGCGCGCACGGTAGGGGGTCATCACCTCGACCCGTCCGAGCGAGCCGGCGGCCGATCCGGGGACCCGCAGGCCCTCGAGCAGGGTCACGAGCTCATCGACGGTCGGCGCGACCCCGGCCTCGACCTCCTCGAGCTCACCCAGCTCCGCGAGCGCGCGGGCCACCGACTCCGCTGCTGCGAGCTCAGCGCGCTCGCGCGCTCCGAGTGTCGCGGCGCTGCGACGGTGCGGGCGCTCGGCGAGGTCGCGAGCGATCGCGGCGGCCTGCTCGAGCAGCGCGCCCGAGTCGCCGCGGCGCTCACGAAGCGACGTGAGCTCCCACAGCGGCCGCCCGCCGAGCCCGTCCCAGAGCGCGAGCGCCTCGTCGGCGGAGTCGACCTGCTTGACGCGCACGGCCTGCTCCAGCCGATCCACCAGCCGGTCGCGCCCGCGCTCGGGCGCTCGCAGGAACGCCACGACGTCAGTCGCCGCTTGAGAGGTCAGGGCCGCGCGCAAAGTTGCCGTCAGCCCGCGGCCCACGGCCGTCTCGACGAGCGGCCGGTCGGCGTGGACGGCGACGGGGACGCCGCAGCTATCGAAGACCTCCTCCACGAGCCGGGCGCCACCGTCGAGCGACCGCGCTATCACCGCGATGCTCTCCGGCGGAGTGCCCGAGCGAAGCAGCCGGGCGATCGCGGCGCCGACCTGCTCGACCTCGTTGCGGATGCCGGCCGCCGCGAGCAGCCGGACCTCGTCGCCCGACGCGCGGCGACTCGGCGAGTCGGTCATGAACGTCCGCTCGAGGTGTCCGAGCACGCTCGTCGAGTGGCGCGCCGGAAGGACGGCGCGGCGAAGCGTCTTCCCGGCCCGGGTCCCCGGCTCGACGGCCGGCGAGTCGAGCCTGAGCTGCTCCGCGCCGAGCGGCTCGGCGCGCGGCGGCTCGGCGCCCCGCTCGGTGCAAAGCCCTTCGATCTGCTCCACAAGACGGCGCCGAGCGGCGAGACAGGTCCGCCCCGGCTCGTGGACGACCGAGACGGTGACCTCCGCGTCACCGGCGAGCACGCCGACCAGCACGAGCTGGGCCGGCGTCAGGTCGTCGAACCCGTGGAGCAGCACCGGGCGCCCGCCCCAGGCGGCCGGGCGCTCGCCGAGGGCCGCGACGACGCGCTCCGCCAGCGAATGCGCGTCCGCGCGGCCGAGCCGGGCGCGTCGCGCCACGTACGCGCGATACAGGGCGGCGATCTCCCTCAGGTGACGCCTGCGCGGCGCGGCGCCTCGCTCGAGCCGACGGGCGAGCTCCGTGGGACCGACGAGGCCCGCCTGGCAATCGCCGAACAGGCCGTCGAGGGCGTCCACGAAGCCCGGGCGTCGCGCGGACTCGGCGAGCGCCTCGAGCCGGACGTCGCGCAGCGAGGCGCTCACCACCGCGCGCCGCTGCGCGCGCGTCAGGCGCGGGCCCTCGGCGAGACCCACCGCGCTCGCGGCGAGCTCGAAAAGCCGGTCGAACGTGACGATCCGGCCGCCGAGCGCCACCGGCTGGCGGGCCAGCAGCTCGTCCTCGTAGCGCTCGACGTCCGCCACCGTGGGCACGACCAGCACCGGCTCGCGCTCGAGCGAGCCCGCGAAGCTCTCGAGCATCTCGCCGGTCTTGCCGCTGCCCGCCGGCCCCGTGAGCAGCGTCAGCGGCACGTCAGTCGAGGCGCGTCCGCGCGCGCGGACCGTGTTGCTGGCGGGACGACCATGCGTCGGGCGACACTAGATAACGGGTCGGGCGGCGGGCCCGGCGCCTGACAGCGTCGAAGCGCGTTGCCCGGCGCGCCGCGCGTGCGACGGCGTTACGGTGGGCGACTTGCCGTACCGTCGGCAGATCCGCGTCCCGGCCGCTCTGCTCACCCTGCTAGCCGTGCTGGCAGCCGGGTTGGCGTGGGCCGAGCCCGCGAGCGCGGGGCGGCAGGAGCGCAACTTGCGCTCCGCCCTCGCGGACGCGATGAGGGCGGCCGGCGGTGGGTCGGGCGCCTACGTGGGCAACATGACCGAGGGTGGCCGGCTGTTCGCGAAGCGCGCCGGCGACCGGCGCACGCTCGCGTCCAACACGAAGCTCTACTCGACGGCCGCGACGCTGGGGCGCTTCGGCCCCGACGAACGGCTCGAGACGCAGGTCCGCGGCTCCGGCCAGCTCACCGCCGCCGGCGCTTGGCTCGGCGACCTCTACCTCGTGGGCGGCGGCGACCCCACCTTCGGCAGCCGCTCGTTCGCGCGCGCCTACGGCAGCGAGGCCTCGGTCGAGGCACTCGCCGCCGCGCTCGACCGAGCCGGGCTCGAGCGCGTCATGGGTCGCGTCCGCGGCGATGAGTCGCGTCACGACTCGCGCCGCGGCGGGCCCGCGTCCGACTACCGGACGTCGCCGTACGTCGGCCCGCTGAGCGCCCTCTCGTTCAACCGCGGCGACGGCGACGGCGGCTTTCAGTCGAACCCGCCGAAGGTCGCGGCCCGGGAGCTGACGAGGGCGCTCGAGCGGCGCGGGATCGGCGTCAGCGGACCGGCCCGGACCGGCACCGCCCCGCCGACCGCCGCGAGGCTCGTAGGCGTCAGCTCGCCGCCGCTGGCCGGACTCGTCAGGCAAACCAACAAGCCGTCCGACAACTTCTTCGCCGAGATGCTCGCGAAGGAGCTCGGCACATCGCCCGGGCGCGGAACCACCAAGCGCGGAGCGAACCGCGCGCAGGCCTTCGCCGCGGGGCTGGGGTCACGGGCTCAGATCGTGGACGGGTCCGGGTTTGCGGGGCGCAAACACCCCCAGCCCCACGCCGTTGTGAAGGCTCTCGCGGGCCTCGAGGCGAGTCCGAGCTTCGCGCCCGAGTACCCCGCGTTCCGGGCCTCGCTCCCGATCGCCGGCCGCGACGGCACGCTGTCCGACCGGATGCGCGGCGAGGCGGCCGAGGGCCGCTGCCGGGCGAAGACCGGGACGCTCCCGAACGTCAGCGTCCTGTCCGGCTACTGCAGGTCCCGCGGGGGCGACCGGATCGCGTTCTCCTTCCTGATGTCGCGGATCGACGTCGACGCGGCGCGCGACCTCCAAGACCGGATGACGAACGCGATCGCTCGCTACCGCGGCTGAGCCGCCGCGACCGGCGGCAAAGGGCGCCTCAGCGCCGCGTCAGCAGTTCGGCTGGAAGCCCCGGCTCGCCGGGCCCTTGCGGGCGAGCGCGTTCTTGATCCACTGGAGCGCGACCGGGTCGCCCGCCGGTGCGTCCGGCGCCTGGGTCGCTACGAGCGCCGCGATCAGCCCGACGAGCGCGAGGACAGCGCGAGCGCGTGGCCTCGTGCGCGCAAGTTGGCTCCCGCTCCCACCATCTTGAAAATGTCTAGCACGTCGCGGCCGTAGCGTCTCGGCGAGGCGCCGCTGGGAAGATGGCGCGGTGCGCACCCTCGTCGTCTCGGACCTGCACCTCGGCTCCTCGTCGGACCGGGACGTCCTGCGCCTCTCCGGGCCGCGCGCCGCGCTGCTCGCCGCGGTCGAGCGCGCCGAACGGCTGATCCTGCTCGGCGACGTCCTTGAGCTCCGCGGGCTGTCGGCGCGCGATGCGGTCGAGCGCTCGAGGGCGGCCCTGGGCGAGATCGGCGCGGCAGCCGGCGACGCGCCCGTGGTTCTCCTCCCCGGCAACCACGACCACCGTTTCGCCGCCGAGTGGATCGACGGGCGGCGCAGCCGCGGCGGCTCCGAGCTCGCCCTGGAGCAGGTCTGGCGGCCCGGACGCTCGGGGCTCGCGGCGAAGGTCGCGCGCGCCCTTGGAGCGAGCGAGCTCACGCTCGCCTACCCGGGCGTCTGGCTGCGGCCGGACGTCTACGCGACGCACGGCCACTACCTCGACTGCCACAACGCAGTTCCGGCGCTGGAGCCCCTCGCCGCGGCGGTCACCGCGCGGCTCGCGGGCGGTCTCCCGACAGGGCGACTGGGAGCCGATGCCTACGAGGCGGCGCTGGCGCCACTCTACGCGTTCATCCACGAGCTCTCCCAGCGCCGCCCGCCGCCCCGAGCACCCGAAGGGCCCGGCGCGTCGCTGCGGCTCTGGCAGCGGTTGAACTCCGGGAACGGAGGGCTCGATCTCACACGGCTCTTCCTCGGCCGGCTGGTGATCCCGGGCGCCGTGGCGGGCGTCAACCGCGCCGGGCTCGGCCGCTTCAGCGCCGACCTTTCCCCGGCGTCGCTCAGGCGGGCGGCGCTGCAAGCGATGGGGACCGTGGTCGCCCGGCTCGGGGTCGAGGCCGAGCACGTGATCTTTGGCCACACCCACCGCGCCGGCCCGCTTGCCACCGACGACCCCGCCGACGGCTGGGAGCGCGACGGCGGCGGGCGGCTGTGGAACAGCGGCAGCTGGGTCCTGGAGCCCGAGTTGATCGGGACCATCGGCGTCCGCAGCGGCCACTGGCCCGGCGCCTGCCTCGTGCTCGAGGAGGACGGGCCGCCGCGACTCGAGCGCTTGCTCGACACTACGGCGAGCTTCGCCTTGACGGCATGAGACGACGCATCCGACTCAACCACGGCACCGCGCGACCGTCCGGCGCTCCGCGCCGCGCCCTGATGGCCGTGGCCGCCGTGCTGCTCACGCTCGCCGTGGCCGGCTGCGGTGAGAAGGAGGCCGTGGTCGCCGGATCGCTGTCAACCGCTTCGCCGTCTCCACAGGCGACGCGCGTCATCGATGGGTTCCAGCGCAGCTCCGGCGGCGACCAGCTGGTTGCGCTCGAGCGCGAGCCCGACCTGATCGGCTTCCCCGGCGACGCCGACAGCGCCGAGCTGAGCGGCGCGGCCGAGCTACTGGCGCTCGACTCGGAGGCCGGGCCCGTCGTGAGCTCGCGCCGGTACGGCTCGTTCCTGCTGAATGTCGTCGCGCGCGACGACGCTAATGACACGCTGCTCTCGGACGCGGCCGGAGAGCCGCTCGAGCGCGACGCCGGCGGCATCTACTGGGAGCGGATCGCGACGGAGGGCGTCGGGGGCGATGAGATCGTCAACTGGATCGCCCACAGGCGCTACGGCGACGTGGTTCTGAGCCGGCGCTCGAGCGAGCGGGAGGTCGACTCCGCGTTCATGCGGCTCGACCGCGTCCTGAACGAGCTGATCGGGCCGAAGGGCGGTGGCGCCCAGAGCGGCCCGCCGGCGGGGTCTCCGTCGGATA
>JBPCMT010000236.1:0-15944 GCA_051001995.1 Thermoleophilaceae bacterium
CACCAGAGGACTTGGTGATCGGCAACGTCTTCCGCACTGAGGGGCGGATAGAGAGGAGAGGGGGGCTCGAGCAACGAGGACCGAGCCCCGGCCCCGCCCCGTCGCCGCGGCCAGGCACGCCGGCGCCGCAGCGGCCGCCGCCTGTTCGCGTTCGACCGGTCGCTCGGGCGGCGCTTCGTGGCGGGCGCCGACGAGGCCGGCCGCGGCTCCCTCGCCGGGCCGCTCGTGGCCGCGGCGGTCCTGTTCGACCTCGAGCGCCTCTCGCTGTCGGACCGGCGCGCGCTCGCGCGCCTCAACGACTCCAAGCAGCACGACGAGGCCGGCCGGGAGGAGCTCTACCCGCTGGTGCTGAGGGCGGCGAGCCGGGCCGCGATCGTCTCCCGCTGCGTTCGCGGGATCGACGCGCACGGCCTCCATGTGACGAACATCGACGCCCTGCGCTCGGCGCTGCTCGCGGTGACGCGCGACGGCGTATCCGGCGGCGGCGAGGGCGATCTCGTGTGCCTCTCGGACGGGTTCAGGATCCCGGAGCTTCCGCGCGAGCAGCGCGCGGTCGTGGGCGGCGACTCCCGTAGCGCCGCGATCGCCGCCGCCTCCGTCCTCGCAAAGGTCACGCGCGACCGCTACATGCGCCGCGCCGAGTCGCGCCATCCGGGCTGGGACTTCGCGGCCAACGTCGGCTACTCGACGCCCGAGCACCGCGCCGCGATCGCCTTGAACGGGATCTCACCGCTCCACCGCCTGTCGTTTCAGTCGATCGCGTATCAGCAGCTTGCGCTCGAGGGCTGAGCCGACGCGCGCGCTCCCGCCGCCGTCCGATCGGCAGAGCTCGTCAGAACGCATCCTCGACGTGCTCGAGGTCGAGGAGCGTGCCGTCGCGGGAAAGGATGATTCCGACGGCATCGAAGCGCAGCCGCCGCACGCCTGAAGGCAGGTCCTCTCCGTCCCCTTCGGCCGAAGCGCAGCGCGCGGCCAGCCACTCGCGCGCGAGCTGCCGCAGTCGCCGCCGTTTCTGCGGCCCGATCGACTCGAGCGGTCCGGCGGCATCGTATGCCCCACGGCCGGCACCCCCTGCGGCCGCGACGCGCGCGCGGACCTCGCAGAAGACGAGGCACCCGTGCCCGACCACGACGAGATCGAGCTCGCCGTGGCGGGTCCGGGCATTGCGCTCGAGCACGCGGTAGCCCTCGCGCGTGAGGTGAGCCTCGGCCAGTCGCTCCCCGAGCGCTCCGGTTGCGCGACGACCGTCCACGGGCACGCGGAGCGACGCTAGACGAGCTCGGCTCACGGATCGACGCCCGCGTGCAACGAGTTCGTAACCCTGCGGCCGGCGCCGAGCCACCCGCACCGGGAAGTCACGCCGCTGGAGCCCAGTCGTAACGCTCGCAGCGCCCGGGTGAGGCGCAGCCGCGTAGCGTCGTGGACGATGCTCGCGAGCGTCGCCACCTTTGCCATCGAGGGCGTCGACAGCGTCGAGGTGACCGTCGAGGTCGACGTCCGGCGTGGCCTTCCCGCCTTCACCGTCGTCGGTTTGCCCGACGCCGCGGTTCGCGAGGCTCGCGAGCGTGTCCGGGCGGCGCTGTTGAACTCGCAGCTCGACTTCCCGCTCAAGCGCCTGACGGCCAACCTGGCCCCGGCCGACCTTCGCAAGTCCGGGCCGAGCTTCGACCTCGCGCTGGCGGTCGCGCTCCTGGCCGCCTCCAGCCAGGTCCCGGCGACGTCCCTTGGCTCCTACGCCGTTTGCGGCGAGCTGTCCCTGAGCGGCGCGCTGCGGCCGGTCCCGGGGGCGATCGCGCTCGCGTTGGGCGCCCGGAGCGCCGGATTCGAGCGGCTGATAGTTCCGGTCGAGAACGCTCCCGAGGCTGCGCTTGTCGAGGGAATCGAGGTCTGTGGAGTGCCGTCCCTGGCGCTGATGGCGGACCTCCTGCGCGGCAGGCTCCCGCCAGCGCCGCCGCCGCCCGCACCCGTGTTGAGGCGGGATGGGGGAGGCCTCGACCTGGGCGACGTCCGCGGTCAGGCCGACGCGCGGCGCGCGCTCGAGATCGCGGCCACGGGCGGTCACCACCTGTTGATGGTCGGTCCACCGGGAGTTGGGAAGACGATGCTCGCGCGGCGCCTGCCGGGAATCCTGCCGCCGCCGACGATCGAGGAGGCACTCGAGATCACCCGGGTGCACAGCGTCGCCGGCCTCGCCGGCGGGCGGCTCGCGGCCGAGCGCCCGTTCAGGGCGCCCCACCACACGATCTCACCGTCCGGCCTGGTCGGGGGCGGCCCCGGCCCGCGACCGGGCGAGATCACGCTCGCGCACCGCGGCGTGCTGTTCCTCGACGAGCTTGCGGAGTTCTCCCGGTCGGCGCTCGAGGCGCTGCGTGAACCGCTCGAGGCCGGCAGCGTCGACATCACCAGGCGCCAGCGCACGCTCGCGTTCCCGGCCGACTTCATGCTGGTGGGGGCGTGCAACGACTGCCCCTGCGGCAGGCCCGGCGACGACTGCGTCTGCTCGGCCACGGACCGCGCTCGCTACCGGCGCAAGCTGAGCGGTCCGCTGCTCGACCGGATCGACCTCGTCTGCGCCCTGGGGCCCGCTCCTGGGGGCGCGATGGGACCGCGGCCGCGAGACCCCAGCAGCGAGAGCGCGGCGGTGCGCGAGCGCGTTGCCGCCGCCCAGACGCGGGCGCGCGAGCGGCTGGAAGCGAGCGCGCGCCTCTCGGACGCGGCGACGAGCGGCGGACCGACCGGCGGCCCCCTCCGCCTCGAGCGAGACGCCCGCGTGCGGCTCGGCCAATGCCGGCGCGACCCGAGCCTGAGCGCCCGTGGTCATGACCGGGTGCTGCGGCTCGCCCGCACGATCGCCGACCTTGCGGGGAGCGAGTCGATCCGGGCCGCTCACCTCGATGAGGCGCTCGCCTACCGGATGGGGGCCGCTTGGCGGGCCGCGGCGTGAAGGCGCATGCTGACGAGCGGGCCGCCAGTCCGCCGGCGGGCGACGGCAACGAGGGGTCGTCGGCCTGCGCCGAGTGCCTGCGGCGCGGCGCCCTTCTGGGGCGCCTCTCGCGACGCATCGCCGGCCTGCTCGACGGCGGCGACCGGCGCCCGGCCGGCCTGCTCGAGCTCTCGGATGACGACCTCGTCAAGGCCGTCGGCGGCCAGGGCGCCAGCCGCCAGCTGGACCGCTTCAGGCGCGAGTTCGACGTCGATCGCGCGCGGCGAGAGCTGGGGCGCGCGGGGCTCGATTGCCTGTGCCGTCACTCGCCGTGCTATCCCGGCGGTCTGCTCCGGCTCTCGGACGCGCCCGCGGCGCTCTACGTTGCCGGCGGTCGAAGCCGCCTGTCCGCGCTGCTGGCCGAGCCGGTCGTGACGATCGTGGGCGGCCGCTCGGCCACCCCCCACGCGCTCGAGGTGGCGGCCACGCTCGGCCGCGGGCTGTCGGCCGCGGGCGTCACTGTGGTGAGCGGGCTGGCGCTCGGGGTGGACGCGGCCGCCCATCGCGGCGCGATGAAGGGCGGTCGCGGGGCGATCGCGGTGCTGGCGTCCGGAGCCGACGTGCCCTATCCGTCCTCGCATCGCACCCTCTACGAGGCGATCCGGGCGCGCGCCGCGATCGTCTCGGAGCTGCCTCCCGGTACGGCTCCGATGCGGTGGAGCTTTCCGGCTCGCAACCGCATCATGGCGGCGCTCGGTCAGCTCACGGTGGTGGTCGAGGCTCAGCAGGCCTCCGGCTCGCTGATCACGGCCGACTTCGCGACCCAGCTCGGGCGCGACGTCGGGGCGGTTCCGGGGCGCGTCACCGGCGGGCGGGCGGCCGGTTCGAACGAGCTGCTGCGCGACGGAGCGCGCGTGATCCGCGGGCCGGAGGACGTCCTCGACGACCTGCTCGGCGTCGGTGAGCTACGCGCGCGCGGCCGCGGGCGATCGAGCGCCGGCTCAAGGGCACGGCGCGACGAGGCCGGTGACCGGAGCGACGATCTGAGTCCGGATCTGCGCAGGCGCCGGGAGGCGCTCGCGGCCGCCGTCCGTGAGGTGTCGGGCGTCGTCGAGTTGGAGCCGTCCGTCCGGCTGGTGCTGGACGCCGTGGAGGCGGGGGAGGGAGTCGAGGCGATCGGCCGGTCGGCGCGGCTGTCCGCGGGCGAGGTTCGAGCCGCGCTCGGGCGCCTCGAGCTCATGGGCCTCGTCACCCGCGACGGGCTCGGTGCCTACGAGCGCACCGGCCGCGGCTAGCCTTCCGATGCGATGACCACCACCGCGGACTCGCCGCCTCGCGTCCTCGCCATCGCGGGGTCCGACTCCGGCGGGGGAGCGGGCATCCAGGCTGACCTCAAGGCGCTCGCGAGCTGCGGCGTCCACGGGATGACGGCGATCACTGCGATCACCGCTCAGAACACGATCGGGGTCCGCTCGGTCCACGCGGTGCCGCCGGAGTCGATCGTGGACCAGGTGCGAGCGGTCGCCGGCGACATCGGCGTGGACGCGGTGAAGATCGGGATGCTCGGGTCGGCGGAGACGATCGAGGCGGTCGAGCAGGCGCTCGGCCTCGTCGCGAACGTGCCGGTGGTGCTCGACCCTGTGATGGTCGCCGAGAGCGGCGCCGTGCTGCTGGACGAGGACGCCCGGCGGGCCCTGCGGGGGCGCCTGCTCCCGCGAGCCACGGTCGCCACGCCCAACCTCTCGGAGGCGCGGGTGCTCGCGGGGGCGGAGGCCGATGCGGATGCGGACAGGCCGGGGCCCGAGACGGGCGAGGACGCCGAGTCGCTCGCTCGCGCGGTCCATGCCCTCGGCCCGGACGCGGTCGTCGTGACCGGCGGGCACCGCGCGGAGGCCACGGACGTCTTCTTCGACGGCGCTCAGTTCGTGGCGCTTCCGGGGGATCGCCATCCCGACGGCGCCGCGCACGGGTCGGGCTGCACCCACTCCTCGGCGCTGGCCGCGTTCCTCGCCCGCGGGGCCGCACCGCTCGACGCGGCGCGCGCCGCAAGGAGGGTGGCGGCGGCCGCGGTGCGCGACGGCCTGCGAGGGCTCGGCGCGGGCGCCGGACCGGTCGACGCCCTCGGCATCGCGCGGCGGCCGGGCGCCGTCGCTTTGACATAATCGCGACGCCTTCGAGTCGGGAGAGGCAGCGCAAAGGATGGCGAACATCAGGTTTCTACGCATGAGGCCGGGTCACGGCGAGGTCCTTCTCGCCGAGGGCGATCGGCGCGCGCGCGAGGACGAGGAACGCCTCATCGAGGAGTTCCGGCGCCAGCTCGACGCGGGCATGTGGGCGGCGGTGCCCACTCGCGACCGGGCGAGCGGCCGCCGCGAGGCGCTGATGGTCCGCCACTACGACGAGATTCCGTCGCAGGCCGAGCGCGTGATCTTCTTTCCGCGCGCCGCGGGCGGCTAGCGGCCTTCGATCGATGCTGCTGGCGCTCCTCGCCCTTCTGGTCTTGGCCGCGGTCCTCGCGCTGCCGGCGATCGCGCGGGGCGTTGGCAGCGCCCGCCGGCGACTCGCCGAGCGGCGCGGCGAGCGGACGGGGCGCGAGGTCCTCGACCTGCCCGACCCGGGTCGCGAACGGCGCGCCGAGCAGCGCGCCCGCGAGCTACTTCGCTCCTGCGTCAACGAGGAGGAGTGGGCGATGTACCGCGACCTCGGGTTCATCCGCGTGTGGGGCGCCCAGGCGCGTCGCCCCGGGGCCGCGGGGAGCGCGCGCCGCAGCGGTGTCTACGCCTACCTGATCTACCCCCAAAAGCCGCTCGTGGCCTTCGTGCCGGAGACCCGCCAGCTGCTGAGCGAGTACTGCGTGGAGTTCCCCGAACTCGCGTCGTCGCTTTCGGTCCCGCGGCTCCCCGACTCCGACGACGTGCTGGCCAAGTGGATGGCGCTCACGGGCGACGAGCGGCGGCTCGTCGCGAGCGCCAACATGCACCTCCCCGGGCGCCAGGTCGATCCCGGGCGGGTGCGTCGCGACATCTGGCGCCTGGCCGAGTGGGAGCGCCAGCGGCGCGGCGGCGGCCAGGTCGCATCGCGCGGATGAGCGGCCGCCCGCGCGCGTTGGCCGGCGTTCCGACGGCTGGCGGCTCGTGAGCGTCGAGCGCCGCCTGGGCAGCCGGGCTCTCGTCGAGGGGCCTGACCGCGCGCCCGCGCGGGCCTACTACGCGGGCATCGGGTTCGACGCCGAGGCGCTCGCGCGCCCGATCGTCGGCATCGCCAACACGTGGACCGAGACGATGCCCTGCAACTTCCACCTGCGGCGGCTGGCTGAGCGGGTGAAGGACGGCGTCCGCGCCGCCGGCGGCACCCCCATGGAGTACAACACGGTCGCCGTCTCCGACGGGATCACGATGGGGACGGAGGGCATGAAGACCTCGCTCGTCAGCCGCGAGGTCATCGCGGACTCGATCGAGCTCGTTGCCCGTGGCCGCCAGTTCGACGGCGTGGTGGCGCTGTCGGGCTGCGACAAGACGATCCCGGGCTGCGTGATGGCCCTCGCGCGCCTCGACATGCCGGCGCTGATGCTCTACGGGGGCTCGATCGCACCCGGCCGATGGCGCGGCCGCGACGTCACGATCCAGGACGTCTTCGAGGCGGTCGGCGCCCACGCGGCCGGCGACATGTCGGACGCCGACCTGGCGGAGCTCGAGGCGGAGGCCTCGCCCGGCGCCGGCGCCTGCGCCGGACAGTTCACGGCCAACACCATGGCGCTCGCGTTCGAGGCGCTCGGCATCTCGCCGATGGGCAGCGGCATGGTCCCGGCCGAGGACGGCCGCAAGGGCGACGTGGCCGAGAGCTGCGGACGCCTGCTGCTGGACCTGATCGAGCGCGACCAGCGCCCGAGCGCGGTGATCACTGCCGAGGGCCTGGAGAACGCGATCGCGTCGGTCGCGGCCACCGGGGGATCGACGAACGCGGTGCTCCACCTGCTGGCGGTCGCGCGCGAGGCCGGCGTGGCGCTCACGATCGACGACTTCGACCGCGTCAGCGCGCGCACGCCGCTGATCGCCGACCTCAAGCCGGGTGGCCGCTTCGTGGCCACCGACCTCTACCGGGCCGGCGGCCTGCGGCTGGTGGCGAAGCGGCTGGTGGACGGCGGCCTGATGCACGCCGATGCGGCGACGGTCACCGGGCGATCGCTCGGTGAGGAGGTCGCGGAGGCGGAGGAAGCCGACGGCCAGGAGGTCGTGCGCTCGCTCGAGGACCCGATCCAGTCCACCGGCGGCCTCGCGATCCTGCGCGGCAACCTGGCGCCGGACGGATGCGTGGTCAAGCTCGCCGGGCACGGCCGCACGCACCATCGTGGGCCGGCGCGGGTGTTCGAGAGCGAGGAGGACGCCTTCGCTGCGATCAAGGCATCCCGGGTCGAGGCCGGCGACGTCGTGGTCATCCGCAACGAGGGGCCGGCCGGCGGACCCGGCATGCGGGAGATGCTCGCGGTCACCGCCGCGCTCGTCGGCGAGGGGCTCGGCGAATCGGTGGCGCTGCTCACCGACGGCAGGTTCTCGGGCGCGACCCACGGTCTGATGGCCGGCCACGTGGCGCCCGAGGCGCCCCACGGTGGCCCGATCGCGGCGATCCGCGACGGGGACGCCGTGGTCTTCGACGTCCCGGCGCGCGAGCTCAACGTCGAGCTGGCCGACGACGAGATCCGGCGCCGCGTCGAGGCCTACGAGCCGCCTCCACCGGCGTACGAGTCGGGCGTGCTCGGCAAGTACGCCCGCCACGTCGGCTCGGCGGCCGAGGGCGCGCTGACCTACTGACCGGAGAGGAAGCCGACCAGGCAGCGGTTGAAGTGCTCGGGCCGCTCGAGCATCGGAGCGTGCCCGGTGTCGTCCATGATCAGCCGGCGCGAGCTTGGGATCTGCCGCTCGAACTCGTCGGCATCCCTGACCGGCACGAGCACGTCCTCGCGGCCCCACACGATCAGCGCGGGGGCGCGGATCTCGCCGATGCGGTCGCGGAAGTCGTAGCTCGTGAGGGCGTCGAGCGCGTCGATGTAGCCGGGCTTCCCGGAGCCCTGCATGACCTCGTAGAGGAGGTCGGGCGCGATCAGCGTGGGGTGGCGTATGACCGGCGAGATCACGGCGTGCCGCAACCGCTCGCGCGCGATGATGGCCCTGCTGCGCGACGCGGTCAGGGCGCCGACGACCGTCGCGGCGCGCGCGATCGTCATCGTTGGGCGGCGTCTGAGGTTGGTGATCGAGATCCCCGCGGCCGACACCAGCGCCAGGCGCTCGACGCGCTCCGGGTAGCGGATCGCGAGCTCGGCCGCGATGAACCCGCCCATCGAGTTGCCCACCACGGCGACGTGCCCGACGCCGAGCCGCTCCAGCCAGGCGTCCACGAGCTCCGCGTAGCCGGAGATCGAGATCTTCGAGGCCGGCATCTCGGACTCCCCGAAGCCGGGCAGGTCGAGCGCGAGCACGCGGCGGCTCTGGGCGACACGGGGCAGGTTCTCGAGCCAGTTCTGCCAGTTGCCGCCCAGCCCGTGGACGAACACGACCGGCGGGGCGTCTCCCTCGCCCAGGTCCACGTAGCGGACGGTCCGTCCCTCCACCTCCGCCTGACGGACGTGCTCGCTCCAGTCGATCTCGCGCCAGCTCTGCGTGGCGGGCTGCCCGTAGTCGCCGTCGGCCCGGCGCGCGGCCCACGGCGGCGTCGGATAGGCGCCCGACGGCAGGACTCCGTCGAGCTGGCTGCGGGCGGCGCGGCGGGCCGAGGCGCTCAGGTTCGCCGGCGCGACCCTGGCCGGCACCGCACGGCGGACGCCGCGGCGAGCGACTCGGCGCGTCCGCGAGCGGAGGTTCGACGCCATCGCCCGTACCGTATCGGCCGTCGGGGCGCCCACTCCGACCAGCTGCCACAATCGCCCGGTGGCGGACGAGCAACGCAGCAGCCTGCGCGTGGACGAGGTGTTGCCCGAGGGCGGGAGCGCCCCCCCGGCGCCGGTTCCCGCCCGCCGCGACGAGGACCTTCGCGAGCACCTTCCGGGCGTCGAGCCCGAGCGCCGCCTCTCGGACTGGGGCCGCTCGGAGCGGATCGAGGGCCTCTTCGACCGGACGCTCTACGACTTCTTCTACAACTACTGGTTCCGCTGCGAGGTCGAGGGCGTCGAGAACGTGCCCGCCTCGGGCGGCGCGCTGCTCGTGTCGAACCACTCCGGCGCGCTGCCGCCCGACGCGCCGATGATCGCCAAGGGCATCCGCGAGGAGCACGCGCACCCGCGCCAGCTCCACATCACCGTCGAGCACTTCTTCAAGGGCTACCCGGGCTTCTCGATGCTGGTCCCGAAGCTCGGGTGCGTGGCCGCCCACCCCGCCAACGTGCAGCGCCTGCTCTACGACGAGGGCGAGCTGGTGCTGGTCTTCCCCGAGGGTCGCAAGGGGTCCGAGAAGCTCTACAAGAACCGCTACAAGCTGCGCCGCTTCGGTCGCGGCGGCTTCGTGGAGGCCGCCATGCGCGCGCAGGCGCCGATCGTGCCCGTCTGCGTCGTCGGCGCGGAGGAGGCGGCGCCGATCTTCGCCCACGTCGGCGCGCTCAAGCGGCTCACCGGGCTGATCTACTTCCCGATCACCCCGACCTTCCCCCACTTCGGCGTGCTCGGGATGCTCGGCTACCTGCCGGCGAAGTTCAAGGTCCGCTTCCTCGAGCCGATCTACTTCGACAGCGAGGGGCTCCACGAGGACAAGTCGCTCGTCCAGTCGGTCGCGCACGAGGTCAGGGCGCGGATCCAGGAGAACCTGTTCGAGATGGTGCAGACGCGCAAGTCCGTCTGGTTCGGCTGATGGAGGCCACCGCCGCGCCGGAGCGCCGCAGCGGCCCGGGCCCGGCCGGGGCGCCGGACGCGCCGCCCTCGCGCCGCATCCTCGTCACCGGCCTCTCGACCTACTGGGGTGGCCTGCTCGCGCAGCGCCTGGAGCGCGACCCGTCGATCGAGTGTGTGATCGGGGTGGACTCGCGCGACCCGACGCGTGAGCTCGAGCGCACCGAGTTCGTGCGCGTGGGCACCCAGCACGCGCTGCTGCGCAGGGTCGTGATCGCGGCGGAGATCGACACGGTGATCGATACCCGCCTCACCGTCGACTCGACCACCGTCGCGTCCCGTGCGGCGCACGAGAACAACGTGATGGGGACGATGAACGTCCTGGCCGCCTGCGGCGGATCGGGCTCCACGGTCCGCAAGTTCGTCTTCAAGTCGTCGGCCCACTACTACGGCTCCGCCCAGGACGACCCCGCCTTCTTCACCGAGGAGATGACCCGCCCGTACGCTCCCGGCACGCCGATCGAGCGCGACATCGTGGAGGCCGAGGCGTCCGTCGCGGACTTCGCGGAGAAGAACCCGCGGACGCTCGTGACGCTGCTGCGCTTCGCGAACGTCCTCGGCCCGGACGTGCGCACCTCTCACACCAAGCTGCTCGCGCTCCCCGCCGTCCCGATGATCCTCGGCTTCGACCCGCGCTACCAGTTCGTCCACGAGGACGACGTCGTCAACGCGCTCGCGCACGTCGTCGAGCACCAGCAGCCCGGGATCTTCAACGTCGCAGGCGACGGCGTGCTCACGCTCTCCGAGGTCGCCGGCATGCTCGGCAAGAGCTACGCGCCGGCGCTGCCCCCGTGGGGGACGGGCGTCGCCGCGGCCGTCGCCCGCCGGCTTGGCGTGCACATCCCGCCGGAGATGCTCGGCCAGCTTCGCTTCGGGCGCGGGCTCGACAACCGCAAGCTCAAGGCAACAGGCTTCCGCTATCGCTACACGAGCCGCGAAAGCGTCTTGAAGCTGTCCGAGCACTTCCGCCTCCACCCGATCCTGCGCGCCGTCGAGGAGCCCTACCACTACGAGCGCGAGGTCGAGGAGTTCCTGCGCTGGAGCCCGAACGTGCGCGATGCCGCCGGGCGTCGCGAGGAGCGCGAGGACTCGGGTCAACCGGCGGAGCTCGAGCGGCGCGGGGCGGGAGAGCGGACGCCCGCGCCCGCGATCGAGGGCTACGACGACCTCAACGCGAGCGAGATCGTGCCGATGGTGGCGGCCCTCGAGCCGGCGCAGCTCTCCGCCCTGCGCGAGCACGAGCGCCGCTCGCAGGACCGGCGGACGGTGCTCGCCGCGATCGACAAGGCGCTCGCGCGAGCCGAGAACGGCGCCTCCTGAGAATCGCAAGACAAGTTGCACGAAACTCGTGCAACTTGTCGCTCGTCGGCATCGGTGCGTAGAATCCCGTCGGGATGGGCAAGGCACCGTTCGTATTCGCGGCGGTACTCGTCGTGTTGCTGCTGGCTGGCGCGGCGGGCGTGTACGCGTATGACTCCTCGCGCGAGGACATGATCGCGGACGGCGTGACCGTCGGCGGGGTGGACGTCGGCGGCATGACGGCGGACCAGGCGCGCGAGGAGCTCGCCGCCGAGATCAAGCGCCCGCTCGAGGAGACGATCGAGGTCAAGGCGGGCGACGAGCGCTTCGAGCTGTCAGCCGAGGACGCGAAGGTCGACACCGACCTGCGGGCGATGGTCCGCGACGCCCTGACCGAGAGCCGAGAGGGCAACATCCTCAGCCGTACCCTGCGCGACCTGACCGGCGGCACCGAGAATGCCGATCTGCCCTCGCGCGTGACCTACTCGCGCGACGCCGTCCAGGACCTCGTCGCGAGCGTCGAGGACGAGATGAACCGCTCGCCCCAGGACGCCGAGGTGATCCCGTCGGGCACCGGCCTCGAGACGGTGGCCGCCGAGGACGGCGTCGAGGTCAAGTCAAAGAAGCTCACGCGGCGGGTCGTCGCGCAGCTCGAGAGCCCGGATCGCAACGTCCAGGTCAAGGCGAGCCTCGACACGGTCAAGCCGGACGTCACCGAGGCCGAGCTCGCCGAGGAGTTCCCGTACTACATGACCGTGGACAGGGGCTCGTACGAGCTTCGCTTCTACGAGAACCTGAAGCTGCAGAAGACCTACAGCATCGCCGTCGGCTCTGTCGGCTTCGAGACGCCGGCCGGCCTCTACCACATCCAGAACAAGGCGGTGGACCCCGCGTGGAGCGTCCCCGAGTGGGGCGGTAGCCTTGCCGGCCAGGTGATCCCGGGCGGCACGGCGAAGAACCCGCTCAAGGAGCGCTGGCTCGGGATCTACGACGGCGCCGGCATCCACGGGACCGACGACGTCGCCTCGCTGGGCAGTTCGGCCTCGCACGGCTGCATCCGGATGGCGATCCCGGACGTGATCGAGCTCTACGACCAGGTCCCGGTCCAGACGCCGATCTACATCCAGTAGGCGCCTCGGATCCGCCCGGGCCGTCTGGGACCCGGTGCGTCCGCCCTACCGCCCGGCGCCGATCTCCTCGATCGGCACCTCGCTCCACCCGCTGCGCTCGAGGGAGGCCTGGCGCCCGGTGTGTCGAACGCAGAGGGTGCCGATGAAGACCCCGCGCTCACGCTTTGAAAGCACCGCATACCACATCGTGGATGCGTCGCTCGGCCCTTGGATCGGGTGCCAGGGCGCGACCGGGCGCTCTGAGGCGTCGGTGAGCCCAGCGGCCGAGAGCTGACGGCGGGAGGCCACGCGGCCGTCGCTCGTGTTGACGAAGAACACCGACATCGCGCTTGAGCCTACGTGGGCGGACGCGCTGCGCGACTTCGACGCGACGCTGGTCCGGCTCGGGATGGCCGAGAACACCCGGCGCGCGTACGGGCGCGACGTCGAGCGGCTGGCGCGCTGGGCGCAGGCGCACGAGCTCGATCCGGTCGCCCTCGGCCCGCGCGACCTGCGCCGCTATGCGGCGGCTCTCTCGGAGGGCGGGGCGTCGCGCTCGACCGTGGCGCGCAAGCTCGCGGCGATCCGTTCGTTCTACCGGCGGGCGCTCGAGCGCGAGGCCGTGACGGCGAACCCGGCGGACCTCGTCGCGAGCCCCAAGCGCGACGCCTACCTGCCACGCGTGCTCAAGCCCGCGGAGGCGGTGGCGCTCGTCGAGAGCATCCCGTCGGGCGACCCGCTCGCGCTGCGCGACCGCGCGATGCTCGAGCTCGCCTACGCCGCCGGGCTGCGCGCCGAGGAGCTCACGACCCTCGACGTGGCGGACCTCGACCCCGACGGCGAGGAGCTGCGCGTGACCGGCAAGGGGGGTCGCACGCGCGTCGTCCCCGCGGGCGAGCCCGCCTGGCGGGCGCTCGACCGCTACCTCGACCGCGGCCGCTCGACGCTGGCGCCGCCGTCCGAGCGTCCCGAGCCGGCGCTCTTTCTGTCGAAGTCGGGACGGCGCCTCTCGACCTCCGACGTGCGCCGCCGGCTCGCGCGCTGGGCGCGCCGCGCGGGCCTGCCGCCCGACTTCCCCACCGGGCTCTCCCCGCACGCCCTGCGCCATTCGTTCGCCACCCACCTGCTCGAGGGCGGCGCCGACCTGCGCGTGATCCAGGAGCTGCTCGGCCACGCCACGATCAGCACGACGCAGATCTACACGCGCGTCGAGGCCGGGCGCCTGCGGCGCCAGTACGCGCGCTCGCACCCGCGCGCCTGACGCCACTGCCGGCGGGGCGCCCGAGCCTGACAGTCGGCCCGCCGAGCCAGCCGCCCATTGCCCGGGTCGACCGTGCTCGATGGCCACATCCTTCTGAAAACTGGTCACTAGGAGAGACTTTCTCGATGACCACTTCGCAGAAGCAATGCTCGCCTCGCGGCATGAAACCCCTGGTAGGCGTGAAACGCGCCCCCGCGGCGTGGTGCACGCGCCCGCGAGGCGGCGGCCCGGCGGCGCGCGGCGGGCGTTATGTTCCGTCTCCAGCGAGGAGAGAGGAGCCAGATGGCACACGCGCAGGCGGACGCGATCCGCAACGTCGCACTCGTCGGCCACCGCGGTAGCGGGAAGACCTCCCTGAACGAGGCGCTGCTGTTCGAGGCCGGCGCCACGAACCGCCTGGGCTCGGTGGCCGACGGAACGACGGTCTCCGACTCGGCGCCGGACGAGAAGGCGCGGGCGATGTCGATCGCCGCGAGCCTCGGCTCGTTCGAATGGGGCGGCTGCAAGATCAACCTGATCGACACCCCGGGCGAGCCGAGCTTCGTGGCCGACGCCCTCTGCGCTCTGCGCGTCTGCGAGAGCGCCGTGTTCGCGGTCAACGGAGTCATGGGCGTGGAGGTCGCGACGCAGCGGCTCTGGGAGCGAGCGGACGCGCTCGGCCTCTCGCGGCTTCTGTTCGTGAACATGCTCGACCGCGAGCGCGCCGACTTCTTCCGGACGCTCGACTCGCTCAAGCAGGCGTTCGGGGCGCACGCCGTTGCCACCGAGATCCCGATCGGCACAGAGCACGACATGCGCGGCGTGATCGACCTCGTGGACATGAAGGCGTTCGTCTACGAAGGGACGGACCGCGACAACTGCCGCGAGACCGAGATCCCGGAGGACCTTCGCGGCCAGGCTCAGGAGTACCGCGAGAAGCTGATGGACGAGGTCGCCGAGGTCTCGGACGAGCTGATGGAGCGCTACCTCGAGGGCGAGGAGATCTCACACGAGGAGACCGTCGCGGCGCTGAAGTCCGGGGTCAGCGAGGGCCGCATCTTCCCGGTGACCTGCGGAGTCGCGACGCGCAACCTCGCGATCAACCGGCTGCTCGACGCGATCTGTGAGGACCTGCCCTCGCCGGCCGACCGCGGCGCGGTCCAGGCCGGGGACACGGCGCTCGAGCCCGACGAGGGCCGCGACGCCGTGGCCTTCGTCTTCAAGACGCTCGCCGACCCCTACGCCGGGCGCATCAACCTCTTCCGCGTCTACCAGGGCGTCCTGCGCCACGACTCCCACGCCTACAACTGCCGCGCGCACGTCAAGGAGCGCATCGGGCAGCTGCTCGTGCCCCAGGGCAAGGAGATGGGCCACGCCGACGAGTTCGGGCCCGGCGACATCGGCGCCGTCGCCAAGCTCAAGGAGACCCGCGCAGGCGACGTGCTGGCCGCCCACGACGGGGAGGTGGCGCTCGCGCTGCCGCCGCTGCCGGCGCCGGTGATGGCGTTCGCGATCGAGCCGAAGGCCAAGGGCGACGAGGACAAGGCGTTCACCGCGCTTCGCCGGCTCCAGGAGGAGGACCCGACGATCGATCTCCACCGCGACCAGCAGACCGGCGAGCAGATCGTCGCCGGCCTGTCGCAGATCCACGTCGAGGTGATCGTCGAGCGCATCCGCGAGCGCTTCGGCGCCGAGGTCGAGCTGAAGCCCCCGCGCGTGCCCTACCAGGAGACGATCAAGGGCCAGGCGAAGGCTCACGGGCGCTACAAGAAGCAGACCGGCGGACGCGGCCAGTTCGGCGACTGCCACATCGAGGTGGAGCCATTGCCGTCGGGCACAGGGTTCGAGTTCGAGAACAAGATCAAGGGCGGCGTGATCCCCACCAGCTTCATCCCGGCGGTCGAGAAGGGCATCGCCGAGGCCATGCGGGAGGGGGTCGTGGCCGGGTACCCGGTCAAGGACCTCAAGGTGCGCCTCTACGACGGCTCCTACCACTCGGTGGACTCCTCCGAGATGGCGTTCAAGATCGCCGGGTCGATGGCCTTCAAGCAGGCGATGGAGTCGGCGTCGCCGGTCCTGCGCGAGCCGATCATGACCGTCACCGTGTCGGTGCCGGAGGACTCGGTGGGCGACGTGATCGGCGACCTCAACGGCCGCCGCGGGCGCCCGCTCGGCATGGAGCCCAAGGGCTCGATGACCGAGGTCAAAGCAGAGGTGCCGATGGCCGAGATGCTGAGCTACGCGCCCGACCTGCGCTCGATCACCGGCGGCCAGGGCGACTACACGATGGACTTCGGGCGCTACGAGGAGATCCCCCAGCACCTCGCGCAGAAGGTGATCGATCGCGCCCGCGAGGACGAGGCGGTCAGGGCCTGACGGGCCGTCCGCGGCGGGTGAGGCGGCGCGTGCGAGGCGGGTCCGTGGCGGTCGCTAGCATCGCGCTGGGATGAAGAAGGAGCTCTCCCCGAATCAGGAGATGGTGGCTTGCGAGGTCTGCGGCCG
>JBPCMT010000237.1:0-3725 GCA_051001995.1 Thermoleophilaceae bacterium
GTCGTCCGAGATCAGGACCCAGTCGGCGCCCTCGAACTCCTCCATGTTGAAGATCGCGGTGTCGATCGAGGGCGAGTCGTCCACGATCACCATGACCTCGGTCTGGGGATTGAAGTAGGCGCCCGGCCGGATCAGGAGATCATCGAGCTCGTAGCGGCGATCGGCCATGGCGAATTCATAGCGGAAGCGGCGGGAGCGGACGGCTGGCGCTGCTACCCGAGGTCGCGAAGCTGGCGCTCGACCTCGGCGTCCACGTCGAGCGGCTCCTGGCCCTTGCGGACCCTGCGCTCGTTGCGCGCCTCGACCAGCTGGCGAACCTCCTCGCGCAGGCCGGCATCGTGCCCGTGCCCGCCGCCGCCGGTGAGCTCGGCCACCTCGGCGTCAACGTCCAGGGGCTGTTCGCCGCGCGCCTCGCGCCGCGCGGACTTGGCCTCGAGCATCTGGCGGATCTCGGCCTCCGCCTCCGCGCGCGACGCGGGAGTTTCGACAGGCCGCGGCTCGGCGCGGTCGGGCTCGTCGAGCGAGAGCCCGCCCTTGCCGATCTGGCGGTACACGTCGCTCATGCCGATCGCGCTGACGATCGCGATCACCACGGCCACGGCGACCACGACGATCAGGACGAGCTGAAAGGCCTCCACGCATCTACAGTGTGGACCATGTGGCGCCGCCTTCGCCGCCGCACGATGGCCCCGCGCCGGCCCGTGCTCTACCCGGACCAGGTCGGGCTCGCGCTGCTGACGCTGGTCGCGGTCGGCTTCGGGCTCTACGTCGTGGTGCGGGCGCTCATCGGTTGAAAGCGACTCGGGCCGCCTGCCGTCGCTTTCGGTACCCTTGGGAGAGCGTTGACTGACGAATCAATCGGCACCGGGGAGCCGGCGCAGGGCAACGTTCGTCGCGCCACGGCCGGACCTCGGTAAAAGGAGCAGCCCAAGTGGTCGATCTGACCCTCACCGACGAGCAGAAGGACATGCGCGAGGTCGCGCGCGACTTCGCGACCAGGGAGATGCGCCCGGTCGCCTGGGACTACGACCGCGACGCCACGTGGCCGCAGGAGATCGTCGACAAGGCGTGGGAGATCGGCCTGATGAACGGACACATCCCGGAGGAGTACGGTGGTCCCGGGCTCGACATCCTGACGGCCTGCGTCATCGAGGAGGAGCTCGGCTGGGGATGCTCGGGGATCGGCACCTCGCTGCTCGCCAACGGCCTCGCCGCCACGCCCGTGCTCCTGGGCGGCTCCGAGGAGGTCAAGAAGGAGTACCTCGGGATGCTCACCGAGGGCGGGAAGCTCGCCTCCTTCTGTCTGACCGAGCCGGACGCGGGCTCGGACGTGTCGGGCATGAAGACGACCGCCGTGCGCGCCGGCGACAAGTACGTCTTAAACGGCTCCAAGACCTTCATCACGAACGGAAGCCACGCGAGCTGGTACTCGGTCTACGCGAAGACCGACCGCGACGCCGGCCACAAGGGAATCTCCGCCTTCGTCGTGCCGCGCGACGCCGACGGCGTCTCGGTGGACAAGAAGGAGGACAAGCTCGGCCAGCGCGCGTCGGACACTGCCACGATCTCCTTCAGCGACGTCGAGGTCCCGGCCGAGAACCTACTCGGCGAGGAGGACCACGGCTTCAAGCTCGCGATGATGACGCTCGATCGCACGCGGCCCGGCGTCTCGGCGCAGGCCGTGGGCATCGCGCGCGCGGCGTTCGAGTTCGCGACCGACTACGCGAAGGAGCGCGTCCAGTTCGGGGTCCCGATCGCCATGCACCAGGCGATCCAGTTCATGATCGCCGACATGGCGACCAAGATCGAGGCCTCCCGTCTGCTCGTGTGGCAGTCGGCGTCGCTGCTCGACCAGGGCAAGCGCAACACGCTGGCGGCCTCGCACGCCAAGCGCTTCGCCGCCGACTCCGCGATGGAGGTGGCGGTGGACGCGGTCCAGGTGTACGGCGGCTACGGCTTCATCAAGGAGTACCCGGTCGAGAAGCTGATGCGCGACGCGAAGATCATGCAGCTTTACGAGGGCACGTCGCAGATCCAGCGGCTCGTGATCGCCCGCGAGGTGCTGATGCCGCGCGAGCCGAGCCGCGAGCGGGCGACGGCCACGGCTTAGTCCTCGGCTGGCCCGAGGCCAGGTAGCAACTCGGACTGATAACGTAGCCACATGGCTGCCGAGGTCGGCGTCCGCCGGCTTAAGAACGAGGCGAGCGCGTTGATCGAGCGCGTCGAGTCCGGCGAGGTCGTGACCGTGACGAAGCGGGGCAGGCCCGTGGCTCGCCTCGTCCCGGCGGCGATCTCACCCGGGATGGCCGAGCTGATCGCCGAGGGTCGGATTCGGTGGAGCGGCGGAAAGCCGGCCACGCCCGAGCCGGTCGAGCTCGAGGGGCGCGGGAAGACGGCCGCCGAGTACGTGATCGAAGGCCGGTAGGGCGGGGCGGCGACTCTCTACCTCGACACCAGCGCGCTCGTCAAGCTGTTCGTCAAGGAGGAAGGGAGCGCGAGCGTGCAGGCCGCGATGGGGGCGGCCAGGAGCGTCGTCACGAGCGCGCTCACCTACGTCGAGATGCGAGCCGCTCTCGCGCGGATGGCCGGCCAGCGCCGGCTCGGTCGAGAGGCCCACGAGGCGACGCTGCGACGCTTCACGCTCTACTGGGGGTCGATCGCGATGGTCCCCGTGGACGATGCGCTGATCGCACGCGCGGCGGAGCTCGCCGAGGAGCACTTCCTGCGCGCTTGCGATGCGGTCCAGCTCGCCTCCGCGCTCGTCACGACGGCGAGGGAGCCCGTCGTGATCGGAGCGTGGGACTGCGACCTCAACGCGGCCGCGCGCCGAGAGGGACTCGCCCTGATCGACCCGGGTCCCGCGTAGCATCCCGCCGGCATGCCCCGGGCCCGTAAACGCGCGGATGCCACGCGGGACGCCGTGGCGCAGGCGACCCGCGTCCACGACGCGGAGGACACGGCCCGGGGCGCGGGCCGATCGCAGCGCGGCCCCGCCGACCCGCTCACCGGCGGTCTGCGGCGGGCCGACGTGTTGCCACTCCTCGTGCTCCATCTGATCTCCGACGGGCCGTCGTACGGCAACCAGCTCATGGAGCGGATCGGCAGCGTGACCGCGGGCGTCCTCTCGGTCAACCCGAACACCATGTACCCGCTGCTGCGCCAGCTCGAGGGGCGGGGCCTGATCGAGGGGCGCTGGGAGCACCCGGAGCGGCGCAGCCGCCGCTACTACTCGATCACCGACGCCGGCCGCGGGGAGTACGAGCGCCTTCATCGCGAGGTGCGGCCGCTGCTCGACTCGATCGCCCGCTCGATCGAGGAGATCGTCCGCGAGGTGTACGGGGTGGGGGTGGGCCGCTGATGGGACAGGCGCGGGCGAACGCGATCGTCGGGCTGTCGCCGGCCGATGCCCTCGAGCGCTGGACCGACGTCGAGCGCTGGAGCTCGTTCGTGGACGGCTTCGCCCGCCCGCTCGAGGTCGGCGAGTCCTGGCCGACGGCCGGCTCGCAGGTCGCCTGGGAGTCCACCCCCGACGGGCGCGGCCGAGTCCGCGAGCGGGTGGAGGCGTACGAGGCGGTGCCTCCTGCGCCGGACGTCGCGCCGCAGTCCACGCCGGGCCAGCTGGTGACCCGGGTCGAGGACCAAAGCCTGACCGGCACCCAGACGGCCACCTTCGTCCCCCACGAGGGCGGCACACGGCTGGACCTCGAGCTCGACTACGAGCTCGC
>JBPCMT010000238.1:0-19786 GCA_051001995.1 Thermoleophilaceae bacterium
CCGCGGCGCCGCCGTCCTCGCGCGCGAGCCGCGAAGGCCACCACGACCGCCGCCCCGCGTCGAGGATCAAGGCCGGCACCAGCACCGAGCGGACCAGGAAGGTGTCGAGCAGCACCCCGAAGGCAACCACGAACCCGAGCTCCGCGAGCGTTACGAGCGGCAGCGTGGCGAGGATGCTGAAGGTCCCGGCGAGCACGATCCCGGCCGAGGTGATGACCCCGCCTGTCACCGCCAGGCCGCGCAGCACGCCCTCGCGGGTGCCGACCGCGAGGGCCTCCTCGCGCACGCGCGCCATCAGGAAGATGTTGTAGTCGACTCCCAGCGCGACCAGGAAGATGAACGCGAACAGCGGGAGGGTCGGCTCCACACCCTCGAAGCCCAGCACATTCTGGAACACGAAGGCGCCCGCGCCGAGCGCCGCCGCGAACGAGCCGATCACCGTGAGGACGAGGAGCAGCGGCGCGACGATCGCCCGCAACAGAACCGCGAGGATCGCGAAGACGACCAGCAGGACCACCGGCGCGATCAGGCGGTTGTCGCGGATCGCGGACGTGCGCAGGTCGCGCTCCTCCGCGGTCGGGCCGCCGATCAGCGCGGTCGCACCGCCGGCCTCCCCGGCGACCCGCCGCAAGCGGGGGATCGCTTCGAGCCCGGCGCGCCCGTAGGGGTCACCCTCGAGGATCACGTCGAAACGGGCGCCGGGCGGACCGCGCTCCACCGGCCCGGTGCGCGCCACCGCGGGATGCTCTTCGAGCGCCGCAGCGACGTCCTCGGCACGCGCCGGATCGCCGACGACGGCGACCGCCGGCGCGCTCTCGCCCGCCGGGAAGGAGCGGACGAGCAGCTCCTGGCCCTCGACCGCTTCGACGTCCTCACGGAAGCCGCTGCCGGTCGTCAGGTCGGTGTCGAGCACGGCGAGCCCCGCGCACATGACGGCGAGCACCGCCGTCATAGCGATCCATACGGTGCGTGGACGGCACGCGATGCGCTCGCCGACGCGGCGCCAGACCCCGCGCGTGGCGGGGGCGGCGTCCTCTCCGGGGCGCGGGACCAGGGGCCAGAAGGCTCGTCGCCCCCCGATGACGGCGAGGGCGGGGAGCAGCGTGAGCATCGTGACCATGGCCAGGGCGATGCCCATGGCGGCGATCGGCCCGAGTCCGGCCGTGGCGTTCAGCTCGGCAAGCGAGAGGCACAGAAGCGCCGCGATCACCGTGAGCCCCGACGCCACGATCGCCGGACCCGCGCGCCGGAGCGCCGTGGCCATCGCCGCGTGCTTGTCCTCGTGGCGGCGCAGCTCCTCCCGATAGCGCGCGACCAGCAGGAGCGCGTAGTCGGTGCCGGCGCCGAAGACGAGCACGACGAGGATCGACGCCGACTGCCCGTTCACGGTCACCCCCAGCTCCGTCAACCCGTATCCGAGCCCGCGCGAGGTGAGCTCGGCGAGCACCACGGCCACGAACGGGATCGCCCAGAAGATCGGGCTGCGATAGATCGCCACCAGCAGCAGCAGCACGAGCGCCGCCGTTCCGAGCAGCAGCCGCCGGTCGAGCGACTCGAAGGCCTCGAACTGGTCCGTCGCAAAGCCCGCCCGGCCCGTCACGGCAACGTCCAGCCCCGGCGGGGTCTCAGCGACGGTGCGGCGGACCTGCTTGGTGGCGTCGACGAGGCCGCCGCCCGAGATGTCTACGGTCAGGAGCGCCGTGGTGCCGTCGTCGGACGTGACCGGCTCGTCCACCCGCACCACCCCCTCCGGGGGGTTGACGGCCAGCGCCTCGCGGTCGAAGGAGATCTCCTCCTGGTCGACGTCGGTGAGACCTTCCGCGCGCTGATAGACGACGACGGCCGGAACCAGCCGGCCCGATTGGAACTGCGGCAGGGCGTCGCGCACGCGCAACGACTCGTTGTCGTCCGGCAGGAAGCTCGACGGCTCGTTCTCCTGGGCGTCCTCGAACTTGCGCGCCTGGGAGGCACCCGCGACGGCAACGGCGAGCGCGATCACCAGAATGACCCACTTGCTTCGCCGCCCGGCGGGGAGGCGGCTCAGACCGCTCATCGCCAATCGATCAGTATTCGATCAGCGTCGCGCGGCGGCGCCCGTACTCGATCGCGCGCCGGATCGCGAGTATCGACAGCGGCAGCAGCACCACGACGAAGGCCACGATCTTCAGCAGCGCCGCGCCGGCCTCCTCCTCGAGCGGGGTCCCGACGATCACGTGCCGCAGGATGTCCACCGCCGGGGTGAACGGCTGGACGTCCGCGGCCCACGCGATCCAGCCCGGAAGCAGCTCGACCGGAAAGACGGCGCCCGAGACGAACGTGATCAAGACGATGAAGAAGCCGGCTCCAGCCGTCTGCTTGAACGCGATCGCCATCGCCCCGAGCAGGAGCGCGAACGGAGCGAACGCGAGCGCCGTCAGTATCGCCAAGGGGGGGGCGAGCGGGAGGGTGGACCAGGCGAGCGGCACCCCAAAGAGAAGCGCGGCGAGCGCGATCGTCAGCGCGCCCGTGAACAGGGAGAGCGCGAAGGGGAACAGCGTCATCGCGACGGTTCCGGCCGTGCCGCCCAGCGGGGAGGTCGCCATTCGCTCGAAGGTGCCCGCGACGAGCTCCTGCCGGAGGGTCGTGCCGAAGGATCCGTAAGAGGACAGGAGCGAGCGTAGGATCACGATGCCCACGACCGCGAACGCGAAGTAGTCGTCTGGCGTGGGAAAGCGCTCGACGCTCACGAGCCGCGAGACGTAGTAGAAGAGCGTGATCGTCAGGAGAATTCTCATGAGCTGCCCGACCACCCGGCTCCGGTAGGTCATGAAGACGCGCAGATCGCGTTCGAGTACCGCGAGCCCGGCGTGACCGTATGCCGCGATCGTGCTCATTCGGGCTTGAGCCGGCCGCCCTCGAGTACGAACGCCTGATTGAAGTCGATCTCATTTTGGGTGCCCGCGGGCGAGCACCAAAGGACTGCTCCGCCGCGCTCGAGCAGGTCCGCGACCACCCTGTCCAGCATCGCGATGCCCTCCGCGTCGAGGCTGGTCTGCGGCTCGTCGAGGAGGACGACATCGGGGTCGTGCAGGAACGTGACCGCCGCTCGCACGCGCTGGCGCTGTCCCATCGACAGGCGGTCGGCCCGGCGAGCGGCGAACTCGTGGAGGTTGAACGTGTCGAGCGCCCGCTCCACGGCGCGCCCGCGCTGGTCGCGGGAGAGCAGGGCGAGCCGCGCGAAATAGCCGAGATGGTGCCCCACCGAGAGCCGGGCGAACAGGCCGGTGCTGCCGGCCGAGAGCAGCCCGATCCGCGGCCTGTAGACCCCGGGCTGGGCCTCCGAGCCGATGCCATCGAGCGCGATGGTGCCGGCATCTGGCTTGATCAGGCCCGCGACGATACGCATCAGGGTGGTCTTGCCGGCGCCGTTCTGCCCCTTCACCGAGACCGTCCTGCCGGCGTACAGCGTGAGGTCGATCCCGTCGAGAACCGGGGTGTCGGCGCCCGGGAAGCGCTTCGTGATGCCGGTCATAACGAGCCGCGGGCGGTCCGGACCGGTCTCGGCGGCCCGCGGGGTCACGGCCTCGGTCTGCGGGCTGGCCATTGCCCGGTGAAGATAGCGACAGGCACCACCGTCGGCTGCGCTCGTCCCTTCCCGACCGCCGCCGGCGCGCTATTCTTCTTCGCTTACATAGCCGTTCGCATCGAGAGGGGTGGAGGGACATGGCCCTGTGAAGCCCCGGCAACCACCGTGAGCGCGAGAGCGCGAGCGGAACGGTGCCAATTCCATCAGGCTCCAAGCAACAGCCTGGGAGATGTGGCGAAGCGCTTCCAGAGCCTCCGTCACAGAAAGAGCGACGGGGGTTCTCGACTAGGAGGTACGGAATGTACGTCCAAGCGCTTCAGTGCAAGGAATGTCACGAGCGGTATCCGCTCGACGCGCGCTACGCGTGCGAAGCTTGCTTCGGGCCGCTGGAGGTGGCCTACGACTTCTCGGGCATGGAGCCCGAGGCGGCGCGCCGGCGGATCCAGGCCGGCCAGCCGACGCTCTGGCGCTACGCCGACTTCCTGCCGTTCGGGCGTCGGCCCGACACGGCGCTCGCCGCGGGCGTCACGCCGCTGATCCGAGCCGACCGCCTCGCCGAGCGGCTCGGGATCGGCGAGCTGTGGGTCAAGAACGACGCGGCGAACCCCACGCACTCGTTCAAGGACCGGGTCGTGACAGTGGCCCTGGCGAAGGCCCGGGAGCTCGGGTTCGAAGTGGTGGCCTGCGCCTCGACCGGAAACCTCGCGAACGCGGTCGCGGCTCACGCGGCGGCCGCGGGGCTCAACTCCTACGTGTTCGTGCCGGCCGACCTCGAGGAGCAGAAGATCCTGGCGACCGGGGTCTACGGCACGTCGCTGGTCGCCGTGCGCGGGACCTATGACGACGTCAACCGCCTCTGCGCCGAGCTCTCGGGCGAGCGCAACTGGGCTTTCGTCAACGTCAACCTGCGCCCCTACTACGCCGAGGGGTCGAAGACCCTCGGCTACGAGATCGCCGAGCAGCTCGGGTTCGAACTGCCCGACCGCCTGGTGGTCCCGATCGCCTCGGGATCGCTGTTCTCGAAGATCGCGCGCGGGTTCGAGGAGTGGCTCGACGTCGGCCTCGTGGGCGGTCGGCTCCCCGCGTTCTCTGGCGCTCAGGCCGAGGGCTGCTCGCCCGTAGCGCAGGCGTTCGCCACCGGCGAGCGCGTCTGCAGGCCCGTCAAGCCCGACACGATCGCCAAGTCGCTAGCGATCGGTGATCCAGCCGACGGACCGTACGCGGTCGAGCTGGCGCAGCGCACCGGCGGCGGGATCGAGGCGGTGTCCGACGACGAGATCCGCGAGGCGATCCGTCTGCTCGCCGAGACGACGGGCGTCTTCACGGAGACCGCCGGAGGGGTCACCGTTGCGACGCTCGCTCGAATGGCCGAGCGCGGCGAGATCGGCGCCGGGGAGCGGGTGGTCGTCGTGATCACGGGGGAGGGGCTCAAGACGCTGGACGCCGTGCGCGGGAGCTTCCACACCGAGCGGATCGAGCCGACCGTCGCCTCGTTTGTCGAGCGCTGCGAGGGCGCCGCCATCGCGGCGCCTGTCTAAGATTGCCAGCCCGATGGCGGTCACGGTGAAGATCCCGACGCAGCTGCGCAGCGTCACGAGCGGCGAGTCCGAGACTACTGTGGACGAGGCGACCACGGTCGGCGAGGTCCTCGACGGGCTCTATGAGCGCTACGACGGCCTCCGCGACCGGATCGCGGAGGACGGCGATCTGCGGCGCTTCGTCAATGTCTACGTGGAGGGCGAAGACATCCGCTTCCTCGATGGCCTCGAGACGGCCGTCGAGGATGGGGACGAGGTCACGATCCTTCCGGCGGTGGCGGGTGGCGCGGGCGAGCCGCCCCGGGGACAGGGCCTCGGCCCACAAGAGCCGGTTCTGTAACCGTCACCGCTGCGCGGAAGTACGAGGCGCGCTACCAGGCGACCCCGTTGGAGCCTCTTGTCGTCTATCACGTTCGGGCCTGCTGCATGCTCCGCGACCCGGTGGAGCTCGTCCTCTCCCACTGACTCTCTACGGTCTGGCAGGCAGACGAGCTCGAAGGAGCTGGCGCGGATGCGCCATGCTCGAGGCTATGCGCTCACGGGCAGGTCGCTCAAAGATGCCTGCGGCGACGCGGGCCGTCGCTACGATCGCCGACCCGTGCCCGAGATCAGCGTCGTCATTCCGACCCTACGCCGCTATGACCAGCTCTCACGTGTCCTTGGTCACCTAGAGCGGCAGGAGATCGACCCCAACGCTTTTGAGGTGGTGGTCGTTAGCGACGCCAAGGAGGGTAATCATGCGGCGGTCGCGTCCGCCGTCGGAAATCGCCGCTACCGCGTACGCCGCCTAGCGGCCAGTGTGCCGGGCGCGTCGAGCGCGCGCAACCGCGGCTGGCGAGCCGCCGAGGGATTCCTGATCCTGTTCCTCGACAACGACGTCCTTCCGATCCCCCAGCTCCTTCGGGAGCACCTCGCATGGCATCGCCGGCATCCGGAGCAGGAGGCGGGGGTGCTCGGCCACGTGGAGTGGGCGCGCGAGCTGCGGGTCACACCGTTCATGCGCTGGCTCGATCAGGGGTTTCAGTTCGGCTACGGGAGCATCGAGGGCCAGGAGGCCCGATGGTGGCATCTGTACACGGCCAACGTCTCACTGAAGCGGGCGCTGCTCGAGCGAGCCAATGGCTTCGATGAGGACGCCTTTCCGTTCGGCTACGAGGACCTCGACCTCGGAAGGCGGATGGAGCCGCTGGGCTTCCGACTGCTCTACAACCGAGCGGCGCGGGCTGAGCACCTCCATGCTTGCACCCTCGACGAGTGGCGCGGCACCGTAGCGCGGATCGCGGGCGCGGAGTATCGCTTCGTGCGACGGTACCCCGACTTCAAGCCGTTCTTCCTAAGCCAGTTGACCGCGGAGAGCCCGCAGTCCGCGCTTCAGCGGGTCACGGCGCGTCTCGCCGGGGTGGTCCCGCGCGAAGTACCGTGGCTCGGCCCACGGGTCTGGGCGAGCGCAAGGGCCAGGTATCGTCGAGAGCTCGCTCCGCACTTCCTAGAGGCATGGGACAGGGCGTTCGCGGCCGACCGCGCGGGCCCCGGGTAGTCGGCGGCCGGCCAGCCCGTGCCAGGCAAGCCGATCGGCGTCCGGAGCTCGGCTCGCCAAGCTGACCAACGTGGTCGGGCCTCACAGCTGCCGTCGTAGCCGAGCACGCGCCCTCGCCGATCGTTGCTCGCCCTCCGCGGCTGGGTCCCAGACCGGGTCCGGAAGCTTGCCGAGCAGCTCGCGCGCCAGCATCCGCGCTGGCATGTAGCGCGGTCCGGGGCGCCCCAGCGGCCGGTGCGCGCCTCAGCCGCCCGAGCGGGACGCTCACGGCCGTGCGACCGCTCTCCGTGCCCACGCCAGGCGCCGGCGTGCGCGGTGGCCCGTCCCGCCACGCAGCCTGGCCACTCGCCCGACTCCCGGGAGATACGCGAGCCGCTGCTCGTAGTGCGCGTGAAGCTCGGCGTCCACCGCGTTGTACGCGCGTATCAACGCGCTCGTTTCCTCATCGACGGGGAGGCTTTCGCCGCGCACGTTGGCGCGGGGAACGAACAACGTGCGCCAGCCGAAGCTGTCGGCGAACAAACGGACGGACTGGGAGAAGTGGTCTTGCGTCCCGACGACGTAGCGGTCGGACAGGATGTCGAGCGCTCGCCGCGTGTACGGCTCGAGCGAGGCACGGTCGCTCGTCACGGGCATCTCGCGCGAGTCGAGGACGCCAAGCAGGATCTGGCCTCCCTGTTCGTTGAAGAACGGCCGAAAGAGGTGCTCGTGGCCCGGATCCCTTGAGCGCGACTCGGCGCTCAGGTAGATGTCCTTCAGGCTCAGCCGGCGATCGCGCATCGCATGGGCCATCGGAGCCCACCGCCCGGTCGCGCTCGCGGGAGCACGAGCCTGCCGCTCGGCGTGGCGGTAGAGGGATACGACGCGTTCGACGGGGTCACGCAGCATCGTGAACGCCCGTACCGGTCTGTCGTCGATCACGGCCATCAGCAGCGGCGCGGCGTGTCCCATGAAGCAGCGCGTCCCTGTCCGGCGGTCGGCCGGTAGCGACTGGTACGCGGCGCGCGCGCGGCGGATCACGGTCTCCCAATGGAAGTCGGGGGGAATGCGCGTTAGATGGAACGTGCGCTCGATGTCCGCGACCTCGTTGGCCGCGAAGTTGGCCCTCGTGACCTGTCGCAGCGAGGTCCCTGCGGTCTTGGCGATGTGGTGCTGGATCAGGAGCGGTTCCATGGGATTCCGATCTCACGACGATCCTGCGGCTACGGCGACCGGTGTTCTTCCACGACAACCTCGCCGTAGTGCTCCAGCCTCACCGTGCCGACCGCTCGCCGTAGATCGCACCGGCCGCAGATTCGAGTTCGAGCCCTTGCCCAGCGTCGCCGTCGGCCACAGCCCCGCGTTGGCGATCAGCCGCTCATTATCGAAGCAGACGCTGACTGAGTCGGGTCGCATCACCACCCACGAACCGTTCACCATGGGAGTGACCTTTCTGACGTGAGGCCGCGGCTGCCGATGATCCGCCTTTAGCCTGCTGGAGGTCATCGTCGAGGGCGATTCGGACGAATCAGGTCTGAACGCCCGGTAGATCGAGGCTAAGCGCCCGGCCGCACCCGCGACGCCTCGTAGGCCAGCCGTTGACGCTTACCTTCCTCGGGTTCGGTCTCCTCGGGACCCAGGTACATAATCAGGCGGGCCGGCACGCCTCCCGTTCCGTACAGGGGCGGGATCGGGGTCCGCACCACCGAGTTGGCGGCGACCATCGACTTCTCGCCGACGCTCGCCGTGACCGTGCACTTGGTGGCGACGGCGGCGTCGTCGCCGAGCTGCACCACGGCGTAGTCGTAGCCCCGCTCCATGAAGGGCTTGCTCATGTCGCCCGCGTAGCTGTGACTCCCGTCGCTGATGTAGGCATGCGGCCCGATGATGCAGCGCCGGCCCAGCTCGAGCGAGGTGCTGCACCCGAGGATGGCGCCGACGTTCAAGATCGTGCCCTCGCCGATCGCGACGCGCCCGCGGCCCTCGATCTCGATCAGGCAGTCCGAGCGTATCTCCACGTTCGGGCCGACGATCAGCGTGCCGTGCCCCGGGATCTGCACCCGGGCGCGGCGCCCGAGCCGCACCGGCCCCTCGAAGCGGATGGTCGCGTGCGGATGGCGAAGCAGTATCCAGCGCTTGCGGAGCTCCGACATCAGATTCGCTCCCCAGCCGTAGCCGACCCGCCCGGGCAGGCGAATGAGCCTTTGCTTGAGAGGCACGGGAAGCCGCCCGAGAACGGCGCGTGGATTCACGGCGAGCACCTTAGCGTTCGGCTGCGCTATCGCGGCGCTACCGGCGGCGACCACGACCCGTTGTCGGGGCAGCTACAGCGCAGCGGCAGGCTGAGCTCCCCCGCGGGTATCTCCGTAGCCATACGGCTACAACGCAGCATGGTGCTAAGCCGCTCCCAACGGTTCGAGGCTTGCAACGGCGTGCCTGCGCGGTGGCGAAGCGCGCCCGGCAGGATTCGAACCTGCGACTTCTGCCTCCGGAGGGCAGCGCTCTATCCACTGAGCTACGGGCGCTCGCCGCGGCTCCGCCGCGGTGCCGCGAGTCTACCCGCCGCCCCGATCGCCACCGATCAGCCGCGCGCGGCTCCGCAGCCCCGCGCGGTGCACCCGCACGCGCACGCGCGCGCGGTGCAGCGTAAGCCGCCAGGGCGGTGAAAGCCGCGGTCGAAACGGCCTCAGGGCCGCGTACTTCACGGCCTCGACCGCCACGACGAACATGGCGCAGAGGCGAGCGGCGCGCAGCCCGCGGCGCCTGGCGATCCAGGTGTAGAGCGCGGCGATCTGTCGCGGCACGCGCTCGGAGCCGAAGGCGTCCCGCGCCGCCGCGGAGACGGCATGGTGCACGATGGCGCTCGGCTCGTAGCGCGTTGACCAGCCGGTCCGAGCCAGGCGCCAGGCCAGGTCCACGTCCTCGGCGTACATCCATTGACGCTCGTCGAAGCCGCCGACCGCGTCGAACGCCTCCCGGCGGACGAGCAGGAAGGCGCCGTCGGCCCAGTCCACGGGGCGGCGGCGGCGCTCGTCCCATGCGCCCTCGAGCAGCAGGCGGTCGCCGAGCCGCCGGCTGATCCGCCCCACCGGCACGCTGCGGGTCACGAGGTAGAGCGGCGGGAAGACGTGCACCGAGTGCTGGGTCGCCCCTTCCCGCGTGACGAGCCGCGGCGCCACGCAGCCCACGCGCGCTCGCCCGCCGGCTCCCGCGAGCAGCGCCTCGATCGCCCCGGGCTCCACCGCAACGTCGGCGTTGGCGGGCGCCAGCCATGCGCTCTCGGTCTGCTCGGCCACCTGGTTGACGGCCGGGCCGAAGCCGAGGTTGCGCTCGGACTCGACTAGGTGGGCGGCTGGGAACTCCTCGCGCACCATGGCCTGCGAGCCGTCGGCCGAGCCGTTGTCGATCACCCAGACCTCGGCAAGCCCGTCGCGGACGTCTGGCTCGAGCGACCGCAGGCAGGCTCGCAGCAGGTCGCGGGTGTTCCACGACACCACCGCGACGACGACGGGCGCGGACATCGGTACGCCACCCTAGATGGTGGTCGCACGGCCGCGTGGTTCGGGGTCGTGGAATCAGCCATCTAACGTGCGGGATATCCTCGTTGCCCATGCTTCGCTCTGCCCGCCCACGGCGCCGCCGGGCGCTCGGTCGGCGCAGGACCCGGCGTGGCGCCTAGCTTCTGCCTGTTCGCGGCCCAGTGCGTCGAGACCTGGCACAGGGCCGCGCTCGAGCGCCGCGCCGAGGACCTCGCCCGCTTCTACCGACCGCTCGGGTACGACCGCGTGTCGCTGCGCTGGGTACCGGCTCTGCGACTTCTGCTCGGGACCGTGGACCGGGCGGCCGAGCCGCTGGAGGCCGACGCCGTTCTAAGCTGGGGCGGCCCCGCTCCACGGCGCCTCCTCGAGCCCGCCGCGCTCCTGTCGGCCGGCGACCGCGACCTCCGCTCGCTCGACGCGGTCACGGTCCTCGCCGCAGCCTCGGACGATGAGGGGTGCCTCGTCTCCGGCGCCGGCGGCATCACTTCTCTCTACGCCGCCCGTGGGCGCGAGGCGTCGGTGTGGTCCACTCACGGGGTGGCCGCCGCCTGGCTCGCGCTCGGCCGCGCGCGGGTCGACGCCGACACGCTGCCCGAGTTCGTCGCGTTGGAGTACGTGGGCGGCCCTCGGACACTGATCGAGGGTGTGCGAGCGGTGCCCGTCGCCACGCGAGTGCGGCTGACACCTCGCGGGGAGCTCGAGCAGAGCTACTGGCCCAAGCCGGAGCGCTGGGCGCCCGTGACCGAGACGGCGGCTCAAGCACACGCCGAGCGGGCTCTGCTCGAGGGGCTCGCACGCCGGCTCGACGGCGTGGCGGCGCCGATCGTCGGGCTCACCGGAGGGCTCGACAGCCGCGTCGTGGCGGTGGCGCTGCGCGAGCTGGGCGCGCCCTTCGAGACGCTCACCTGGGGGCCGGCCGACTCGCCCGACCTGGGCACCGCGCGCGAGGTCGCTGCGCGGCTGGGAGTGGGTCACCGCTGGCGCGCGATCGACCCGCCCGCCGCGCGCGGGACGCTCGAGCGCCTCGACCGCCTCGCGCGCTGGAGCGACGGGACCTGCCCGCTCGACCTGCGCGGAGACGTCTGGCCTACCGAGGGGTCGGCATTCGTGACCGGCATCGGCGGCGAGGTCGGGCGCGCCTTCTACTACATGGCACGAGCGCACGAGGAGCCCGACCCGAGCGCGCGACGGCTGCTGCGGCTGCTCGCGATCCCGCTCCGCCTCCATCGCGCGCGTCCCGAGGCGGTCAGGCGAGTGGAGCGTCGGGTCGACGGCTGGCTCGCGGAGGCGGAGTCGCTCGGCCACGGCGGCTGGGGTCGCCTCGACTTCATGTACGGAGAGCAGCGCGTGCGCCGATGGGGGCGGCTGATCCTGCCGCGCTCGACGCCGCCCGCCCTGCCCGCCTTCGCCACGCCGGAGGTGACCCGCGCGCTCGCCTCGCTGCCGCTCGTCGAACGGGTCTCGAACGGGTTTCACCGGCGCTTCCTGGCCGCTCGGCTACCGGAGCTCGCGCCCCCCGCCGGCGTCCTTCCACGCAGCCCGGCCGCGGTGCGGTGGGCGCGCCGCCGGGTCCTTCCGGCGGTGCGCCCGACGCTCGAAGCGGCGCTCCGTCGCCGCCCGCCCGACCGGGGGCGGTGGCCGGACGCGCCGCTGTGGCGCGGCCGCGAGGAGGTCAGGGACTGGCTCGCGCGCGACGTCCTCCACTCCGAGGTCATGCTCGAGGCGCTCGGGGAGGGCTGGGCGACCTACACGCATCGAGGGTTGCTGGCCGACGACTGGCGGGCCACCTCGAAGACGCTGCTGGCGGCAGGCCCGGTGGCCCTCGCGAGGGCGCTCACCGAGCTCGGCGACCCGCGCCCGTAGACGGCGGCGAAGACGCGGATACCCTGCCGCGGTGGTCTGGGCGGTGATCGCGGACACTCACATGCCCCGGGGGGCGCGACGCCTGCCGGAGGAGTGCGTCGAGCGGCTGCGCGCCGCCGACCTCGTGCTCCACGCGGGCGACTTCGTCGGGCCGGCTGTCCTGGCAGACCTCGAGCGCCTCGGACCGCCGGTGGCGGCCGTCCACGGCAACGTCGACGCGCCCTCGCTGCGCAGCGGTCTCCCTGCGGAGCGGGTGGTGGAGGGCCCCGGCGTTCGAGTCGGCCTCGTCCACGACGCCGGGCCCGCCCGCGGGCGCGTGGCGCGTCTGCGCCGCCGCTTCCCGAGCGTCGACGCGGTGGTGTTCGGCCACTCGCACCTGCCGTTGAGCGAGCGCGCGGACGATGGCTTTCAGATCTTCAACCCCGGCAGTCCGACCGAGCGGCGCCGCGCGCCCCGGAAAACCATGGGCGTCGCCCGCCTCGAGGACGGGACGATCACCTTCGAGCACGTGTCGCTCGCCTGATGGAGCTCGACGTCCTCTTTCTCGGCACCGCGGGCTCGACGCCGACGGCGCGGCGCGGCCTGCCGGCCACGCTCGTGGCCCTCGGCGGCGACCGCATCCTGTTCGACTGCGGCGAGGGCACCCAGCGCCAGCTCCAGCGGTCGGTGGGCCTCGTGGACCTCGAGCAGGTCTTCATCACCCATTTTCACGCCGACCACTTCCTGGGGCTGCCGGGGATGCTGAAGAGCTTCGCCCTGCGCGGCCGCGATGCCCCGCTGGAGGTCTACGGCCCGCCCGGGTTGAGCCGCCTGTTCGAGGCGCTGCGCCCTGTGATCGGCCGGATCCCCTTCGAGCTGCGCCTGATCGAGCTGGAGCCGAACGTCCGCCTCGAGCGACCGGGGTACGCGATTGCTCCCTTCGCCGTGGAGCACGGGGTCAGGGCGTACGGCTACGCGCTCGTGGAGCAGGAGCGACCGGGGCGCTTCGACGAGGCACGCGCGGTCGAGCTCGGCGTCCGACCCGGTCCCGACTACGGTCGGCTTCAGGGCGGCGAGGCCGTCACCGGGAGCGGCGGCGAGGTTCGACCGGAGCAGGTCGTCGGCGAGCCGCGCCGCGGGCGCAAGGTGGTGATCGCCGGCGATTCGGCGCCCTGCGCCTCGACGCGGGTGGCGGCGCACGAGGCCGACCTCCTGATACACGAGGCGACGTTCGCCGCCGAGGCGGCCGAGCGCGCCGCCGCCACCGGACACTCCACCGCGCGGGCGGCCGCCCAGCTCGCGCTCGAGGCGGAGGTCGCGCTGCTGGCGCTGACCCACGTCTCGCCCCGCTACGGCGGCGGCGAGCTGCGCGACGAGGCGCGCGCGGTGTTCGAGCGGACGATCGTGCCGCGCGACTTCGACCGCGTCCAGATTCCCTTCCCCGAGCGCGGCGAGGCGGTGCACGTCCGCGTTGAGGACTGAGTGCTCGAAACCTGTCGAGCCCCCGGAACCGGGCTCCGGGGGCTCGAAGGTCTTGCTGGGGGTCCGGCCGTGTCTTCACGGACCGCGTGTCGCCTCGTACAGCTAGCGGCTGACCGCCGACTTCACGACCTCGCAGTCGATCGCGACGTCGCGATCGGGCCCACCGACGCAACGGTCGAACCCCGGTCCACCGCGCATCCTGTCGTTGCCGGGTCCACCCTGCAGCCGATCGTTGTCCGACTCGCCGATCAGAACGTCGCCCCCTCGATTACCGCGCAGCTTGTCGTCACCGCTGCCGCCATAGAGAAAGTCCCCCTGCCGAGGCCGCACATCAGGTCATTGCCCGCGCGGCCGTCGAGCGTGTCTCGCACGAGCGGGAACCCGATGATCACGTCGGCGCCCGGCGTTCCGACGCTGCGCACGCCCGGAATGGCGATCACCGTCGCTGCGCGGCCCTTGCAGTTCAGCGGGCCGTCCGCGGGTGCCGGCTCAGGAATCGCGAAGCCGGCGACCACGCTGCCTGCATCGACAGCGCTCGCTCCGCTTTTGCGCGGGTATGAGCACCGCAAGCTCCACATGCGGGAACATCTCGGCGCCGCCATCAGACGCTCCACGAGCGGAACCGTCGGCCCGTGAGGCGTCGCAGGCGGTCGGCGTCCGCGGCGAAGTGGGTGGTCAGCCGGCGTCGTACGCCGGGCTTGAGCCGCGGGCGACCCGATCGCGCCAGGAGCGCCTCGGCGCCGCTTGCCGCGGGCCCCGGCAGCGTCCGCGCGACGCTTCGCGCGCGTCCTCGCAGACCCCCGGCCTTGTCCGCCGCCGTGTTCGCCACGACCGCGAGCTCCGGTGCCCAGAACTCCGGATGGACCTCGAGAAAGCGAAAGACGCGTCGAAGCGTGTCGCGGCGCCTGCGCAGCAGGTCCTCCTGCGCGATGACGAGGACGCGGTCGCGCGAGTAGCGGGCGAGGAACTGCGAGAGCTGGAGGTGGTAGCGGCCCTGGATCACGTAGGTGCTGTCGGCGAGCGCCGGGTCCGAGCACACCTCCGCCAGGGACCGCAGCTCGTGCCCGTTCGCGCGGAGGTGCAGGTACTGGGAGACCATCCGGTCGATCGGGTCGCGGACCATGTAGACGAGCCTCGCGTCGGGGATCACCGCGTGCATGCGTTCGGCGATCCCGGTTTCCCGCGGGTAGGTCGTGTAGCTCGGCGAGGACTCCCCGCGCACGGCGAACGCGCCGGCGTCGGCGAAGTGCGACTCATACCAGTCGACGCCCCGCCACCAGTTCCAGGCCGGCGACGTGAAGAAGTTGAGCTCCTTGGGGGTCGACATCGAGACCTCCGGATGGCGGTCCAGGTAGCGGTGGAGGCTCGTGGTGCCCGCCTTCTGCGCGCCGATGACGACCAGGTTCGGGAGCACGACCGGGCCGATCTTTCCAGTCCCGGGCGACCGCGGTGGCCGAGGGGCGGCTAGGGTGGCCCGGCGATGATGCCGGTGGCGATCCTCTCCGGCGGCAAGGGAACGCGCATAAGGGAGCTGGGGGAGACCGTCCCGAAGCCGCTCGTGGAGATCGGCGGCAAGCCGATCCTCTGGCACGTGATGTGCCTCTACGCGAGCCAGGGCTTCGACCGCTTCGTGCTGCTGCTGGGCCACGGCGCCGACCGCATCCGGGCCTTCGCCGAGTCGCTCCCCTCGACGTGGGACGTGACGTGCGTGGACACCGGCCTCGAGACGCCGACCGGCGGGCGGGTGGCGCGCGCGAGCGAGCACCTCGTCGGGGGCCGGTTCTGTTTGACCTACGCCGACGGTGTGGCCGACATCGACCTGCGCTCCCTGACGGCGTTTCACGACGGCCACGGCGGGGCCGCCAGCGTCACGGTGGTCCAGCCGCGAAACCCCTGGGGCGTCGCCGAGCTAGACGGGGACGGACGCGTGGCGCGCTTTCACGAGAAGCCGCGCCTGCAAAGCTGGGTCAACGGCGGCTTCTTCGTGATGGAGCCGCGCGCGCTCGAGGCGATCGCGGCGGACGACGTACTCGAGCGGCGGCCGCTCGAGTACCTGGCGACGCGCGGCGAGCTCTACGCCTACCGCCACGAGGGCTTCTGGGACTGCATGGACACCTACAAGGACACGCTGCTCCTCAACGAGCTGTGGGACCGTGGCGAGGCGCCGTGGCGTCCGCTGGTCGAAGCTTGAGCGCCGCTGACTGGGAGGGCCAGCCGGTCCTGGTCACCGGCGGGCAGGGCTTCATCGGCTCGTGGCTGTGCGGGCGCCTGCTCGACGAGGGGGCGCGCGTGGTGGTGCCGCGACGCGACGTCCCGGCCCTGTCCCGCTTTCGCCTCGAGGGCCTCGAGGACCGCTGCGACACGGTCGCGGCCGACGTCCTCGACTACGAGTCGGTCGTCAGGGTCGTCAACGAGTACGAGGTACGGGCGGTCTTCCACCTCGCGGCCCAGACGATCGTCGGCACCGCCAACCGCTCGCCGCACTCGACCTTCGAGAGCAACGTCCGCGGCACCTACAACGTGCTGGAGGCCTGCCGCACGGCCGGGACGGTCGGGGACCCGGTGGAGCGGATCGTGGTGGCGTCCTCGGACAAGGCCTACGGCGCGCACGACGAGCTTCCCTATCGGGAGGGCCACCCGCTTCAGCCGACCTATCCCTACGACGTCTCGAAGGCGTGCACCGACATGATCGCCCGGTCCTACGCCGTCACCTACGAGCTCCCGGTGGCCGTCACCAGGCTCGCCAACGTCTACGGCGGCGGGGACGTCAACTTCTCGCGCATCGTCCCCGACGCCGCACGCGCGCTGGTCGCCGGGGAGCGGCCCGTGCTGCGGTCCGACGGCACGCCGGAGCGCGACTACCTCCACGCGTCCGACGCGGTCGAGGCCTACCTCGCGGTGGCAGGCTCGCTGCCCTCGACGGGCGGGCGCGCCTGGAACGCCGGCCCGGGTCAACCGGTCTCCGTGATCCAGGTCACCCGCGGGCTGATCGCGGCGTCGGGGCGAGACGTCGAGCCCGACGTCCAGGGAACGGGCGTCCCGGCGGGCGAGATCGACCGCCAGCACCTCGACTCGACGAGGCTGCGCGACGAGCTGGGCTGGGCGCCGCAGACGAGTCTCGACGACGGGCTGCGCGAAGCGTGGTCGTGGTACGAGCGCGTGCTCGGGTGACGGCCTCCGCGCGGTCGCTCGGGGTGCGGACCTAGGCCGGCATCGCCTCGAGGACGCTCTACGGGGACTGCGTCGGGATAGCGCGGCCGAGGCGAAATCCCGAGTCGGCGAGCAGCCCGGCGCTGTTGAAGACCTGCTCCTGCTCCGGCCGCTCGCGCAGGTAGTCGTAGACGCTCTGACCAAGGGCGTGGTCGGCGGCGGGCTCGCCCGTCTTGACGCTGTGACTCAGCTCGCCCCAAGCCGCGCGCATCCACGGCGAGCCCTCCATCAGCGCGGTGGGGCGAAGCGACCCTCCCACGTCGGAGCGCAGCAGGGCGCCCACCGGCGTGAGCGCGAAGCCGGCGTCACCGGCTCGCCGCAGCACGCCCATGTCCGCGAGCGCGCGAAGCAGGCGCGTCAGCGAGTGCTCGGCCGCGCCGACTTCGTCAGAGAGCTCCGCGGCCGTCTTTGGACGATCTGGGGGCCGATCGGCAAGCCCGAGCCCAGCCGCGACGACGACGGCCTGGCTAGCGCGCTGTCCGGTGATGAGTTGGCCCAGCCGGACGCGCGGATCGGCGGCCCGTTGAGCACGACCCGCACGGAGCAGACCGGCTCGCCCAAGTCGCTTGGTCAGACGCTTCTTGAAATTCTTGTCATGCACAGGGACCTGACCCGCGTCCGAGACCGGCGAAAGGGCGCAGACCCGACCCGCAGCCGGGACCGGCGAGCCGGGCGACCCGTCCCTCTGATTTATCTGATACCCTCCTCGCAAGTGTCCCGCATGACCGCCACCCAGGCAGCTCGGAGCTTCTCGGACGTTCTAAACCGCGTCGCCGCCGGCGACGAGGTCGAGGTGACCCGCAGCGGAGCGCCCGTCGCCGTGATCGCGCCCCCCAAGGCCCGTCTCGTCTCGGCGGAGCGCTTCCGGGAGCTGATGGCGGCCGCGCCACGGCCGGACGAGGACTTCGCGGACGATCTGCGCGCAGCCCGCGCGAGCGCCGGACCGCCCGGCGAGCCGTGGCCCTCCTGATCGACACCGACCTGCTGATCGACCTCGAGCGGGCGGGGGATTCCAAGGAGGTCGAGCAGCCCCTCGGGGAGGAGGAGTGTGCCATCAGCGTCATCACCGTGAGCGAGCTGCTGCATGGCGTGCACCGCGCGAGCGGCGCTCGTCGGGCCCGCCTGCGGGCCTTCTTCGAGCACGTCCTCGCCGGCCTGCAGGCGATCCCGATCACCGAGCCAGTCGCCCGCGTCCACGCCGATGCCTGGGCGGGTCTCTCGGAGCGTGGAGAGCCGATCGGCGCGCACGATCTCTGGATCGCCGCGACCGCACTCGCACACGACCTTGGCGTCGCCACCCGTAACGCGTCTCACTTCGACCGCGTTCCCGGACTGCGCGTCCTCGCGGTCTCCGCCTGACGCCACCTAGGTCATGAGGCCCGGATTGGAGCGCGCCTTTCGAAGCTTCCTCTTAGGGCCGGGCGGTTCGATCGCCCCCGGCTGGTAGCCTCGCTCGAAAGCTCCTTTAACCGGGTCCCGCGAGACCAGGAAGGAACGCCGCAGTGCCAGACAGGGTCGTTCTCGACGCCAGCGATGTACGGCGCACACTCGTGCGCATCGCCCACGAGATCGTCGAGCGCGCGGGGGCCGAAGAGCTCGCCGTCGTCGGGATCCACCGCCGCGGCGCGCCGCTCGCCGCAAGGCTGCGCGACCAGGTCGCCGAGCTGACCGGGCACGAGGTTCCGCTCGGGGCGCTCGACATCTCCTTTTACCGCGACGACGTCGGCCTCCGCGCCGCGGACGCCCAGCCGGTGGTCAGGGCCTCCGAGATCGAGTTCGGCGTCGACGGCCGCACGATCGTGCTCGTCGACGACGTCCTCTACACCGGGCGCACCGTGCGCGCCGCGATCGAGGCGCTCTTCGACTACGGCCGGCCGCGCCGCGTCCAGCTCGCCGTGCTCGCCGACCGCGGCCACCGCGAGCTGCCGCTGCGCCCGGACTACGTCGGCAAGAACCTTCCCACCGCGCGCGACGAGCGCGTGAACGTGAGCGTCAAGGAGCTCGACGGCCGCGACGAGGTCGCGATCGCCCGCGGTCCCGCCGCGACGGACCCGGGCGCGAACGGCGACCATCGATCCGCCGGCGGCGCGCCGGTGGGCCGGGGGGAGGGGGAGTGAGGCACCTCCTCTCGATCGCCGACCTTCGCCGTGACGACATCGAGCGCGTGCTCGACCGGGCGGAGAGCTTCGCCGAGGTCTCCGGGCGCGAGATCAAGAAGGTGCCGACGCTACGGGGACGGACGATCATCAACCTCTTCTACGAATCCTCCACGCGCACGAGCTCGTCGTTCGAGCTCGCGGCCAAGCGCCTGTCGGCCGACCTCCTGAACGTCAAGGCGCAGGGCTCGGCGGTGGACAAGGGCGAGTCGCTGAAGGACACCGTCCACACGCTCTCGGCCTACGACCCCGCGGCGATCGTGATCCGCTCGCCGCACGCCGGCGCCGCCGAGCTCGTCGCCCGCTGGAGCCCGGCGGCGGTCGTCAACGCCGGCGACGGCAAGCGCGAGCATCCGACCCAGGCGCTGCTCGACCTCTTCACGCTGCGCCGCCGCGCCGGGCGCCCGCTCGACGGGCTCAACGTCTGGATCGTCGGCGACGTGCTCCACAGCCGCGTCGCGCGGTCGGGGATCCTTGCGTTCTCGCGCATGGGCTGCGACGTGACGGTCTGCGGGCCGCCGACGCTGATCCCGCGCGCGATCGAGTCGCTCGGCTGCCGCGTTCGCTACTCGCTCGACGACCTCGCCGAGGCCGACGTGATCTACGCGCTGAGGATGCAGCACGAGCGGATGGGCGGCTCGCTGGTGCCGTCGCTGCGCGAGTACGCCGCCCGCTACCAGATCGACGCCCGCCGCCTCGGGGCAAACCAGCTCCTGATGCACCCCGGTCCCGTGAACCGCGGCGTCGAGCTCGACGCGGCGGTGATCGACTCGCCCCAGGCGCTGATCTCCGAGCAGGTCGAGTCCGGGGTCGTCGTCAGGATGGCGGTCCTCGACGACCTGCTGGCCGGCGGGCCGGACGCCCACGATCGCACCGGCCGCTCGAGCGGCGCTCGTCGCGCCCCGGTCGCGCCGCAGCCCGCAGGAGCGCCGCGGAGG